>NZ_JBSFFI010000002.1:0-306653 GCF_053596035.1 Streptomyces sp. NPDC001781 | reverse complement strand
ATCAGCGTGATCTTCAGGCCGTACTTCGCCTCCAGCGCGGCCTTGCGGTCGTAGACGGCCTCCTTGCGGTAGCCGACGATGACACCGACCTCGGTCAGGCCGACCTCCGCGAAGTTCCCCAGCGTCAGGTCCAGCACCGTCAGCGACTCCTCGTCACCCTCCGGGCCCACCGGCACCAGTGCCTTGGGCAGGGTGTCGGTGTAGGGGCGCAGACGCCGTCCGGCGCCGGCCGCCAGCACGAGACCTATCATCGCGGGTTCTCCTTAACTTCCCCGGTTCCGGGGCGACTTCCCCGGTTCGCGGGGTGGGGGGCAAAGCCGTGTGGCCCTGTCGCGGACGACAGGACCACACGAGGGGTGTCCGGTTCAGCTCTCGTCGTCGGGCGCGGGGACCGTGGTGGTCTTCTTCGCCGTCGACTTGGCGGCCGTCCCGGCGGTCTTGGCCGCCTTCTTGGCCGTCGTCTTCTTCGCCGTCGTCGTCTTGGCGGCGGTCTTCTTCGCGGCCGTCGTCTTCTTGGCGGCCGTGGTCTTCTTCGCGGCCGTCTTCTTCGCCGGGGCCTTCTTGGCCGCCTTGCGGGCGGTCTTCTTGGCGGGCGCGGCCTCCTCGGACTCCGCCTCTGCGGCGGGCTCCTCGGCGGCGGGCTCGGTCGCGGCCGGCTCCGGCGCGGACGACGGCACGACCAGGACGGCCGTCTCCTCCGACGCGGTCGGCGCGGTGGCCTTGCGCACCGCGCGGCGGCGCGGACGGGCCGGGGCGGCACTCCCCTCGGCCGCCGGAACGGCCTCCGGCTCCGGCAGCTGCTCCGGCTCGGCCACCGGCGCGGGCTCCGCGACGGTCACCACGGCGGCCTCGGCTCCGGCCGGCGAACCGGCGGGCGCGGACACCTTGCGGGTGACCCGGCGACGGGCACGGCCCTTGGGCGCGGCCTCCTCCGCGGCGGGCTCCGGCGCGACCACCGGGTCCTCGGCGGCCATCGGCTCGGCGTGCGCCTCGGCAGCCGGCTCCGGCAGCACGGGGGCGACGGCGGCCTCCTCGGCGGTGACCGACGCGGCGGTCGGTGCCTCCTCGGCGGCACGCTCGAACCGCTCGGCCCGCTCGGCGGAACGGCGGCTGCCCTCCTTCGGCGCACCGGCCGGGGCGGAGGCCCGGCGGCCGGCCTTCCGGCGCGAGCGGCCCCGTCCGGCGGCGGCCTCCGCCTCGGCGACGGAGCTGTAGAGCTCCTCGTCCGCGGTGAAGTCCGGCGCGGGCAGCGCTACCGGCTCGGCGGCCTCGGCGGCCACCTCTGCGGCCGTCTCGGTCTCCACCGGCGCGGCGGTCTCGTGCTCGTGCTCGTGGACCTGGCCGTCGCCGCGGCCGCGCTTCTTGCGCTTGCCGCCACCACCGCCACCGACGGAGGTGGGCTGCTCCATGTGCACGATGACGCCACGGCCGTTGCAGTGGACGCAGTTCTCGGAGAAGGACTCCAGCAGGCCCTGGCCGACCCGCTTGCGGGTCATCTGCACCAGGCCCAGCGACGTCACCTCGGCCACCTGGTGCTTGGTCCGGTCCCGGCCCAGGCACTCCAGCAGACGGCGCAGCACCAGGTCCCGGTTGGACTCCAGCACCATGTCGATGAAGTCGATGACGATGATGCCGCCGAGGTCGCGCAGCCGGAGCTGGCGCACGATCTCCTCGGCCGCCTCCAGGTTGTTCCTGGTGACCGTCTCCTCCAGGTTGCCGCCCTGGCCGGTGAACTTGCCGGTGTTGACGTCGACGACGACCATCGCCTCGGTCCGGTCGATCACCAGTGAACCGCCGCTGGGCAGCCAGACCTTGCGGTCCAGCGCCTTGGCGAGCTGCTCGTCGATCCGGTACGTGGCGAAGACGTCGACCTCGCCGGTCCACTTCTGGAGCCGGTCGGTGAGG
The DNA here is from genome assembly GCF_053596035.1 of Streptomyces sp. NPDC001781. NCBI lineage: Bacteria > Bacillati > Actinomycetota > Actinomycetes > Kitasatosporales > Streptomycetaceae > Streptomyces > Streptomyces sp. NPDC001781. The sequence goes on along the minus strand of NZ_JBSFFI010000002.1, from coordinate 304,748 downwards.
TCGGGGGCGACGTGGGAGACGTAGCCGTGGATGGTCGACCACGCCTCGTCACCGCTGACGATGACCTTGGAGAAGTCCTCGTTGAAGATGTCGCGGACGACGCGGACGGTCATGTCCGGCTCGCCGTACAGCAGCGCCGGGGCGTTGCCCGTCTTCGCCTTCTTCTTGATCTCCTCCCACTGCGCCTGGAGCCGCTCGACGTCACGGCGCAGCTCGTCCTCGCTCGCGCCCTCGGCGGCGGTGCGCACGATGACGCCCGCGTCCTCGGGGACGATCTTCTTGAGGATGGTCTTCAGCCGGGCCCGCTCGGTGTCGGGCAGCTTGCGGCTGATGCCGGTCATCGAGCCCTCGGGGACGTACACGAGGTAGCGGCCCGGCAGGGAGACCTGGCTGGTGAGGCGGGCGCCCTTGTGACCGATCGGGTCCTTGGTCACCTGGACCAGGACCGGCTGGCCGGACTTGAGGGCGGACTCGATACGGCGCGGCCCGTTGGCCATGCCGAGCGCCTCGAAGTTGACCTCACCGGCGTACAGGACGGCGTTGCGGCCCTTGCCGATGTCGATGAAGGCGGCCTCCATGGACGGCAGCACGTTCTGGACCTTGCCCAGGTAGACGTTGCCGACGTAGGAGGTGGCCTGCTCCTTGTTGACGTAGTGCTCGACGAGCACGCCGTCCTCCAGGACGCCGATCTGGGTGCGCTCGCCGTGCTGGCGCACGACCATCACGCGCTCGACGGCCTCACGGCGGGCCAGGAACTCGGCCTCGGTGATGATCGGCACGCGGCGGCGGCCCTGCTCACGGCCCTCGCGGCGGCGCTGCTTCTTGGCCTCCAGGCGCGTGGAGCCCTTGATGGACTGGACCTCGTCGGACGGCTCGGCGGCCTTGCGGGGCTCGCGGACCTTGACGACGGTGCGCTCGGGGTCGTCCGCGGACGACGGCTCGGCCTCGCCACCGGAGTCCCCGGCGCGACGGCGACGGCGGCGGCGGCGACGGCTGGAGCTGGAGCCACCGGCCTCCTCGCCGCGTGCCTCCTCGGCGTCCTCGGCGTCCTCTTCCGCCTGCTCGGCGGTGTCCTCGGCGTCCTGCTCCGCCTGCTCGGCGGCGAGCTCGCCGGACTCGGCGTCGTCGGCGCCCTCGCCGTTGTCGTCACCGTCGTAGGCGTCGCCGCGGCGGCGGCGACGGCCACCCCGGCGGCGGCGGCGGCGCGAACCGGAGTCGTCCGAGCCCTCGGCGTCGTCGGAGTCGTCGGCCTCGTCCTCGGCGGGCTCCTCGGCCTGCTCCGGCTTCTCCTCCACCGCGCGCGTCTCCTCGGCGGGAGCGCCACGGCGACGACGGCGGCGGCGGCCGTCGCCGCGCTCGTCGGCGGACGGCTCGGGGGCGGTGGTGGTCTCCTCGAACTCCTCGGCCTCCTCCGCCTTCTCGGGCTCCCGGACGCCGGCGGCCTGGGCCGCCGCCTCGGCGGCGGCGCGCTGCGGGGTCTGGAACCTGGGCTCGGTGAAGACCGGCGCCTGGAAGGTGGCCACGGCGGGCCGGGCGGCACGGCGGGGGGCGTCGCCCTCGGCGGGAGCGGGCGCGGAGAACCCGCCCGCGGCCTGGCGCACGGCGCGGCGACGGCGGCGGCCGCCCTCGGGCTCGACCGGCGCGGACTGCGTCGCCTTGCGGGCGGGGCGCTGCTCGGGCTCGGCGGCCTGGGGCTTCTCCTCGGCCTTCTCCTCGGCCTTCTCCTCGACGGCGGCCGGGGCACCGGCCGGCGCGGAGGCCCGGCGGGTGGCCCGACGGCGGGCACGGCCGGGGGCGGCCTCGGTCTCGGGCGCGGCCTCGGTGACCGGCTCGGCATCCGCGACCGGCTCGGCCGCGACGGCGGGGGCCGCGGCGGCGGGGGCCTCTACGGCCGGGGTCTCGGCGGGCGCGGTGACCCGGCGGGTGGCGCGGCGGCGCGTACGGCCGGCCGGAGCTGCCTCGGGCTCGGGCTCGGCGGCCGGAGCCGGCTCGGGCTCGGCGGCGGGGGTCTCGGTGACGACGGCCTCGGCGGCGGCCTCCGCCGCGGGCGCGGAGGCACGGCGCGTGGCCCTGCGGCGCGGACGCGCGGCGGGAGCCTCGCTCTCCGTGGCCGTCTCCGTCGCGGCGGCCGGGACCTGCTCGGCGGCGGGCTGCTCCGTCTCGGGCGCCTCGGCGGCCTTCGGCGCACCGGCCGGGGCGGAGGCACGCCGGGTGGCGCGGCGGCGCGGACGCGCGGCCGGGGTCTCGGTGGCGGACCCGGCCGGTTCGGCGGCCTTGTTGTCCTCGGTGTCCTGGGCCACGTCGGCCTCCTCGGCCTTGTTGTCCTCGGCGGTGACCTGCGTGGGCGATCCGGCGGGCGCGGAGGCGCGGCGGCGGGTGCGGCGCGGCGCGGGCGCGGCGGTCTCGGCAGTGGCGTCGGCCTGTTCGTCGGCGGACGCGGCCGGTACGGCCGGCTCGGTGACGGTCGCGGCCTCGGCGGCCGTCGGGGTTCCGGCGGGCGCGGAGGCACGGCGGGTGGTGCGGCGACGCGGGCGCGGCGCCGCTTCGGCGGGGGCCTCGGGGGCCTCGGCCTGCGGTGCCGGGGCGGCGGCCTCGGGCTGCGCGCCGGTCTCGGTGCCGGCAGCGGCGGCGGGCGAACCCGCCGGGCGGGACGCGGCACGGCGACGCCTGCGCGGGGGCAGCGTGTCGCTCGGCGTGTTCGGTTCGGAGCCCTCGTTGGGCTCGGTCGGTTCGAGCATGCGGGCATTTCTCCCGTCGGGGCTCCCGGGTCGCCGCGCCTGGTCCGGGGCCGGTCTCGGGAAGAGAACCGGCCACCGCTGACGTCCGCGGCCCGCGCGATGCGCGGTGGCCGCCGTCCGGGGCGCGGGCGCCGCACGGGAGCACTCTGTGTCCTGTCTCGCCGGTTCCGTACGCCTTGTCGGTACGGCCTGGCGAAAGTCTTCTGGTCGGTGCGCTGCCCGACCCAGGTGGCTCCCGGATCAGAGGGCGGCGCTACGGCGTGCGTCCCTACGCGGGACCTTCCGGCGCCGGCACCGTCGCGGCGGCAGCCGGTTCGGCCTTCGGGGCCGTGGCTGCCTCGCGGTCGGGCGCGAGCGGGTCGGTCACCGTGCCGGTCTCTTCATCGAACAGCCCCTGCGCCAGCCTGGTCACCGCTGCGGGGACCGGCGGCGCCAGGTCGGCCACGGCGCGAAGACCGGACAGGACGTCGTCGGGTCGTACGGCAGGCGTCACGTGCCGAACAACCAGGCGCAGTATCGCACAGGGCCGGTCGCTGGGCCTATCAGCCGACTCGTCCCGCGTTTCGAGGGCGACGACGGCGGCGCGGGCGTCGAAGGTACGGACGCCGTTCTTGGCCATCCGCTGCACCTGAACCGTCTCCGCCGCCATGAAGGCGTCGGTGGCGGCCCGGGCCTCCTCGGGACGCACGCCGTCCAGCCGCAGCTCCCACACGGAGGCGGTGAGCCGGTCGGCGAGCCCCGACGTGCGGCCCTCCACGGCGTCGACGATGTCGAGCCCGGCGGGCATCGACTCGTCGAGCAGGGCGCGCAGGGTGCCGGGGTCGCGCGGCGCGGTCAGCGCGATCTCGAGGTACTCCGCCTCACTGCCCGTGCCGGTGGGTGCGGCATTGGCGTACGACACCCTCGGGTGCGGCGTGAACCCCGCCGAGTACGCCATGGGTACCTCGGCGCGGCGCAACGCGCGCTCGAAGGCACGCTGGAAGTCGCGGTGGCTGGTGAACCGGAGGCGGCCGCGCTTGGTGTAACGCAGTCGGATGCGCTGCACCGCGGGTGCGGGCGGCGGGCCTTCGGGCTGTCGCTTGCCCAGTGTCCTAGTCCTTCGTGAGAACGGTCGTACCGCTACCAAGAGTACGTGGCTCGCGCGCCGCGGGTTCCCGCCGGTCCACCGCGGCCTGCTGCCGGGGTTCTCCGAAGAGGGCCCGGCGCAGTTCCCTGCGGGTCTCGCGCAGGGTGTCGCGGGCGGCGGCGAGGGTCAGCCGGGTGGCCCGGCCCACCTCGCGCGCGGCCCGGGCGGCGGGCCGCAGCACCGCGTCCCGTACGACGTGCCCTACCGGGGTGAGGACACTCCGGTACATCCAGCGGGCGGGCTCCACGAAGATCCACCGGAAGAGGGTCCCGAGGGCACGGCCCACCAGACGGGAGAGGTGCCCGGCGATCCGCCAGGCGTGCCCGAGCGCGCCGGCGACCTCCCGCGCGACCACGGCCAGCACCCGGCCCACGGGGACCAGCACCCAGCGCCACAGCGCGAGAGCGGGCCACACCAACAGCACGCGGCCCGTCCAGTACAGGACCGCCCCCGCCCCCGCGACCAGGACCTCGGCCAGCCGCAGCAGCCCCCGCCCCACCGGACTCAGCACCCAGCGCCACAGCGCGAGAGCGGGCCGCACCAACAGCACGCGGCCCGTCCAGTACAGGGCCGCCCCCGCCCCCGCGACCAGGACCTCGGCCAGCCGCAGCAGCCCCCGCCCCACCGGACTCAGCACCTGGACGTGCAGCCACCGGGCGGGGACGACGAGCAGGTACCGGACGAGCCACGCGGCTCCGGTGAACACCCCGAGCCCGACGGCGGCCAGCAGGACGCCGGCACCCCGCGCCAGCCAGGCCATGCCCCGCCCGGCCGGCGCCAGCAGGTAGGTGACCGCACCCCGCCCGGCCCGGCGCAGCGCGTGGCCGAGGGGGGTCAGCACCCGGACGTATGCCCAGGTCAGCGGCGCGGCGACCAGGACGTGCCCGAGCCACCTCAAGGCTGTGCCCAGCGGGATCAGCACCCAGCGCCACAGCGCCACGAAGGGCAGGACGAACAGGGCCCGGCCGGTCCACAGCAGCACGCGGCCGAGGGGCCGCAGCACGGTGGCGTGCAGGAGCCGTCCGGCCGCGGCCAGCGCGTCCCACGCGAGCCGTACCGGCACCACGAGCACCAGCACGACGATCCGGACGGGCAGGCGGAGGGCGACGACGAGGCAGCCCTCCGGGGGCTGCGGCGCGGGCGGCTTGTCGAGGTCCATACCCTCTTGGACGCCGCCGGCCCGGTTTTGGATGCCCCTTCAGTCCGCCGGAAGCACGCGGGCCTTGTACGTCTCCGGGTAGCGCCGGGTGAGCTTCACCGCGACGACCAGCAGGGCGACGGGGACGACCCAGTTCAGCCAGTCGTCCTGGCGGGGGAAGTGGACGGCGAGCCAGGTGGAGGCCGTCATGAGGGCGAAGGTGACGCCCCAGCACGTGGTGAGCACCCGGTTGATGTGCCGGAACACGGGCGAGTCCCAGTACTGGCGCGGGGTCGACTCGCGGGCGTACTGCGCGGTGAAGGGGTCGTACAGCAGCGAGACGAAGGCGATGACGGCGACCAGGCCGCTGGAGATGACCTGGGCGTAGGTCTCCAGCCAGAGCAGGTCCGGGCGGTTCAGGGCGAGCGCCATGACGGAGAGCACGGCGAAGAACACGATGCCGGCCGCGTCGAGGATGCGGACCCTGCCGTGGAGCAGGTCCTGGGCGGACAGCACGAGGGCCGCGATCAGAGCGGCGAGCGCCGCGTACTCCCAGGTGCTGGGGCCGGCCACCACGCCGAAGATGATCCAGGGTGCGAAGGAGAGGAGGGCGCCCGCGGTGCCGAGCGGTTTCCTCCCGTCGGTCGCGGCCTGTTCCGCGATCGCCTGCTCGGCCATGAGGACGTCCTCTCCTGAGGTGAGTCGTCGTGGGATGTCGCGGTCCGCTCCCTTTCCCATCGTCCCGCCGCACTTCCCCGCCCGCACGCCGCCCGCCCGTGGTGCGCGGTGGCGGGCGGGCACCTACCGTGGAAGGGCGGTCCGGACCACCCAGGGGTCCGCTCGGCGTGTCCGGGAGCCGTCATGACTTATCGCTTCAGCGAGAACGACCAGTTCAACTTCGAGATCCTGCTCGCCCTCGGTTCGGTGTGGCGGCACGGAGCCGACGCGGGCGAGGTGCTCACCACCGCCGCCTCGGTGGCGGACGGCGACGGGCAGGCGTGGTTCGACGCCTGGCTGGACCTCGGGCGCCGCGTCCGGGTGGAGGCGGAGGAGTGCGCGGCGGCCGGCCACCCGGTGAGCGCCCGCGAGGGATGGCTGCGCGCGGCCGGCTATCTGGGCACCGCGATGGTCGGTGTGGACGCGGTACCCGACGCGGAGAAGCGGGCGGCGGAGGCGTTCAGCGAGCACCGGGCCTGCCTGGACCGGTTCCTGCTGGCCCTGGACCCGCCCGCCGAGCCGGTGTCGATCCCGTACGAGGACACCACGCTCCCCGGCTATCTGATCGGCCCGCCCGGCACCGACGAGCCGCTTCCGACGCTGATCGCCAACAACGGCAGTGACGGCCCGCTCAGTTCGGCCTGGACGCTGCTCGGTGCCCCGGCCGTGGAGCGGGGATACCGCGTCCTGCTCTTCGACGGCCCCGGGCAGCAGTCGATGCTGTTCGATCGGGGGGTCACTTTCCGGCCGGACTGGGAGAACGTCATCACCCCGGTCGTGGACTTCCTCCTCGCCCGCCCCGACGTGGACCCGCGGCGGATCGCGCTGGCCGGGATCAGCCAGGGCGGGTACTGGGTGCCCCGCGCGCTGGCCTTCGAGCACCGGCTCGCGGCCGCGGTCGCCGATCCGGGGGTGGTGCGGGTCGCGGAGAGCTGGTGGCAGCACCTCGGGCCCGACCTGCGGGCACTGTGGGAGTCCGGGGACCGGGACGCCTTCGACGCGATCATCGAGGAGGCACTGGAGCAGAACTCGGCACTGGCCGCGACGTGGCGCTGGCGGGCCAAGCCGTACGGGGTCGAGACGCCCTACGACCTGCTGTGCGAGGTCTCGCGGTACGACCTGCTGACCGAGGTGTCCCGGCAGGACCTCACCCGCGTCGTGGACCGCGTCACCACCCCGCTGCTGATCACCGACCCGGAGGGCGAGCACTTCTGGCCCGGCGCGTCGGAGCAGTTGTACGACGCGCTGCCCGGCCCCAAGGAGCTGGTGCGCTTCACCGAGGAGGAAGGGGCGCACCTGCACTGCGAGCCGCTGGGGCGGGCGCTGTTCGAGGAGCGGGTCTTCGACTGGCTGGACGCCCGGCTCGCCACCGCCGGCGCGGTGTGAGGAACGGGTTTGATCACCGTACGGCTGCGGCCCTGTAACGCCTTGATCTGACCACGCCAAACCTATGGATTCCGGCCAGGGCTGCTGCTTCCATAAGAGGCCAGTCACGCACTTTCCTGGGGGGAACGACAAATGCACTGGTACGTGGACGTGCTCAAGAAGTACGCGGTGTTCAGCGGTCGCGCGCGGCGGCAGGAATACTGGATGTTCTTCCTGTTCAACCTGGCCATCAGCATCGTGCTGGCGATCGTGGACAACGCCCTGGACACCTCGATCCTCGGGATCGTCTACTTCCTCGCCGTCCTGATCCCGGGCCTCGCCGTCACGGTCCGGCGCCTGCACGACACGAGCCGCTCCGGCTGGTGGATCCTCATCTCCCTGATCCCGCTCGTCGGCGGCATCATCCTCCTCGTCTTCGTCGCCTCCGAGGGCAAGCCGGAGGCCAACGAGTACGGCCCCAACCCGAAGTACGCCCCGGCCGCCTGACGCCGGCCCAGCCACGACGAAGGGCCCACCGGAACACCCGGTGGGCCCTTCGTCGCGTTCACAGCTCCGGCGCGAGCAACGTCAGCCGCAGCAACGCGGCGACAGCGAAGGCCACGGTAACCACGAACCACCACGCCCGCAGCCATCCGGCCTTGACGAGCGCCCACGTCAGCAGCCCGAGCACGGCCGAGACGGCCAAGGGACTTCAGCGCACCGCCACGCACGAGGGGGACGGACCCGAAGGCCCGTCCCCCTGAGGGTGCGCTCGCACTCAGTGGGAGTGGCCGCCCGGCGCCGGACCCGCGTTCTTCACGGCCAGCGGCAGCAGCTTCTTGCCCGTCGGGCCGATCTGGATGTGGGTGTCCATCTGCGGGCAGACGCCGCAGTCGAAGCAGGGGGTCCAGCGGCAGTCCTCGACCTCGGTCTCGTCGAGGGCGTCCTGCCAGTCCTCCCACAGCCAGTCCTTGTCGAGGCCGGAGTCGAGGTGGTCCCACGGGAGGACCTCCTCGTAGGAGCGCTCGCGGGTGGTGTACCAGTCGACGTCGACGCCGAAGTCGGCCAGCGCCTTGTCCGCGCAGCCCATCCAGCGGTCGTAGGAGAAGTGCTCACGCCAGCCGTCGAAGCGGCCGCCGTCCTCGTAGACGGCGCGGATGACCGCGCCGACGCGCCGGTCGCCGCGCGAGAGCAGGCCCTCGACGATGCCGGGCTTGCCGTCGTGGTAGCGGAAGCCGATGGAGCGGCCGTACTTCTTGTCGCCGCGGATCTTGTCGCGCAGCTTCTGCAGGCGCGCGTCGGTCTCCTCGGCGGAGAGCTGGGGCGCCCACTGGAACGGGGTGTGCGGCTTGGGTACGAACCCGCCGATGGAGACCGTGCAGCGGATGTCGCCCGAGCCGGAGACCTCGCGGCCCTTCTGGATCACGTGGGTCGCCATGTCGGCGATCTGGAGGACGTCGTCGTCCGTCTCGGTGGGCAGGCCGCACATGAAGTAGAGCTTCACCTGGCGCCAGCCGTTGCCGTAGGCGGTGGCGACCGTGCGGATCAGGTCCTCCTCCGAGACCATCTTGTTGATGACCTTGCGCATGCGCTCGGAGCCGCCCTCGGGGGCGAAGGTGAGGCCCGAGCGACGGCCGTTGCGGGTCAGCTCGTTGGCCAGGTCGACGTTGAACGCGTCGACACGGGTGGACGGCAGCGACAGGCCGATCTTGTCGTCCGTGTACCGGTCCGCCAGGCCCTTGGCGATCTCGCCGATCTCGGAGTGGTCCGCCGAGGACAGCGACAGCAGGCCGACCTCCTCGAAGCCGGTCGCGTTGAGCCCCTTCTCGACCATGTCACCGATACCGGTGATGGAGCGCTCGCGCACCGGGCGGGTGATCATGCCCGCCTGGCAGAACCGGCAGCCGCGCGTGCAGCCGCGGAAGATCTCCACCGACATCCGCTCGTGCACCGTCTCCGCGAGCGGCACCAGCGGCTGCTTCGGGTAGGGCCACTCGTCCAGGTCCATCACCGTGTGCTTGGAGACCCGCCACGGCACACCGGAGCGGTTGGGGACCACGCGGCCGATGCGGCCGTCGGGCAGGTACTCCACGTCGTAGAACGCCGGGATGTACACCGCGCCGGTCTTCGCCAGCCGGAGCAGGACCTCCTCGCGGCCACCGGGGCGGCCCTCGGCCTTCCAGCGGCGGATGATCTCCGTCATGTCCAGCACGGCCTGCTCGCCGTCACCGATGATCGCCGCGTCGATGAAGTCCGCGATCGGCTCCGGGTTGAACGCCGCGTGGCCGCCGGCCAGCACGATCGGGTCGTCGACGGTACGGTCCCGCGACTCCAGCGGGATGCCCGCCAGCTCCAGCGCCGTGAGCATGTTGGTGTAGCCCAGCTCGGTGGAGAAGCTCAGACCGAACACGTCGAACGCCTTCACCGGGCGGTGGCTGTCGACGGTGAACTGCGGGACGCCGTGCTCCCGCATCAGGGCCTCCAGGTCCGGCCACACGCTGTACGTGCGCTCGGCGAGGACGCCCTGCTGCTCGTTGAGCACCTCGTAGAGGATCATGACGCCCTGGTTGGGCAGACCGACCTCGTAGGCGTCCGGGTACATCAGCGCCCAGCGGACCTCGGCCTCGTCCCAGGGCTTGACCGTGGAGTTCAGTTCTCCGCCGACGTACTGGATCGGCTTCTGCACATGCGGGAGCAAGGCTTCGAGCTGCGGGAAGACCGACTCGACAGACATCGCGGCATTACCTTCGTGAGCTGACTAAAGGGCATCTCCCGGCCGGAGGCTGGAAGGGTGACCATCAAGCCTAACCCGTTCGGACGCGACTTCCGTACGCCGAGCTCAGTGCGGGAACGCCGATCGGGTCTTCGCCCACACCGCGGGCAGCCTCTCCTCGGTGCGCCGGGCCGCCCGCTCCTCCCGCTCGTGCAGCACCCCGTAGGTGAAGGCGCTCTCCCCTGCCGCGTGTGCCACCGCCGCCAGCTCGCGCAGGGTCTGCCGGGCCAGCACGCTGTCCTGGTGCTCGCCGAGCAGGCTGGTCAGTTTCTTCGCCGCGCGGGCCGGGGCGTGCGCGGAGCCTCCGAGCGCGGGGACGGCCGCGTCGGCGGCGTACCGGGCCCGCTTGGCCCGCTTACGGGCCTGGTGCAGGGCGTGGTCGCGCTCCTCGCCGGGCGGCAGCTCCAGCGCCGCACGCACCAGCCGGGCCAGCCCGGCGCCCTCCTTCGCCAGGGCGCGGGTGAGCACCTTGCCGGGTTTCCGCGCCGCCCTCCCCCGCAGCGGCGGGTCCGCGAGCAGGGTGTCGAGGCTGTCCAGCAGGGCGAGGTAGCGGGCGGAGTCCAGCACGCCGAGCACCTGGCCGCGGGTACCGGCGTGCCGCGCGGTCGCCCAGGAGGCGAGGCGCTCGCGGACCGGGCCGGTGACCGCGCCGGGCGGGACGGCGTCCAGGGCGTCCGTCAGCCGTTCCGCCAGCACCTCCTGGTCCCGGTCCACCCCGAGTTCGCGGGCCAGCCACTTCAGCTCGGCGGCGACCGGGGCGGTGGCGTCGGGGTCGAGCACGGAGCCGAAGCACCGGAAGGCGGAGCGGAGCCGGCGGGTGGCGACCCGCATCTGGTGCACGGAGTCCGGCAGGTCGCGTCGGACACCGGGGTCGTGGGCGAGGATCGCCTCGCGCTGCTCGCGGATGTACGCGAGGACGTGGTCCCCTGCCGTGACCGGCTTGGCCGGCCGTTCGGGAGGCCGCTTGCGGGAGCCGCCGGTGCGGCGCAGCGCCTCGGCCACCTTGGAGGACGACTTCGAGGGCCGTATCCCCGCCTCCGCGAGCCGCTCCTCGACGGCGTCCAGCACGGCCGGGTCGGCGCCGTCGGCCAGCTCCACCTCGATCTCGGTCCATTGGGCGGTGCCGCCCGCGCGGTTGAGCCGCTCGGCGGTGACGGTGTCCACGCTCGCCTCGGCCAGCAGGGTGCCGTCCGCGCCGAGCAGGTGCCGTACGTCGCGGGCGGACCGCAGCCGGACCACGGGGATCAGCTCGGCGTTCCGGACGCGCGAGCGGACCAGCGCGGCGATCTCCTTCGGCACGGTGTCCGAGAGGGGGGCGCGGATCTCGTCCCGGACACCGGGAGCGACCGGGAACTTCAGATGCCATCCGGCGTCCGCGCCTCCGGTACGGCGGCGCAGGGTGAGTGCGGCGGCGCCGAGGCGCTCGTCGGCGGTGTCGTAGTAGTGGGCGTCCAGCTCGACCACGCCTTCGTCGACGACGTCCACCACCGCGCCTGCCCCGGCCAGGTCGGGCAGGCCCTCGTCCGTGACGTCGTACTTCCGCTCGATCTCCCGCTTCACGTCCGCCATGAACCGAATCTAGAACGCGCGCGCGATCTCAACCAGCCCCCGCGGGCGGTCGGGGCAGCGGGTCAGGCCCGGCGGACCGCCGTGTCGCGGGGCCGCACGCGCTCCTGGAAACGCCGGCGGGCCCGGTCCGGCCTCCCCGTGAGGGGTGCCGGGCCGGGCCCGCCGGCGGAGCAGGGACCGGAGGGCGCATGATCGCGTCGTCACCCGTGTCCGTCCGCCGAACCGCCGGAGGCTCACGCCGACATGGGTCGCTGCGCTCTGATCGATTGAAGCAGCCCCACCGCGATCCAGACCGCGAACATCGAGGAGCCGCCGTAGGAGACGAAGGGCAGAGGCAGGCCGGTGACCGGCATGATGCCGAGGGTCATGCCGACGTTCTCGAACGCCTGGAAGGCGAACCAGGCGACGATGCCGGCGGCCACGACCGTGCCGTACAGCTCGGTCGAGTCGCGGGCGATGCGGCAGGCGCGCCACAGGATGACGCCGAGGAGGAGGATTATCAGTCCGGCCCCGAGGAAGCCGAGTTCCTCACCCGCGACGGTGAAGACGAAGTCGGTCTGCTGCTCCGGCACGAACTGGCCGGTGGTCTGCGAGCCGTGGAACAGCCCGGAACCGGTCAGGCCGCCGGAGCCGATGGCGATGCGGGCCTGGTTGGTGTTGTAGCCGACGCCCGCAGGGTCCAGCTCCGGGTTGGCGAAGGCCGCGAACCGGTTGATCTGGTAGTCGTCCAGGATGTGGAGCTGCCACACCGCGATGGCGCCGGTGGCTCCGGCCGAGATGAGGCCGAAGACCCAGCGGTTGGAGGCGCCGGAGGCGAGCAGCACGCCCAGGATGATGATCACCATCACCATGACCGAGCCGAGGTCCGGCATGAGGAGCACGATGAGGATCGGCACCGCCGCCAGCCCGAGCGCCTGGAGCACGGTGCGGTGGTCCGGGTACGCCTTGTCGCCCGCGTCGACCCGGGCGGACAGCAGCATCGCCATGCCCAGGATGATCGTGATCTTCACGAACTCCGAGGGCTGGAGCGAGAAGCCGCCGCCGAGCACGATCCAGGAGTGGGCGCCGTTGACCGTGGAGCCCAGCGGGGTGAGCACCGCGAGGATGCCGGCCACCGAGAGGCCGTAGAGGATCGGCACCGCGTTGCGCAGGCCGCGGTGGCCCAGCCACAGGGTGCCGATCATCAGGGCGAGCCCGATGCCGGTGTTCATGAGATGCCGGATCAGGAAGTAGTACGGGTCGCCCTGGTTGATCTCGGTGCGGTTGCGGGTCGCCGAGAACACCAGCATCGAGCCGATCATCGACAGCGCGAGCGCGGCCAGCAGTATCGGCCAGTCGAGCCGGCGGGCCAGGGAGTCGCGGGCGAAGATCCTGCTCCAGCCCGCCCGCTGGGGGCCGTACCCGGAGACGGAGAAGGTGTTGCCGGTCATGTGCGCGTCCTCCGGCTCCCCCTCCGGCGGGGCCGCCTGCGGGTGTTGCTGTTGGTGCTGGGCGAGGGCGAGGTGGCGGCGGGCTGGTCCTCGCCGTTGCTCGTGTTGTTCTTCTGCGCGTTCTCCACGTCCTTGGCCGGGTCGCCGGTGATCTTCGGAGAGGCCACCGTGCCGTCGGGACGGACCTTCGGAAGGGTCTTCTGCGGCTGCGGCAGCATCGCCTTCCTGTTGTCGACGGAGCCGTCGCCCTGGACGCCGTAGAGCGCGCTGTAGATGTTGCGCACGGCCTCACCGGAGGCTCCGGAGCCCGTACCGGCCTGGGCGATCGTCATGATCACCGTGTAGTCCTTGGAGTAGGTCGCCAGCCAGGAGGTGGTCTGCTTGCCGTAGACCTCCGCCGTACCGGTCTTGCCGTGCAGCGGGATCTTGTCCTGCGGCCAGCCGCCGAACTTCCACGCCGCGGTACCGCGGGTGATGACGCCCGCGAAGGCCTCGTCCATGCCCTTGAGGGTGGCCTTGCTGACCGGCAGCCTGCCCGACGGCCTGGGCTTCAGTTCGCGCACCGACTTGCCGTCCGCGCTGATGACCGCCTTGCCGATGCTCGGGTGGTACATGGTGCCGCCGTTGGCGACGGCGCCGTAGATCACCGCCTCCTGGATCGGCGTGACGAGGGTGTCGCCCTGGCCGATGGAGTAGTTGATCGAGTCGCCCTCACGCATCTTGTTGCCCTCGAGGCAGTTCTCGTAGGCGATCTTCTCGACGTACGAGCCGTCCTTCTTGCCGTACTTGCACCAGGCGTCCTTGTTGGCCTTCCAGTAGTCCAGCTTCCACTGGCGGTCCGGGACGCGGCCGGTGACCTCGTTGGGCAGGTCGACGCCGGTCTCCTTGCCGAGGCCGAACTGGTGGGCGGCCTTGTAGAAGAAGTCCTTGGGCTGGCCCTTCTTCGGGTTGATGCCGCCGTCCTTCTTCCACTGCTGGTCGGAGAGGTAGTAGAAGACGGTGTCGCAGGAGACCTCGAGTGCCCGGCCCAGCGGGATCGGGCCGAAGTTCTCCCCCTCGAAGTTCTTGAAGACCTGGCCGCCCACCGAGTAGGAACTCGTGCAGGGGTAGCGGCCGTCGAAGTCGTACCCCGCCTCGACCGCGGCGGCCGTGGAGACCACCTTGAAGGTCGAGCCCGGTGCGGCCTGGCCCTGGATGGCCCGGTTCAGCAGCGGGTAGTCGGAGTTCTTGCCGGTCAGGGTCCGGTAGTCCTTGGCGGAGATGCCGCCGACCCAGACGTTCGGGTCGTAGTCGGGCGCGGAGGCCATGGCGACGATGCGGCCGGTCTTGGCCTCCATCACCACGGCGGCACCGGAGTCAGCCTTGTAGTTGGTGCCGGTGATCTTGTCGAACTGCTGACGGGCGACCTTCATCGCCTTGTCCAGCTCGAACTCGGTGACCCGCTGGATGCGGGAGTCGATGCTGGTGACCAGGTTGGAGCCGGACTCCGCCGGGTCGGCCTGGGCCTTGCCGATGACCCGGCCGAGGTTGTCCACCTCGTACCGCGTGACGCCGGCCTTGCCGCGCAGTTCCTTGTCGTACTGCCGTTCCAGGCCGGAGCGGCCGACCATGTCGGAGCGCAGGTAGGGCGAGTCGGTGTCCTTGGCCTTCTGGATCTCCTCGTCGGTGACCGGGGAGAGGTACCCGAGGACCTGGGAGGTGTTGGCCTTGCCCGGCGCGCCGTACCGGCGGACCGCCTCGGGCTCGGCGGTGATGCCGGGGAAGTCCTCGGCGCGCTCCCGGATCTGGAGGGCCTGCCTGGGCGTGGCCTCGTCGGTGATCGGGATGGGCTGGTACGGGGAGCCGTTCCAGCAGGGCTGGGGGGTCTTGGCGTCGCACAGCCGGACCTTCTGCTGCACCTCCTCCGGCTTCAGGCCGAGGACGGCGGCGAGCTTGGCCAGCACGCCCTTGCCGTCGTCCTTCTGCTTGAGCAGGTCGGTGCGGGAGGCGGAGACGACGAGCCGCGTCTCGTTGTCCGCGAGCGGGACCCCGCGCGCGTCCAGGATGTCACCGCGTACGGCGGGGTCCACGACCTGCTGGACGTGGTTGCCGGACGCCTCCTTCTGGTAGGCGGCGCCCTCGCGGATCTGGAGGTACCACAGCCGGCCGCCGAGGGTGCCGAGCAGGGAGAGCACGAGGATCTGGATGACGACCAGCCGGATCTGGACCCGTGGGGTCCGCCCGGTCTCGGGAATATTGGTCATGGGCGCAGCCCGTTCGTTGGAAGGGCGGTGGCGGGCGACGGGTGGGCGTTCGTCACTGCTGCTGACTCCCCCTCTCGGCGCGGGGACCGGTGTGCGCGTACGGACGACGGGTGGATTCGGGCGCAGTCACAGCCGCTTGACTCCCTTGATCCGGCCGACGCGGGCGGAGCGGGTGCGGGCCCTGGCCTTCAGGGCGCCGAGGCCCCGCTGGGAGCCGATGCGCAGACCGGTGCCGGAGGAGAGCCAGCCCGAGGAGATGTTGCCGGCCTTGGCTGCGGGTCCCGACTCGGCCAGCGGGTCGTTGTCCGCGCGGCGGGCCAGCCACATCACGCCGGGCACCACGAAGGGGGCCAGCAGCAGGTCGTACAGGGCGGCCGAGAACAGCAGGCCGGGCAGGCCGACATGGCGGGCGGCGGTGTCGCCGACCAGGGCGCCGACGCCCGCGTAGAGCAGGGTGGAGCCGATCGCGGCGGCGACCACGACGGCCATGGGGCCAGACGCGGACTTCAGCCGGCCGGTCTCGGGCTTGGCCAGTCCGGCGAAGTAGCCGATGACGCAGAGCACCAGGGCGTAGCGGCCGGCCGCGTGGTCGGCGGGCGGGGCGAGGTCCGCGAGGAGTCCGGCGCCGAAGCCGACCAGGGCGCCGCCGACGTGGCCGTACACCAGGGCGAGGCCGAGGACGGTCAGGAGGAGCAGGTCGGGCACGGCGCCGGGCAGGTGCAGGCGGGCCAGGACACTCACCTGGATCACCAGGGCAACGACCACCAGAACGGTGGAGAGCAGGACGCGGTTGAGGCGCATGGGGTTCAGCTCCTACTGCTGCTGGCCGTCGGTTCCGGCGTCGCCCGGCTGCGAGCCGTCCGCCGAGGGGGTGACCGTGACGGTCACCGTGGGCGTCGGGACCGGCTTGGGCTTGGCCGGGAGTACCTCGTCGCGCGGGTCCTTCTTCGGTCCCGCGACGACCACGCCGACGATGTCGAGCTTGCTGAATCCGACGTAGGGGGTGACGTAGAGGGTGCGGGTCAGGCCGCCGCCGGAGGGGTCGACGCGGGAGACCACGCCGACGGGCACGCCGGGCACGAACGGCTTGTCGGCCTGGGAGCCGAAGGTGACGAGCCGGTCGCCCTTCTTCACCTCCGCCTTGCCGTCGAGGAGCTCGACGCGCAGCGGGCGGTCGCCCTGGCCGGAGGCGAAGCCGAGTTCGTCGTTGCCCTCCATCCGGGTGCCGACGGTGAAGTCGGGGTCGTTGGCGAGCAGCACGGTGGCGGTGTCGGGGCCGACCGTGGTGACCCGGCCGACCAGGCCGTCGCCGTTGAGGACGGTCATGTCCCGCTTGATGCCGTCGTCGGCGCCGGCGTCGATGGTGATGGTCCAGGAGAAGCCCTGGGCCGCTCCTATGGCGATGACCTGGGCGCCCTTGATGCCGTACTGGCCCTGGCCCGCCACCTTGAGCATCCGGTCGAGCTGGTTCAGACGGCTGCGGGTGCGGTCGTCACTGCCCAGCTTGGCCTTGAGCGCCGCGTTCTCCTTCTCCATGACGGCGAGCCGGTCATGGCGGTCTCCGGAGTCCCGTACGGCGGAGACGGCGTTGCCCACCGGGTCCACCGCCGCGGACATTCCGTTCTCGATCGGGCCGAAGGCCGCGGCCGCGGCCTGCCGGGCTCCGTCGACCGGGGAGTTCCGGCCTCCGCGGATGTCCACCGTGATCAGTGCGAACGCGATGGCGATCAGCAGGACCAGGAGCAGCCGGCTCTCTTTCGTGTCCCTCACGTGCGGCGGCCGTGCCCTTCCTCTATTGGAATTCGGGGACCCCCGATAAAGCGCCGTTGCCGATGCGCGAATCGAAGGGGGTCCGTTGGGGGAGCTTATGCCTCTATATCAACGATCCGCCGCACGAGAGCAGAACATCTCGTACGGCGGAATCGAAGTGTCATGTCATCGGCGCGGCTGGGCGTCGAGCACCTGCTGCAGTGCCTCGAACTCCTCGACGCACTTGCCGGAGCCGAGCGCGACGCTGTCGAGCGGGTCCTCGGCGATGTGGATCGGCATGCCGGTCTCCCGGCGCAGCCGCTCGTCGAGGCCGCGCAGCAGGGCGCCGCCGCCGGTCAGCACGATGCCCCGGTCCATGATGTCGCCGGACAGCTCCGGCGGGCACTTGTCCAGGGTCGTCTTGACGGCGTCGACGATCGCGTTGACCGGTTCCTCGATCGCCTTGCGCACCTCCGCCGCGGAGATGACGACGGTCTTGGGCAGCCCGGACACCAGGTCCCGGCCGCGGACTTCGGTGTGCTCGTCGGAGTCGAGGTCGTACGCCGAACCGATCGTGATCTTGATCTGTTCGGCCGTCCGCTCACCCAGCAGAAGGCTGTACTCCTTCTTGATGTACTGGATGATCGCGTTGTCCAGTTCGTCACCCGCGACGCGGATGGACTGGGCGGTGACGATGCCGCCGAGGGAGATGACCGCGACCTCCGTGGTGCCGCCGCCGATGTCCACCACCATGTTGCCCGTGGCCTCGTGGACCGGCAGGCCGGAGCCGATGGCCGCGGCCATGGGCTCCTCGATGATGTGCACCTGGCGGGCGCCCGCCTGGGAGGAGGCTTCGATGACGGCGCGTCGCTCGACGCCGGTGATGCCCGAGGGCACGCAGACCACGACCCGGGGCCGGGCCAGATACCGCCGCTTGTGGATCTTCAGGATGAAGTAGCGGAGCATCCGCTCGGTGATCTCGAAGTCGGCGATCACGCCGTCCTTCAGCGGCCGCACGGCCACGATGTTGCCCGGCGTGCGGCCGATCATCTTCTTCGCTTCGGCGCCGACCGCGAGGATTCCACCGGTGTTGGTGTTGATCGCCACGACGGACGGCTCGTTGAGTACGATCCCGCGACCCCTGACGTACACCAGCGTGTTGGCGGTCCCGAGGTCGACAGCCATGTCACGGCCGATGAACGACATTGAGTTCCCCATCAGGATTCGACGGGCCTTCCCTGGAAGCCTTTGAGGGCTTTTCAGGTCGGCGAGGTGGGTGCGGTGACGTGAAGGCTTCCATCGTAGACGCGCCTGCACGATCACCGCGCGAGGGTCTTCGCCCATTGTCAGCAGATGGTGCGCCGCCTCGCTTGTGGAGACGGTCCATCGGGGGCATGCGTTCCCCCGAACGGCAAGGCATATGCCGAGGGACGGCCGAAATGGTACGGCCGTCCGGCGGCGGGATATCCGGAGGGACTGACGACCCCTCAGAAAAAAATTCCCTGAAACTCCTCACGGCGTGGCCCGGACGGGCCCGCACCGCACCGGTCAGTCACGGCCCGGGAAGAAGATCTTCACCTCGCGCTCGGCGGACTCCTCCGAGTCCGAGGCGTGGATCAGGTTCTCGCGCACGATGACACCGAAGTCGCCCCGGACGGAACCGGGGGCCGCCGCGATCGGGTCCGTCGGGCCGGCGAGCTGCCGCACACCCTCGATGACCCGCTCCCCCTCGACGATCATCGCGACGACGGGGCCGGAGGACATGAACTGCACCAGCGGCTCGTAGAACGGCTTGCCCTCGTGCTCGCCGTAGTGCTGCTCCAGCGTGCCCCGGTCCAGCTCCCGCAGCTCCAGCGCGGCGATCCGCCAGTCGGCCTTGCGCTCGATACGGCCGATGATCTCGCCGATCAGGCCACGCCGGACGGCGTCGGGCTTGAGCAGGACGAGGGTGCGCTGGGTCACGGAAGGCTCCTTACGACTGACGTGCGGTGGCACGAGGCTACAGGTCGCGTCCGCGCCCTCGTCACGCAGCGTCAGCCGTAGGGGAGGAGCCCTCCTCGGCGGCGGCCGCGAAGCGGGCCTTGGCCCGGTCGACCTTGCGGCCGTAGTGGACCGAGGCCCACCACAGGGCCGCGAAGACCGCGCCCATGAAGTACATCATCGGCACGAAGACGCCCGAGGCGATCAGGGCGAGCTGGAGGGCCCAGCCGAGGGCGACGCCGCCCGGCCGGGTCACCATGCCGCAGAGCAGCACGGACAGCACCATGGCCACCCCGCAGACCCACCACACCGTGGACATGGCCAGCGAGGGGTCCTTCATGGCGACCAGACCGGCGAACCCGATGACGAAGAACTCGCCGATCAGCGTCGACGAACAGAGCGTACGCACGAGCGGTTTACCTCAGCCCTTCCGAAGCAGCAGGCGCGCCTCGCCCACCGTGATGACGGAACCGGTGACCAGTACGCCGCCACCGGCGAACTCGCCCTCCTCCTCGGCAAGCGTGATCGCGGCCTCCAGCGCCTCCGGCAGCCGGGGCTCGACCTGGACCCGGTCCTCACCGAACACCTCGACGGCGATACCGGCCAGTTCGTCGGCGTCCATCGCGCGGTGGCTGGAGTTCTGCGTGACGACGACCTCCGCGAAGATCGGCTCGAACGCCTCCAGCACCCCGCGCACGTTCTTGTCCCCGCTCGCGCCGACCACGCCGATCAGCCGGCTGAAGTCGAACGACTCGCGCACCGCCTCGGCGGTCGCCTCGGCGCCGGCCGGATTGTGCGCGGCGTCCAGCACGACGGTCGGGGACCGGCGGACGATCTCCAGCCGGCCCGGCGAGGAGACGGCGGCGAACGCCTTGCGCACGGTGTCGATGTCCAGCGGCTCGGCGCGCTCGGCACCGACACCGAAGAACGCCTCGACGGCGGCGAGGGCGACGGCCGCGTTGTGCGCCTGGTGGGCGCCGTGCAGCGGGAGGTAGACCTCGGGGTACTCGCCGCCCAGTCCGCGCAGGGTGAGCAACTGGCCGCCGACGGCCACCTGGCGGTCCACCACGCCGAACTCCATGCCCTCGCGGGCCACGGTGGCGTTCTCCTCGACGGCCTTCTTCAGCAGTACCTGGGCCGCGTCGACCGGCTGCTGGGCCATGATCACGGTCGAGTCCGGCTTGATGATGCCGGCCTTCTCGGTGGCGATCAGCTCGGGCGTCCCGCCCAGGCGGTCGGTGTGGTCCAGCGAGATCGGCATGACCACGGCCACGTCACCGTCGATCACGTTGGTCGCGTCCCAGCTCCCGCCCATGCCGACCTCGACCACGGCGACGTCCACGGGGGCGTCCGCGAAGGCGGCGTACGCCATGCCGGTGAGCACCTCGAAGAAGGAGAGGCGGTGCTCCTGGGCGGTGTCGACCATCTCGATGTACGGCTTGACGTCGTGGTACGTCTCGATGAACCGCTCGGCGCTGACCGGGGCGCCGTCCAGGCTGATGCGCTCGGTCACCGACTGCACGTGAGGGCTGGTGTAGCGGCCGGTGCGCAGTTCGAAGGCCCCGAGCAGGGCCTCGATCATGCGGGCGGTGGAGGTCTTGCCGTTGGTGCCGGTGATGTGGATGGACGGGTACGAGCGCTGGGGGTCGCCCAGCACGTCCATCAGTGCGGCGATCCGGGTGACGGACGGCTCCAGCTTGGTCTCGCCCCAGCGGGTGGCCAGCTCGGTCTCCACCTCGCGCAGGGCGCGGTCCACCTCGGGGTCCTCGGGCCGGGCCGGTACGTCGGCCTCCGGCGGGCCGCCCTGGGTGCGCAGGGTGCGGCTGCCGGCCTCGATCACGGCGAGGTCGGGGTCGCGGTCTGTCTCCTCGGCGACGATGTCGTCGAAGTCGGCGAGGGGGTCGGGCGTGTCGTTGTTACCGGGCGAGTCACTCACGTCGCCCAGTCTACGGAGGGGGTGGTGTCGCGCGTGTGGTGGTCCGAGTGCGGCGCCGTCGTGGCCGGCCGCGCGGTTCCCCGCGCCCCCGGAGAGCTGCGGCCGAGCCGCGCTGGATCGGCCACCCACCTCGTCGTGCCCACCCCGCCCGCCCGGGGTCTTTCGTTCGGATCAGGCACCGGTCCCCGCGAGCCCGGCATGATCCGGACGAGGGGCCCTGGCTGCGGGCAGTCGTGCCGCTGGGGCGGCACGGGTGGGCGCAGCGGCACCACCGCGGCGCCACGGGCAAGCGAAGGCCCCCCGGCGCCGAGCGGACACCGGGGGGCCTCGTTCACTCACGCCTGCGGGAGGCGGTCCAGCTGGGACTGGAGGCGACGCATGTCTTCCTCGGCCTTGGCCAGGCGGCCGCGGATCTTGTCGACGACCGCGTCCGGGGCCTTGGCGAGGAACGCCTCGTTGCCGAGCTTGGCCGTGGCGGCGGCCTTCTCCTTCTCCGCCGCGGCGAGGTCCTTGGCGAGGCGCTTGCGCTCCGCCGCCACGTCGATCGTGCCGGAGAGGTCGAGCGCCACCTCGGCGCCGGCGACCGGGAGGGTGGCCGTGGCCGTGAAGGCGTCACCCTCGGGCTGGAGCCGCAGGAGCTGGCGGATCGCCGCCTCGTGCGGGGCGAGCGCCGTACCGGTCAGGGTGAGGCGGGCCGGGACGCGCTGACCGGGCTGCAGCCCCTGGTCGGCGCGGAAGCGGCGGACCTCGGTGATGACCGACTGGAGCGACTCGATCTCCCGCTCGGCGGCCGCGTCACGGAACCCGGAGTCCTTCGGCCAGTCGGCGACGACCAGCGACTCCCCGCCCGTCAGCGTCGTCCACAGCGTCTCCGTGACGAACGGGACCACCGGGTGCAGCAGCTTCAGCGTGACGTCGAGGACCTCGCCCAGCACCCGCTTGGAGACCTCGGCCGCCTCGCCGCCCGCCTGGAAGGTCGTCTTGGACAGCTCGACGTACCAGTCGAAGACCTCGTCCCACGCGAAGTGGAACAGCGCGTCCGACAGCTTGGCGAACTGGTAGTCCTCGTAGTGCGCGTCGACCTCGGCCACGACCGAGTTGAGGCGGGACAGGATCCAGCGGTCGGTGGCGGACATCGCGGACGCGTCCGGCAGCGGCCCCTCGACGGTCGCGCCGTTCATCAGCGCGAACCGGGTCGCGTTCCAGATCTTGTTGGCGAAGTTCCGCGAGCCCTGGACCCAGTCCTCGCCGATCGGGACGTCGACACCGGGGTTGGCACCGCGCGCGAGGGTGAAGCGGAGCGCGTCGGAGCCGTACTTGTCCATCCAGTCCAGCGGGTTGACCGCGTTGCCGAAGGACTTCGACATCTTCTTGCCGAACTGGTCGCGGACCATGCCGTGCAGGGCGATGGTGTGGAACGGCGGGGTGCCGTCCATCGCGTAGAGGCCGAACATCATCATCCGGGCGACCCAGAAGAAGAGGATGTCGTAGCCGGTGACCAGGACGGAGTTCGGGTAGAACTTCGCGAGCGACTCGGTCTGCTCGGGCCAGCCCAGGGTGGAGAAGGGCCACAGACCGGAGGAGAACCAGGTGTCGAGGACGTCGGTGTCCTGGTGCCAGCCCTCGCCGGCCGGCGGCTGCTCGTCGGGGCCGACGCAGACGACCTCGCCGTCGGGGCCGTACCAGACGGGGATGCGGTGGCCCCACCAGAGCTGGCGCGAGATGCACCAGTCGTGGAGGTTGTCGACCCAGTCGAAGTACCGCTTCTCCATCTCCTGCGGGTGGATCTTGACCTTGCCGTCGCGGACGGCGTCACCGGCGGCCTTGGCGAGCGGGCCGACCTTGACCCACCACTGCATGGACAACCGCGGCTCGATGGTGGTCTTGCAGCGCGAGCAGTGGCCCACCGAGTGGACGTAGGGCCGCTTCTCGGCGACGATCCGGCCCTCGGCGCGCAGCGCGGCGACGATGGCGGAGCGGGCCTCCAGGCGGTCCAGGCCCTGGAAGGGGCCGGGGGTGGTGATGACCGCGTGCTCGTCCATGACGGTGATGGACGGCAGGTCGTGGCGCTGGCCGATCTCGAAGTCGTTCGGGTCGTGCGCCGGGGTCACCTTGACGGCGCCGGTGCCGAACTCGGGGTCGACGTGCCCGTCGGCGACGACCGGGATGGAACGGTCGGTCAGCGGGAGCCTGATCAGCTTGCCGATGAGGTGCTTGTACCGCTCGTCCTCGGGGTGGACGGCGACGGCGGTGTCACCCAGCATCGTCTCGGCGCGGGTGGTGGCGACGACGATCGTCTCGTCGCCCTCGCCGTACTTCATGGAGACGAGCTCGCCGTCGTCGTCCTGGTACTCGACCTCGATGTCGGAGATCGCGGTGAGGCAGCGCGGGCACCAGTTGATGATGCGCTCGGCGCGGTAGATCAGCTCGTCGTCGTAGAGCCGCTTGAAGATGGTCTGGACGGCCTTGGAGAGGCCCTCGTCCATGGTGAAGCGCTCACGGGACCAGGCGACGCCGTCACCGAGGCGGCGCATCTGGCCGGAGATCTGGCCGCCGGACTCGCCCTTCCACTGCCAGACGCGGTCGACGAACGCCTCGCGGCCCAGGTCGTGGCGGGACTTGCCCTCCTTGCCCAGCTCGCGCTCGACGACGTTCTGGGTGGCGATGCCGGCGTGGTCCATGCCCGGCTGCCACAGGGTCTCGTAGCCCTGCATGCGCTTGCGGCGGGTCAGGGCGTCGATGATGGTGTGCTCGAAGGCGTGGCCCAGGTGGAGGCTGCCGGTGACGTTGGGCGGGGGGATGACGACGGTGAAGGGCGGCTTGTCGCTCTTCTCGTCGGCCTCGAAGTAGCCCCGCTCCACCCAGCGCTCGTACAGCGGCCCCTCTACGTCGGCCGGCGCGTACTGGGTCGGCAGTTCGGTCTCGGGCGCTGATGGCTGCTGCTGAGCGTTCTCGGTCACGGGGGTCAGTTTAGAGGTGCCGCGGGGTGCTCCCGAAACGCGTTTGTTCTGTAACGGTGCGGCCCCCGGTGCCACCTGTTCTCCGCACCTGGGCAAGGATGGCGGCAACACCTGAACATCTGGAGGGGAACCCAGCCATGAGCAGCAACCAGCCGGGCCCGTACGGCGGACAGCCCCCGCAGCCGGGTCCTTACGGTCAGGCTGGTCAGCCCGGCCCCTACGGGCAGCAGCCCCCGGCCCAGCCCGGCCCCTACGGGCAACCGGGACCCTACGGTCAGCCCCCGCAGGCGCCCCAGCCCGGTTACGGCTACCCGCAGTCGCCGCCCCCGCCCGGTCCCCCGGCTCCGCCGCAGGCCCCCTACGGGTACCCGCAGCAGCAGGGCGTGCCCCAGCAGCCGGGCCCCTACGGCCAGCCGCAGCAGAACCCCTACGGACAGCAGCCCCCGCAGGCCCCCTACGGCTCGCAGCCGCCGGTGCAGGGCCGGAACAACTCCAGGCGGAACGGGCTGATCATCGGCGCCGTGGCCGTGGTGGCCGCCGTGGCGGTGGGCGTCTACCTGATGACCAGCGGCAGCGGTGGCGGCGACGTGGCCGACGACGGCCCGCACAAGCTGGTCACACCCTCGACGGTGCTCTCGGAGTACAAGAAGGGCAAGAGCGACAACGGCGCGATGACCAAGGACGACCTGAAGGACGCCGAGAACTGGGGCGTCGAGGACCCGAAGGACGTCAGCGCCGAGTACGCGGCCG
This sequence comes from Streptomyces sp. NPDC001781, assembly GCF_053596035.1. NCBI lineage: Bacteria > Bacillati > Actinomycetota > Actinomycetes > Kitasatosporales > Streptomycetaceae > Streptomyces > Streptomyces sp. NPDC001781. The sequence continues at coordinate 280,274 of NZ_JBSFFI010000002.1, read as the reverse complement.
GGAACGTGGACAACCCGCTGAGCAAGAAGATCATCGAGTTCGGCGGCGTGTACGGCAGGATCGCGGACCCGGGGAAGACGGTCGACGGGCTGTTCGCCTACATGAAGGACCAGAGCAGCAAGGACGCCGAGCACAAGTACGACCTGATCGGTGAGCCGAAGCGGTACGAGCCGGAGGGGCTCGGGGGCGCGGTCCTCAAGTGCCAGCAGGCCAAGGGCGACACGTCGGGCAGCGGCGAGGGCGTGCCCAAGGAGATGACGTTCTCCTTCTGCGTGTGGGGCGACCACAGCACCGTCGGTTTCGTGATGCCGATGGACATCGCCACCCTGGCGGCCGGCCGCAGCAGCGACCCGGCGCGGGACGCGGAGCTGACCGCCAAGTTCCGCTCGGCGGTGCGCGTCAAGGCGTGACGGGATGCAAGGAGGGCCCCGGCCGGCCGGCCGGGGCCCTCTTTCATGCGCTTCGGGTCACGCGGTCTTCTGCTCGCCCTGGCCGCGCCCGCGGGAGTCCCTCGGGATCAGCGTCGGGTTGACGTTGGAGTGCACGACGTCGGCCGTGATGACCACGCGGGCGACGTCCTTGCGGGACGGCACCTCGTACATCACCGACATCAGCACCTCCTCCATGATGGCGCGCAGGCCGCGTGCGCCGGTCTGGCGGAGGATGGCCTGGTCGGCGATGGCCTCCAGCGCCTCGCGCTCGAAGTCCAGCTCGACACCGTCGAGTTCGAAGAGCCGCTGGTACTGCTTGACCAGGGCGTTGCGCGGCTCGACCAGGATCTTGAGCAGGGCCTCGCGGTCGAGGTTGTGCACCGAGGTGATCACCGGGAGACGGCCGATGAACTCGGGGATCATCCCGAACTTCACCAGGTCCTCCGGCATGATGTCCTCGAAGATGTCCTTGGACGCCAGCTCGCGCTTGGAGCGGATGGTGGCGCCGAAGCCGATGCCCTTCGCGCCCGCCCGCGCCTCGATGATCTTCTCCAGGCCGGCGAAGGCACCGCCCACGATGAACAGCACGTTCGTCGTGTCGATCTGGATGAACTCCTGGTGCGGGTGCTTGCGTCCGCCCTGCGGCGGCACCGAGGCGGTGGTGCCCTCCAGGATCTTCAGCAGCGCCTGCTGGACGCCCTCGCCGCTCACATCGCGGGTGATCGACGGGTTCTCGCTCTTGCGGGCGACCTTGTCGATCTCGTCGATGTAGATGATGCCCGTCTCGGCCTTCTTGACGTCGTAGTCGGCGGCCTGGATGAGCTTGAGCAGGATGTTCTCGACGTCCTCGCCGACATAGCCCGCCTCGGTCAGCGCGGTGGCGTCCGCGATGGCGAACGGGACGTTGAGCATGCGGGCCAGGGTCTGCGCCAGCAGCGTCTTGCCGGAACCGGTGGGGCCGAGCAGGAGGATGTTGGACTTGGCCAACTCGATGGCGTCCTCGCGGCCTTGGCCGCCGCCGTTCTCCCCGGCCTGGACGCGCTTGTAGTGGTTGTACACCGCGACGGAGAGGGCCTTCTTGGCCGCTTCCTGGCCGACCACGTAGCTCTCGAGGAACTCGTAGATCTCACGGGGCTTGGGGAGTTCCTCCCAGCGCACCTCGCTGGTCTCCGCCAGCTCCTCCTCGATGATCTCGTTGCAGAGATCGATGCATTCGTCGCAGATGTACACACCGGGACCTGCGATGAGCTTCTTGACCTGCTTCTGGCTCTTGCCGCAGAACGAGCACTTGAGCAGATCGCCGCCGTCACCGATGCGTGCCACGGTGTGCTTCCCCTTCGCCTGGGAGACGACTGGACACGGAACGGGTCCAACGACTCCTGGTGCTGCCTTATGTCGACGGTACCTTGCCGGGCCCCGTGTTCGGGCCCCCCTTGGCAGGGTTCACTTTGACGTGCACCCTGCCAAGAAGGCCCGGAAGTGCGCAACCGCGGTCAGCGGACCGCTTCGTTGTTCATCTTGCGGGTGGAGATGATCTGGTCGACGAGGCCGTACTCGAGCGCCTCCTCGGCCGTGAGGATCTTGTCGCGCTCGATGTCCTCGCGGATCTTGTCGATCGGCTGGTTCGAGTGCTTGGCGAGCATGTCCTCGAGCTGCTCGCGCATCCGGGTGAACTCCTTGGCGATGATCTCCAGGTCGGAGAGCTGACCGCGCCCGGTCGAGCCCGCCGGCTGGTGGATCAGCACGCGCGAGTTCGGCAGCGCCATGCGCTTGCCGGGGGTGCCGGCGGCGAGCAGGATGGCCGCGGCCGAGGCGGCCTGGCCCATGCACACCGTCTGGATGTCCGGCTTCACGAACTGCATGGTGTCGTAGATGGCCGTGAGGGCCGTCATGTCACCGCCGGGGCTGTTGATGTAGATGGAGATGTCCCGGTCGGGGTCCATCGACTCCAGGCACAGGAGCTGCGCCATGACGTCGTTGGCCGAGGCGTCGTCGATCTGGACGCCCAGGAAGATCACGCGCTCCTCGAAGAGCTTCGCGTACGGGTCGTACTCGCGGACGCCCTGGGAAGTGCGCTCGACGAAGCGCGGGATGATGTAACGGCTGTCGGGGCGGGGGCCCTCGTACATGCCGCTGGCGGCGCCGGGGAAGTTGCTCATGGGGTGTTCACCGTCCTGGTGGCGTGCTGGGAGCTGTCGGTGGCGTGCGTGCGGGGTGACCGGTCAGGCGCCGGTGCCGCCGCCTCCCGGTACACCCGAGGCGTGCGTGATGATCTCGTCGATGAGACCGTACTCCTTGGCCTCCTCGGGGGTGAACCAGCGGTCGCGGTCGCCGTCGCGGATGATCGCCTCCACCGTCTGGCCGGAGTGCTCGGCGGTCAGCTCGGACATGCGCTTCTTCGTGCGCAGCAGGTACTCGGCCTGGATCTTGATGTCCGAGACGGTGCCGCCGAGGCCCGCGGAGCCCTGGTGCATCATGATGTCCGCGTGCGGCAGCGCGAAGCGCTTGCCGGCGGCGCCGCCGGTGAGCAGGAACTGTCCCATCGAGGCGGCCATGCCCATGGCGATGGTGACCACGTCGTTCGGGATGTACTGCATGGTGTCGTAGATCGCCATGCCGGCCGTCACCGAGCCGCCGGGGCTGTTGATGTAGAGGTAGATGTCCTTCTCGGGGTCCGCGGCGAGGAGGAGCAACTGGGCGGTGATCTTGTTGGCGATGTCGTCGTCGACCTGCTGGCCGAGGAAGATGATCCGCTCGCCCAGCAGCCGGTTGTAGACCTGGTCGCCGAGGCCACCACCGATGGAGGGCTCGCCGGCGGCGGTAGGCATCAGATTCGTCACGTATCCACCTGCTCGTCTTACGACGGCGCCGGGCCGTCTCACGTTGTCCTGCGTGGTCCTGCTGGGGCTTCGTGGGGGGTCCGGTGGGCTCCCCTGCCCCTCGTATTCATGGACCCTAACGCTCTGGTCCCCCCGGAGAATCCCGTGGAAGCAGGTGTTCGCCGGGGGCGTAGTGCTGTGTGGTGATGCGACAGGCCCCCGGAAGACTCGCTTCCGGGGGCCTGTCGTCAGGCGGACGTACCGGGGACTCAGCCCTCGGTCTTCTCGTCGGCGGCCTCGGCGGCCTCGGTGACCTCGGTGGTCTCCTCGGTCTCCTCGTCCTCGTCGTCGAGGTCGACGATCTCGCCGTTGGTGTCCTTGACGGTGGCGGCCTCGACGACCACGGCCAGCGCCTTGCCGCGGGCGACCTCACCGACGAGCAGCGGAACCTGGCCGCCCTCGACGACGGCCTGGGCGAACTGGTCGGGGGACATGCCGGAGGAGGCGGCGCGGCGCATGAGGTGCTCGGTGAGCTCCTCCTGGTTGACGCCGAGGTTCTCCTTCTTCACCAGCTCGTCGAGGACGAACTGGGTCTTGATGCCCTTGACCGCGGCCTCACGGGTCTCGGTGTCGAACTCCTCGGCGGTCTTGCCCTGGATCTCCAGGTACTTGTCGAGGGTCAGACCCATCTGGCCGAGCTGGTGGTGCTCCAGGTTGTGCTTGCGGGTGTTGACCTCGTCCTCGAGGAGCTTCTCGGGGACGGGGACCTCGACCAGCTCGAGGAGCTTGTCGAGCACGCGCTCCTGGGCCTGGGTGGCCTGGTCGAACTGCTTCATGTCGGCCAGCCGCTTGGTGCTGTCGGCCTTCAGTTCGTCCAGGGTGTCGAACTCGGACGCGAGCTGCGCGAAGTCGTCGTCCAGCTCGGGCAGTTCGCGGGCGGCGACCTGGGTGACCTTGACGGTGACCTCGGCCTCGCGGCCGGCGGCGGAGCCACCCTTCAGCTCGGAGGTGAAGGTGGCCTCCTCGCCGGCGGACAGGCCCTTGACGGCCTCGTCGATGCCGTCGAGCAGCTCGCCGGAACCGATGGTGTAGGAGACGCCGCTGGCGACGCCGTCCTCCAGCACCTCGCCGTCGACCTTGGCCTCCAGGTCGATCGTCACGACGTCGCCGTCCTCGGCGGCGCGCTCGACCGGGGAGGTCGAGGCGAAGCGCTCACGGAGCTGCTCGACCGACTTCTCGACGTCCTCGTCGCTGACCTCGATGGCGTCGACCTCGACCTCGATGCCGGAGTAGTCCGGGATCTCCAGGGCCGGGCGGATGTCGACCTCGGCGGTGAAGTTCAGCGTCTCGCCGTCCTTCAGCTCGGTGATGTCGACCTCGGGCTGGCCGAGCGGGGTCAGCTCGGCCTCGTTGACCGCCTCGGTGTAGAACTTCGGGAGCGCGTCGTTGACGGCCTCCTCGAGCACCGCACCACGACCGAACCGCTGGTCGATGACGCGGGCCGGGATCTTGCCCTTGCGGAAGCCCTTCACCGTGACCTGCTGGTTGATCTTCTGGTACGCCGCGTCGAGGCTGTCCTTGAGCTCCTCGAAGGGCACCTCGACAGTGAGCCGAACCCGAGTCGGGTTCAGGGTCTCCACGGCGCTCTTCACGGTTCGGTCTCCTTGTGGCTGACTTCTTGGGTTCTGCCGGAGCCAGACAGCCCCGGCGGATAGCCGCCCGGAGGAGTAGCAGGCCATGAGGCCGGACACACGGGCGCGCAACCTGCATAGTAACCGCAGCCGGTCAGGGCCCCAAAAGGCGATCTTCACGACACCGTGAGGCAGTGGTCGGGGTGGCGGGATTTGAACCCACGGCCTTCCGCTCCCAAAGCGGACGCGCTACCAAGCTGCGCCACACCCCGTCTGGTGCGAGTCGTAGGGTACATGCCCCGCAGGGGCACGTCGCGGCGTCGCGCGGGGTACCGGGTGCCGCGCCGGAGACACCTCGGGCGAACCGGCGGGTTCGCCCGCACGCCGGAGGCTCCGCTACGATGCCTCCAGTACCGCGGTCACCGACGCGCGGTGCGCTCTCGCGGGCGTAGCTCAATGGTAGAGCCCTAGTCTTCCAAACTAGCTACGCGGGTTCGATTCCCGTCGCCCGCTCTTCACCACTCAGGGGCCCGCGCCGTCACGGCGGCGCGGGCCCCTGAGTCGTTCACGCGCCCTCAGCCTCAGAAGCTGATGGAGTTGACCATCTCCGCTATCGAGTTGAGGAAGCGGCTGATGGAGGGCGCCATCCCGGTGGAGGCGAGGAAGAAGCCGAAGAGGATCGCCACGATGGCCGGGCCGGCCTTGATGTTCCCCCCTCGCATCAACACCACCAGGATGATCGCCAACAGCAGCACCACGGACAGTGAAATGGCCACAACTGATCACACCCTCGGTCGGTTCGCTCTCCCGGCCTGGAGGCACCGTGCAGCACACCTCCGCCAGAACCATCGTGCCACCAACCAGCCCTCTGTATGCGGCTCGTGACACATCGTCGGGCGGACGCTCCGGTGCGGGGGCCGGCCGAACCGCCGAATCGACGCCTCACCAGGGGCGATGGGGACAGTAATTGCCCAACATCATTTCCCTACCCACACATCACCGCGCGAGCCGTCGGGGCGGGGAATTCGAATTGAGCGGGGACCGGTCGGCAATGACCCAATTCAGAGGGATGAATCGGGACATCGATGGGCAAAGAACCGGCCCCGTATGCCCGCCATCACCTTGTTCTTGGAGGCAGGTTGCACGAATTCCGGGGTATCCGAGGTCGACAAACATGAATGACCTCGAAGGTTTTACGGACTCACACACGCGAGGCTAGGGTGCCTGAGATGTTCGACGCCTCCCCGTCCCCCGGTCAGACCCGCGCGCGCGGGCTCCCGGCTGTCCAGCCGGCGGCGGAGAGATCCTCGAAGCAGCGCGACTCGTTCTTCGACAACGCCAAGTACCTGGCGATCGTGCTGGTGGCGATGGGGCACTCCTGGGAGGCGCTGTACGCGGACAGCCGCGTCCTCCGCTCGCTGTACATCTTCGTGTACACCTTCCACATGCCGGCGTTCGTCATCATCTCCGGCTACTTCTCGCGCGGTTTCGACATGCGCCCGGACCGGCTGAAGCGGCTGGTCACCGGGGTCGCCGTGCCGTACGTCGTCTTCGAGACGGCCTACTCCCTCTTCCGCGACCACTTCGGGCAGGACGGCGAGAGAGGGATCACCCTGCTCGACCCCTACTTCCTGTCCTGGTTCCTGGCGGCACTGTTCGTGTGGCGGCTGACCACCCCGCTGTGGAAGGTCGTGCGCTGGCCGCTGCCGCTGGCCGTCGCGATCGCCATGCTGGCCACCGTCTCGCCCGCGATCAGCAACGACCTGGACTTCCAGCGGCTGTTGCAGTTCCTGCCCTGCTTCGTGCTGGGACTGTGCCTGAGGCCGGAGCACTTCCGGATGGTGCGGACCCGGGCGATGCGCATCGCGTCGGTGCCGGTCGTCGCGGGTGCGCTGGCCGTCGCGTGGCTGATCGTGCCGCACATCGACTTCGGCTGGTTCTACCGCCGGGACGCCGCCCAGGAGATGGGCGCCCCGTGGTGGACCGGTCCGCTGATGACGCTGGCGCTGCTCGCCTGCTCGGTGGTGCTGACGGCCTGCTTCCTGGCCTGGGTGCCGGGACGCCGGACGTGGTTCACCTCGTTGGGCGCGGGCACGATCTGCGGCTATCTGCTGCACGGCTTCGTCCTCAAGTACACCCGCTGGGAGGGCTGGTACGACGCCTCATGGCTGCACAGCCCGCTCGGCGCGATCCTGGTGACGGCCTTCGCGGTCGCCGTCGTCACGCTGCTGTGCACGGCTCCGGTGCGCCGGGTCTTCCGGTGCGTGATGGAGCCGAGGTTGGAGTGGGCGTTCAGGCAGGACGCCGCCCAGCGGGCGAGGGAGCGTGAGCACGGGGCGCGGACGCGGCCCGCACGGGAGAAGGCGGGCGTGTAGCGCCCTTACCCTGCTCCTGTTCCGGCCGGCCGGCCGAGAAGCGCACGCATCCGCGTGTACTTCTCGGCCAGTCGCGTGCGGGTCGGTCCGTCCAGTGCCGCGAGACGGGCCGGGTCGGCGTTGTGCGCGAGGTCGGAGTGTTTGACCAGGGCGGCGCCCGGGGTGGCCAGGATGCGGCGGGCGTACTCCTCGGGCGGCTCGCCGGGGCGTTTGGTGAGGGCGAGCACGATGGCCTTGGTGCGCGGGGTGAGGGCGGCGCCGTCGAGCCACTCCCGGCTGAGCGCGTCGTCCTCGACGGCGTCGTGCAGCCAGGCCGCCGCGATCTGCTCCTCGTCGCCCCCACGTGCCCGCACCCCCTCGGCGACGGCCGCGAGGTGTTCGGCGTACGGGCGGCCCGCCTTGTCGGTCTGGCCGGCGTGGGCACGGCGGGCGAGGTCCTCGACCTGGGCCAGGGTGAGCAAAGTCATCGGTCCAGTCTCCCACCGGGAGTTCAGCGGACGGGGGCGGAGGCCTCGCGGCAGATCAGCAGCAGCGCCCGGTCGTCGTTGACGTCCTTGGCGACGGCCTCGATGAGGTGCCAGGCGGCGCCGTGGAAGCCGCCCGCGACATAACGGTCGGCCTCGCCGGTGAGGCGGTCGATGCCCTCGGCGATGTCCCGGTCGGAGGCTTCCACCAGGCCGTCGGTGAAGAGCATCAGCACGTCCCCGGGCCGCAGGGTGCCCTTCGTGGAGTCGAACTGCCCCCCGTCGTACACCCCGAGCAGCGGGCCCTCGGCGGCCTTCTCCTCCCAGCGGCCGGTGCCCGCGCTGAGCTGGAGCCCCGGCGGGTGGCCCGCGGAGTACAGCTCGTAGTCGCCGGAGTCGAGGTCGAGCACCAGGTGGATGGAGGTGGCGAAGCCCTCCTCCCAGTCCTGGCGGAGCAGGTAGCCGTTGGCGGCGGGCAGGAAGGAGTGCGGGGGCAGCGAGCCCAGCAGGCCGCCGAAGGCGCCCGACAGCAGCAGGGCGCGGGACCCGGCGTCCATGCCCTTGCCGGAGACGTCGGTGAGGACGACCTCCAGGGTGCGGCCGCCGTTGGTGCGGGCTGCGACCACGAAGTCACCGGAGAAGGACTGGCCGCCCGCCGGGCGCAGCGCCATCTCCTGGTGCCAGCCCCGCGGCAGCTTGGGCAACTCGCTCTGGGCGCGGATGCGTTCGCGCAGGTCGAAGAGCATGGTGCCGCCGCGCCGCCAGGGCACGCCGACCCGGCTGCGGAACTGCGCGGTCAGCAGCCCGAAGAACCCGCAGGCGGCGACGACGAGCACGATGCCGGGGGTGACCCTGGAGGGGCCCTCGGTGTACGGGCCGAGCCGCACAGACTCCACGATGAGGGCGGCGGCGGCCGTGGCGTACAGGCCGAGCAGGCTGGCGGGGCGCAGTACCAGGCCGCCCGCGACGATCGGGATGACCAGGGTGGCCGGGGAGCACCAGACGGAGTTGGCCAGCGTGAGGGCCATCAGCGCGGGAATGGTGAGAAGAAGACCGACCAGGGCGATCCAGTCGGGGCCGTCGCCGCGGAAGTAGTCGACCGCGCTTCTGCGCAGCGCGACGCGGACCCGGTGCCACTCCATCTTCCACCGGGCCGTGAAGGTCTCGGCCTTCGCGCGCCGCTCTCGTCCTGCTGCCATCAGTTCGGGACCCTATCCATCCAGCCGGCCGCGTGGCACGGGAGGTCCCACTTGTCCCCCGTGCGAGGTCACTTCGCGTTTCGACCACGCGGTCCGACTACACAGTGAACGGCACGGAAGGCCGTCCGCGCTGCCACCCGGCGGAAATTACCCGGTCCCGGAGGCCGCGGGCTGCGCTTACCGGCAGAACGGAACGGGGCGCACGACCGGTTCACGGATGCGCACGGGGCGCACGGGGTCAGCGGAGCTGGCAGGAGGGGCACCAGAAGAGGTTGCGGGTGGCGAGGCCGGCGGTCCGGATCCCGGTGCCGCAGAGCAGACAGGGCAGGGTGGCCCGCCGGTAGACGTAGACCTCGCCGCCGTGGTCGTCGGCGCGGGGCGGGCGGCCCATCGCCTCGGGGGTGTGCTCGGGACGGACGGTGTCGATGCGGTTGAGGCGCACGCCCTCGCGCATCAGGGCCACCAGGTCGGCCCAGATCTCGTCCCACTCGCCCTCGGTGAGGTCGCGGCCGGCGCGGTAGGGGTCGATGCCGTGCCGGAAGAGGACCTCGGCCCGGTAGACGTTGCCGACGCCCGAAATGACCTTCTGGTCCATGAGCAGGGCGGCGATCGAGGTACGGCTGCGCCGGATCCGCTCCCAGGCCGCGGCCGGGTCGGCGTCGGGGCGCAGCGGGTCGGGGCCGAGGCGGTCGTGCACGGCCCTCTTCTCGGCGTCGGTGATCAGCGCACAGGTGGTCGGCCCGCGCAGGTCGACGTACGCGGTGTCGTTGACGAGGCGGAGCCGGACCGTGTCGGTCGGCGGGGGCGCGGGGGCCGGGCCGAAGGCGACCTTGCCGAAGAGGCCGAGGTGGATGTGGACCCAGTCGCTGTCGCGGAAGCCGAGGAAGAGGTGCTTGCCGTGGGCGTCGGTGGTGGTCAGCCCGGCGCCGGTCAGCAGCTCGGCGGCGTCGGCGAACTTGCCCTGGGGGCTGGTCACCAGCGGGGCGGTGCCGGCGAAGCGCTCGGCGTAGTCGTGCGCCAGCCGGTGGATCGTGTGCCCTTCTGGCACGGCCGGGCGTCCTTCCTGGGTCGTGCGTGGGCCCCCGCCGCTCCCGGGCGGCGGGGGCGGCGCGGGTTACTGCTGGGGGTGGTGCGCCGGGACGGGCGGGAGGTCACCGGTGTTCTCGTACGCCGTCAGCATGTCGATGCGGCGGATGTGGCGCTCCCCGCCGGAGAAGGGGGTGTTCAGGAAGATCTCGACGAACTTGGTCGCCTCGTCCTCGGTGTGCATCCGGGCGCCGACGGCGATCACGTTGGCGTCGTTGTGCTCGCGGCCGAGCGCGGCGGTCTCCTCGCTCCAGGCGAGGGCGGCGCGCACCCCCTTCACCTTGTTGGCCGCGATCTGCTCGCCGTTGCCGGAGCCGCCGATCACGATGCCGAGGGAGCCGGGGTCGGCGACGGTGCGCTCGGCGGCCCGGAGGCAGAAGGGCGGGTAGTCGTCCTGGGCGTCGTAGATGTGCGGCCCGCAGTCGACGGGCTCGTGCCCCGCCGCCTTCAGCCACTCGACGAGGTGGTTCTTGAGTTCGTAGCCCGCATGGTCGGAGCCGAGGTACACGCGCATGCACCGAGTGTGTCACGCCCGATTGCGGGCAGCAGCTCCGGGTTCGGCCGGCGACATGTGAGCCGGACCATAGAACCGCAAGCAAACCTCAAGTAACAATCCGGATTCAGAGGTTCCCGAATTCGTTCCCCTCAGATTCACTGGACCGCCTCGTACACCGCTCGTGCGAGGCCCCGTACGACGTCGTACGGCTGTTTCGCCGTCCGTGCGGGAACCGCTCCACCTGGCGCAAAGGAATTCCCCCCATGTCCCATGGTTCCGGGCTGCAAGCAGGTCTCAAGAACCGCCACCTTTCGATGATCGCCATCGGAGGTGTGATCGGTGCCGGCCTTTTCGTCGGCTCCAGCACCGGTATCGCCACGGCGGGCCCCGGCATCCTGCTGTCCTACGCCCTCGTCGGCACGCTCGTCGTCCTCGTGATGCGGATGCTGGGCGAGATGTCCGCCGCGAACCCGACCTCCGGGTCCTTCTCCGCGCACGCCGACCGGGCGCTCGGCCGCTGGGCCGGGTTCTCCATCGGCTGGCTGTACTGGTTCTTCTGGGTCGTGGTGCTCGCCGTCGAGGCGACGGCCGGCGCGAAGATCCTGGAGGGCTGGATACCGGCCGTGCCGCAGTGGGGCTGGGCGCTGATCGTGATGCTGGTGCTCACGGCCACCAACCTGGTCTCGGTGGGTTCCTACGGTGAGTTCGAGTTCTGGTTCGCCGGTATCAAGGTCGTGGCGATCGGCGCGTTCATCGTGGTCGGCGTGCTGGCGATCTTCGGCGTGCTGCCGGGTGTCCACAGCGACAAGGCGGGCCTGTCCAACCTCACGGCGCACGGCGGCTTCCTGCCGCACGGGCCGGGCGCGATCCTCACCGGTGTGCTGCTGGTCGTCTTCTCCTTCATGGGCAGCGAGATCGCCACGCTGGCGGCCGGCGAGTCGGAGAACCCGCAGCGTGCGGTCACCAAGTCGACCAACAGCATCATCTGGCGCATCGCGGTCTTCTACCTGGGCTCGATCCTCGTCGTGGTCGCGCTGCTGCCGTGGAACGACCCGTCGATCAAGACCGACGGTTCCTACGTCGCCGCACTGAACTCCCTCGGTATCGCGCACGCCGGTCAGATCATGAACTTCATCGTGCTGACCTCGGTGCTGTCCTGCCTGAACTCGGGTCTGTACACCGCGTCCCGGATGGCGTTCTCGCTCGGTGAGCGGGGGGACGCGCCGAAGGCGTTCGCCAGGACCAACTCCCGCGGTGTGCCGATGGCCGCCATCCTGTCCTCGGTGCTGTTCGGCTTCGTCGCGGTGTTCTTCAACTACAAGTTCCCCGACTCGGTCTTCCTCTTCCTGGTCAACTCCAGCGGCGCGGTCGCGCTGTTCGTGTGGCTGGTCATCTGCTTCTCGCAGCTCCGGATGCGGAAGATCATCCAGCGGGAGGCGCCGGAGAAGCTCGTCGTGAAGATGTGGCTGTACCCCTACCTCACCTGGGCCACGGCCGCGTTGATCGTCTTCGTCCTCGGCTACATGCTGACCGACACGGAGCACGACGGCCGCGAGACGGTGCTGCTCTCCCTGATGGTCGCCGTCCTCGTTCTGATCATCGCCTTCGTCAAGCAGGCGGTGACGGCGAACAGGACCCAGCCGGAGGTCCCGGCCACCGAGGACCCGGAGAAGGTCCCGACGGCCTGACCCCGGCACGCCGAAGCCCGGTGCCACCAGGAGTTCCCTGGCGGCACCGGGCTTCGGCGTGTACGGCGCGGACAGCGGATGCCGGCGGCCCCTGCCGGGCCGGTGCGCCGGGCACAGCCGGCGCGCCGGCCCGGAGAACACCGCGAAGGCCCGCCCCCCTCTCTTCGCAGAGGGGGGCGGGCCTTCGCGGTGGAGGGTTCAGCTCTTGCCCGTCAGCTTCCACGCCGTGGGGAGGACGCCCATCGCCAACGCCGCCTTCAGGGCGTCGCCGATGAGGAAGGGGGTGAGGCCCGCCGCGATGGCCGCCGTCGCGGACATGTGGGCGGCGAAGGCCAGGTAGGGAACGCCCACCGCGTAGATGACCGCCTCGCCGAGGAGCATCGCGCCGGCCATGCTGAGGGGGGAGCGGTCCGCGCCCCGGCGGGCGAGGGCGCCGACGGCCGCGGCGGCGAGGAGCATGCCGAGGACGTAGCCGAAGGAGACGGAGACGCCGGAGCCGCCCTGGGCGAACCACGGCACACCGGCGAGGCCCGCGACGGCGTACAGCGCTAGGGCGGCGAAGCCGCGGCGGGCGCCGAGCGTCGTGCCGACCAGCAGCGCGGCGAAGGTCTGCCCCGTCACCGGCACCGGCGAGCCGGGCACCGGCACCGCGATCTGGGCCGCGAGACCGGTGAGCGCCGCGCCGCCGAGCACGAGGGCGGCGTCGCGTACGCGCGAGGAGGGAAGGAGGTCGGCGAGGACGGCGCCGGGCCGAGCGGTGACGCTGGCGGTGCTCATGGGGACTCCGCGGGTCTGTGGGCAGGGGCAGGGGACAACACCGCGACGCTATACCGGCCCGCACGCACCGATCACCGTCTGTGCTCGACAAAGGCGTGAACAGGGGCTTGGTGGGCTTCGCACAAAGGATGCGCCTTACACCGGAGCCGGCGTGACAACGGTCACCGACCCTCCTCCCGCCCGGTAAGCGGACGTAAGCATTCCGTAAATGGACCGTCCGCATACCGGACACCGTCCGTACTCCCCGGCAGGCTTCGCCCAGACTGGGGGAGTTTTTACCCGCCTACCGCACTGGACGAGCCGCGCCGATGCCCAGCACCCCCACGCAAGCGCCCCAGGAGCAGAAGCAGGGCGCCCCGCTCTCCTCCGGCCTCAAACAGCGCCACCTCTCCATGATCGCCCTGGGCGGGGTGATCGGCGCGGGCCTCTTCGTCGGCTCCGGCGCCGGCATCGCCGCGGCGGGGCCGTCCATCGTCGTCGCCTACACCCTCTCCGGCCTCCTGGTCCTGCTGGTGATGCGGATGCTGGGCGAACTGTCGTCCGCGTACCCCTCCTCGGGTTCGTTCTCCGCGCACGCCGAGCGGGCGATCGGCCCGTGGGCGGGGTTCACGGTCGGCTGGTCGTTCTGGGTCATGCAGTGCACGGTGGTCGGCCTGGAGGGCATCGGCGCCGGGAAGATCGTCAGCGGCTGGCTGCCCGGGACCCCGCAGTGGGCCTGGGTCGCGCTGTTCATGCTGGTCTTCTGCGGCGCCAACCTGACCGCGGTGAAGAACTTCGGCGAGTTCGAGTTCTGGTTCGCCGCCCTGAAGGTCGCCGCGATCTGCGCGTTCCTGCTGCTGGGCGTGCTGGCCATCGCGGGCGTGCTGCCCGGCACCCACTCCCCCGGCGCCTCCCACCTCACCGACTTCCTGCCCAACGGCGGTGAGGGCCTGGTCCTCGGCCTGCTCGCGTCGGTGTTCGCGTACGGCGGCCTGGAGACGGTCACCATCGCGGCCGCCGAGTCCGAGGACCCGGTGCGGGGCGTGGCGAGCGCGGTGCGCACCACGATGTGGCGGATCGCGCTGTTCTACATCGGCTCGATGGCCGTCGTGGTCACCCTCGTGCCGTGGGACTCGAAGGAGGTCGTGGAGCGCGGCCCGTACGTCGCCGCCCTGGACACCCTCGGCATCCCCGGCGCCGGCCGGGTGATGGACGTCGTGGTGCTGGCCGCGCTGCTCTCCGCGATGAACGCCAACATCTACGGCTCCTCGCGCATGCTGCACTCCCTGGTGCAGCGGGGTCTGGGTCCCCGGGCGCTGGCGAAGGTGTCCGGCGGGGTGCCCCGGATCGCGGTGCTGGTCTCGTCGGTGTTCGGTTTCGGCTGTGTGCTGCTGAGCCACTGGCGTCCGGACGACGTCTTCATGTGGCTGCTGAACATGATCGGCGCGGTCATCCTGGTGGTCTGGATGTTCGTCGGCGCCTCCCAGCTGCTGCTGCGCCGCCGCGCCGAGCGCGCCGGTGACACGCCGCCCGCCGTACGGATGTGGGCGTTCCCCTGGCTGACCTGGGCCGCACTGCTGGGGATGGTGGTCATCCTGGTCCTGATGGCCCGGCAGCCCGGCACCCGCGTCCAGCTCTGCTCCACCGGCGGCCTGACGCTCGCCCTGGCGGCGGGCGGTTACGTCTGGCAGCGGGCGCGCGCCCGGAGCTGAGCTCCCGCCGGGAAAGGCCCCCACGTGCACGACACGCGGGGGCCTTTCCCGTACCCCCGTGCCCGGGCGGAGCTTCTTGTTGCTAGCGTGCAGCTGCAAGTCAGTTGCAATAAGGCTCGGAGGGGACCCGTCCATGTCCGTCTACACGCTGCCCGAACTGCCCTACGACCACGCCGCGCTCGCGCCCGTCATCAGCCCGGAGATCATCGAGCTGCACCACGGCAAGCACCACGCGGCCTACGTGAAGGGCGCCAACGACACTCTGGAGCAGCTCGCCGAGGCGCGGGACAAGGGCGTCTGGGGCTCGGTGAACGGGCTGGAGAAGAACCTCGCCTTCCACCTCTCCGGGCACATCTTGCACAGCATCTACTGGCAGAACATGACCGGCCCGAAGGACGGTGGCGGCGAGCCGCTGGAGCGGGACGGCGTGGGTGAGCTGGCGGACGCGATCAAGGAGTCATTCGGCTCGTTCGCGGCGTTCAAGGCCCAGCTGACCAAGGCCTCCGCCACCACCCAGGGCTCCGGCTGGGGCGTGCTGGCGTACGAGCCGCTGAGCGGCCGGCTGATCGTGGAGCAGATCTACGACCACCAGGGCAACGTGGGCCAGGGCTCGACCCCGCTGCTCGTCTTCGACGCCTGGGAACACGCCTTCTACCTCCAGTACAAGAACCAGAAGGTCGACTTCATCGAGGCGATGTGGCAGGTCGTGAACTGGCAGGACGTGGCCCGGCGCCACACGGCCGCCAGGTCGCGCGCGGACGTGCTGCTGCTGTCACCCTGAGGAGCCCCCGAAGTTCTCCGAGCGTCCCGCCTCGTGATCGTCTTCTCGAACCTTCACCCGGCGGGCGGATGAAGGAAGCCCCCCGGTGAGGACGTGACTCACCGGGGGGCTTCTTCAGGTACGGCCGGGGTCCTTCGTCCGGATCAGGCCGGACCCCGCGAGGACGGCATGATCCGGACGGGAGGCCCTAGAGGTTGCTGAAGTCCGGGCCGGCCGTGCGGGTGCGCTTCAGCTCGTAGAAGCCCGGCACCGAGGCGACCGCGAGGGTGCCGTCCCACAGGCGGGCCGCCTCCTCGCCCTTCGGGGTGGGGGTGACGACGGGACCGAAGAAGGCGATCTGCTCGCCGTCCGGGCCGGGGACCGCGATGACCGGGGTGCCCACGTCCTGGCCGACCTTCTCGATGCCCTCCTTGTGGGAGGCGCGCAGCTCGGCGTCGAACTCGAAGTCGCTCTGGTCGAAGTAGTCGATCAGGTCGGCCGGCAGACCGACGTCGGCGAGCGCGCCCTCGACGGCCTCGCGGGTCGGGCCCTCGCCCTCGTTGTGGATACGGGTGCCGAGCGCGGTGTACAGCGGGCCGAGCACGTCCGCGCCGTGCTTCTGCCAGGCCGCGGTGACCACCCGGACCGGCTGCCACGCCTTGGTGGCGAGCATCTCCCGGTACTCCTCGGGCAGCTCGTCGATCCGGGGCTCGTTGAGGACGGCGAGGCTCATGATGTGCCAGCGCACCTCGATGTCCCGGACCTTCTCCACCTCCAGCACCCAGCGGGAGGTCATCCAGGCCCAGGGGCAGAGCGGGTCGAACCAGAAGTCCACCGGGGTCTTGCCCGACGTGGTCGCGGTCTCGGACATGTCTCTCCTCGCGAGAAGGTCTTTTCCAGCGGCAACAGCGCCCCCGGCCGCGCAATTCCCCGATGCCCCCGCTCAGGGCCGCATGGCAGGATCGTGTCGTTCAGTGCCCCACATCATGCGACCACAAGGGAGCGCCGCCCGTGCCCGGTGAGAATCTGTCCCGCGACGAGGCCCGTGAGCGGGCCGCCCTGCTGTCCGTCGACGGGTACGACGTGGCGCTGGACCTGCGCTCCGCCGTGGGCGGGTCCGACGGCGAGCCGCGGACCTTCCGCTCGGTGACCACCATCCGCTTCCGCTGCGCCGAGCCGGGAGCGACGAGTTTCGCCGACCTGATCGCGCCGAGCGTGACCGCGGTGTCGCTCAACGGCCGCGACCTCGACCCCGGCGAGGTGTTCGACGGCACCCGGATCGCGCTGGAGGACCTGGCCGCCGACAACGAACTGGTCGTGGACGCCCAGTGCGCCTACTCCCGCACCGGCGAGGGCATGCACCGCTTCGTGGACCCCGAGGACGACGAGGTCTACCTCTACACGCAGTACGAGCCGGCCGACTCGCGGCGGGTGTTCGCGAACTTCGAGCAGCCCGACCTCAAGGCGCCCTTCCGTTTCGAGGTCCGCGCCCCCGAGGGCTGGACGGTGTGGAGCAACGGGGCCGGTGAACTCACCGACGGCGTCTGGCGGTTCGCGGAGACCAAGCCGATCTCCACGTACATCACCTGCGTGGTGGCCGGCCCGTACCACTACGTGACCGACTCCTACGAGCGGGTGCTGGCGGACGGGAGCAGGCTGGAGATCCCGCTCGGCGCGATGTGCCGCAAGGGCCTGGCGCCCTACTTCGACGCCGACGACGTCTTCCTGATCACCAAGCAGGGGCTGGACTTCTTCCACGAGACCTTCGACTACCCGTACCCCTTCGGGAAGTACGACCAGGCCTTCGTGCCCGAGTACAACCTCGGGGCGATGGAGAACCCCGGCCTGGTCACCTTCCGCGAGGAGTACATCTTCCGGGGCAAGGTCACGCAGGCGTCGTACGAGGCGCGGGCCAACGTCATCCTGCACGAGATGGCGCACATGTGGTTCGGCGACCTGGTCACCATGGTCTGGTGGGACGACCTGTGGCTGAAGGAGTCCTTCGCGGACTTCATGGGCACCTTCGGCAGCGTGGGCGCGACCCGCTTCAAGGACGCCTGGACGACGTTCGCCAACCGCCGCAAGGCATGGGCCTACCGCGCGGACCAGCTCCCCTCCACGCACCCGATCACCGCCGACATCCGCGACCTGCAGGACGCCAAGCTCAACTTCGACGGCATCACCTACGCCAAGGGCGCCTCCGTCCTCAAGCAGCTGGTGGCCTATGTCGGCCAGGACGCCTTCCTGGAGGGCGCCCGGCGCTACTTCAAGCGGCACGCCTACGGCAACACCCGTCTGGGAGACCTGCTGTCGGTGCTGGGCGAGACCAGCGACCGGGACATGACAGCCTGGTCGGCGGCCTGGCTGCAGACGGCCGGAGTCAACTCCCTTACCCCGCAGGTGCTGGTGAGTCCCGAGGGCCGGATCGACGAGCTGGCCGTGCTCCAGGAGGCCCCCGAGTCGCATCCCGAACTGCGCCCGCACCGGGTGAGGGTGGGCCTGTACCGGCTGGGCGGGTCGGGCACGCTGGAGCGGTACCGGAGCGTCGAGGTGGACGTCGAGGGTCCGCGCACGGTGCCGGCCGAGCTGGCCGGCGCGGAGGTACCGGACCTGGTGCTGGTCAACGACGACGACCTGACCTACTGCAAGGTCCGCTTCGACGAGACCTCGCTGGCCACCCTCCGCGAGCACCTCGGCGACCTGGCCGACCCCCTCGCCCGCGCCCTGTGCTGGTCGGCCCTGTGGAACCTGACGCGGGACGGCCTGCTGCCCGCGCGGGAGTTCGTCGCGCTGGTGCTGCGGTTCGCGGGCCGGGAGTCCGACATCGGCGTGCTCCAGATGCTGCACGCCTGGGCCGGCACGGCCCTGGAGCGGTACGCGGCTCCGAAGTGGCGGGCCGCGGGCGGCGAGCTGCTGGCGCAGGGCGCGCTGAAGGAGCTGCGCGCGGCCGAGCCGGGCGGGGAGGCGCAGTTGGCCTGGGCGCGCTTCTTCGCCACGGTCGCGACCGGCACGGCCGACCTCGCCCTGCTGAAGGACCTGCTGGACGGCACCGAGACGGTCGAGGGCCTCACCGTGGACCAGGAGCTGCGCTGGGCGTTCCTGGAGCCGCTCGCCGCGCACGGGGTGGCGGACGAGGAGGTGCTCGCGGCCGAACTGACCCGCGACGACACGGCGTCGGGCAAGCGGCACCAGGTGCGCTGTCTGGCCGCGCGGCCCTCGGCGGCGGTCAAGGCGCAGGCGTGGGCGCAGGTCGTGGAGTCGGACGCGCTGTCCAACGCGCTGGTGGAGGCGACCCTTTCGGGCTTCGACCGGCCGGGCCAGCAGGAGCTGACGGCGCCGTACGCGGAGAAGTACTTCGCGGTGCTGGAGCGGGTGTGGCGGGAACGGTCGATCCAGATCGCCATGCACATCGTGAACGGGCTCTTCCCTGCCCACCAGGACCGGCCCGAGACGCTGGCGGCGACGGACGCGTGGCTCGAGGAGCACGCGGACGCGGCCCCGGCGCTGCGCCGGCTGGTGCTGGAGGCGCGGGACGACCTGGCGCGGGCGCTGCGCGCACAGGCGTGCGACGCCGGGGCCTGATCCTTGGCCTGAGCTTTGGCTCCCGGTGACCGTTACGGAATCCGGGCACGGTGACCCGTAACCCCTGGTCCTCCCTCATCGGACCAGGGGTTTCCGGCGCCTCATCGGCATCCGAACACCCGTCCTTCAGTGCCGTGTTGTCCGGTTTCCTCGACGGCCGTGTAACAGCGGTCACGGGTGGGCCGGAAGTAGGGCATTCCAGAGTCATGACGCACGACACCCCGCTCTCCCCCCGCCCCCTCACCGAGGTCCACCGCCGGGTCCTCACCGCCGGCCGGCTGCGCACCCACGGGGTGACGACGGCCGAGCTGAACGAACGGTGCCGGACCGACGGCCCCTGGCGGCTGCTGCTGCCGGGTGTGGTCCTGCTGCACTCGGGGGCGCCCACGGGCGAGGAGCGCCTGCACGGCGCGCTGCTGTACGCCTCCCGCGAGTCCGTACCCGGTGTGCCCGCCCAGCCCGGCGCGGGCGGCCCGCACCGGGGCGTCCACGCCGAGGCGATGATCACCGGCCTGGCCGCCCTCGCCCTGCACGGCCTGCCGTCCGCGCCGCCGCCGCTCTCCCTGGAGCGGATCGACGTCCTGGTCCCGAGGCTGCGCCGGCTGCGCTCGGCCGGCTATGTGCGGGTGGTGCGCACTCCGGACCTTCCGGCGGCGCGGCCCGTCGCGGGCCTGCCGGTGGCCCCGGTGGCACGCGCGCTGGCGGACGCGGTGGCGCACCTGACGGACGCGGACACCGTACGGCGGCTGCTGACCGAGGCGGTGCGCGACGGGCACTGCGATCCGGCCGCGCTGGTGAAGGAGTTGACCGAGGCGAGGCTGATGGGCCGGGCCCACGTGGTGGACGCGGTGGACTCGCTGGTGGCCGAGGGCCGCGCGGTGGCCGAGGACCGGCTGTACCGCATGGTCACCGGGTACGGACTGCCCGACCCGGTGTGGAACGTGGACCTGCGCCTTCCCGGCGGCCCCCGCCT
Source organism: Streptomyces sp. NPDC001781 (assembly GCF_053596035.1). Taxonomy (NCBI): domain Bacteria; kingdom Bacillati; phylum Actinomycetota; class Actinomycetes; order Kitasatosporales; family Streptomycetaceae; genus Streptomyces; species Streptomyces sp. NPDC001781. Next base: position 260,302 of record NZ_JBSFFI010000002.1, on the reverse strand, counting down.
GGGCGGCCTGGACGCCTACTGGCCCGAGCAGGCGGTCGCCGTCGAGCTGGACACCCGGGCCGCCCGCCAGGAGGAGGACGCGACCTGGTCGGAGTACGCCCGCAAGCGGGAGCACCTGGAGCGGCTCGGGATCACGGTCGTGCGCATCACGCCGAAGAAGCTCCGGGAGTCGGCGGAACAGCAGGCAGCGGTGGTCCGCACGGCCCTGATGGCCGCCGGCGACCGCGACCCGGCCGCGTACGTGGTCGTGCTGCCCCGTTAAGGGCTGTCCAGGCGGCCGGTGGGCGGCCGTTCGCGTCGCAGGCGCAGTGCGGTGTCGACCAGGGAGACGCGGGGCAGCCCGGACACCGCGTCCAGGTCGTGCCAGGCGGCGAGGTCGGTGGAACCGCCTGTCTCGTAACGGAGTTCACCGCCGGTGATACGCGCCGCGTACAGCAGCCGGACGCCGTGGTGGTCGACGGCGCGGCCGGGGAAGCGGCCGGGCAGCACCGCCCGGTTGGTGTGCACACCGAGCAGGGCGGTCACCTCCACCCGGTACCCGGTCTCCTCGGTCACCTCGCGGCGCACGGTGTCGTACGGGTCCTCGCCGAACTCGGCGCCGCCGCCCGGCAGCACCCACTCGTGGCCGCCGCCCCGCGCGGGCGAGCGGGCGAGCAGGAGCCGGCAGTCGCGGACACACACGGCGTAGGCCGCCACCCTCAACCTGCGTCTCATGACGGGACGTTAGCGCGACCGATGCGGGAACCGAGTGAATTCGGGCTCATTCGGTCCCCAAACACACACATCGCATCGCGGGTTTTCCCCATACATGGATCTCGATTCGGTCAACGGACCCCAAAATCCGGTCGCTTGGGAAAAGCTGCGCTGGTCCGGCACAGGACTTCGCGGACAACCCTCACCGACTAAGGGATGCGATGACCCACTTCCCCGACCGTGACCCCATACCCGGCCCGAGACGCCTGGCGCGCCTGACGCTGGCCGCCGGCGTGGTCGCCGCCCTCTGTGCGGCCGGCCCCGTGCCCATGGCGCTCGCCGCCGACGCGCCGCCCGCCCAGGCCGCCGACCCCGGCGCCAAGCCCGCGCCCCGCAAGCTCGGCGCCGACGACGCCGACCGGCTCGCGGAGGCCGAGGCGGACGGTGCCAAGAGCGTCACGATGATGATCGCCACCGCGCCGGGCGCCACCGAGCAGGTCGCCTCCCGGCTCGATGCCGCCGGAACCGTGGGCCGCACCTTCGACAAGGTCGGCTACGTCCGCGCCACCGTCCCGACCGCCAAGGCCGCGTCGGTCATCGCCGCCGCTGCCGAGCTGCCCTCGGTGCACGCGATCGACCTGCGCCAGGAGATCCCGCTGGACGACCCGGCGCCGGGTGCGGACTCCGCGAAGGACGCCAGGAACGCGCGCACGGCGGCGGCCTACCCGGCCCCCGGCAGCCAGACCCCGGCGAAGAACCCGTACAACCCGTCCTTCGAGACCGGTGCCGTCGACTTCGTCGAGGACCACCCGAAGGCGGACGGCCGCGGGGTCACCATCGGCATCCTGGACTCGGGGGTGGACCTGGGCCACCCGGCACTGCAGAAGACCACCACCGGTGAGCGCAAGATCGTGGACTGGGTCACCTCCACCGACCCGGTGAGCGACGGCGACGGCACCTGGCGGCGGATGACGGCGGCGGTCTCCGGCCCGTCCTTCTCCGTCGGCTCCGGCGCGAACGCGGAGACCTTCAAGGCCCCGGACGGCCCGTACAAGTTCAACTACCTGTACGAGTCCGCCACCACCGGCGGCGACATGAAGGGCGACCTCAACCGCGACGGTGACACCACCGACGCCTGGGGCGTGCTGTACGACCCGGCCACCGGCACGGTCCGCGTCGACACCGACGACGACCTGGACTTCACGAACAACCCGCCGATGAAGCCGTACAAGGACGGTTACCAGATCGGCTACTTCGGCACCGACGACCCGGAGACGGACGTCGTCGAGCGCATCCCGTTCGTGGTCGAGATCCGCAAGGACGTCGTCTACAACGCCTCGGGCGCCAAGGCCGACTACGTCAACATCGGCGTCATCGAGTCCGAGCACGGCACCCACGTCGCCGGCATCACCGCGGCCAACGGGCTGTTCGGCGGGAAGATGAACGGTGCCGCTCCCGGCGCCAAAATCGTCTCCTCGCGCGCCTGCACCTGGTCGGGCGGCTGCACCAACGTGGCCCTCACCGAGGGCATGATCGACCTGGTGACCAACCGGGGCGTGGACATCGTCAACATGTCCATCGGCGGCCTCCCGGCGCTGAACGACGGCAACAACGCACGCGCCGAGCTGTACACCCGGCTCATCGACACCTACGGCGTCCAGCTCGTCATCTCGGCCGGCAACTCCGGCCCCGGCGCCAACACCATCGGTGACCCGGGCCTCGCCGACAAGGTGATCTCGGTCGGTGCCGCCATCTCCAAGGAGACCTGGGCGTCGAACTACGGCTCCGCCGTCCGGACCGCGTACGCGCTGATGCCGTTCTCCTCGCGCGGCCCGCGTGAGGACGGCGGCTTCACGCCGACCATCACCGCGCCCGGCGCCGCGATCAACACCACCCAGACCTGGCTGCCCGGCTCCCCGGTCGCCGAGGCGGGCTACACCCTGCCCGCCGGTTACTCGATGCTCCAGGGCACCTCGATGGCCTCCCCGCAGGCGGCCGGCGCGAGCGCGCTGCTGATCAGCGCCGCCAAGCAGCGGAACATCGACCTCACCCCGGCCGTGCTGCGCACCGCGCTGACCTCGACCGCGCACCACATCAAGGGCGCGCAGGCGTACGAGGAGGGCTCCGGCCTGATCGACGTCGTGGACGCCTGGACCGCGATCCGGCTCGGCGCCTCGGCGCACGAGTACACCGTCAAGGCCCCGGTCGACACCGCGATCGACTACGCCCTGAAGACCCCCGGCTTCGGCACCGGCCTCTACGACCGCGAGGGCGGCCTGAAGTCCGGCCAGCGCAAGACGTACGACGTCACGGTCACCCGCACCACCGGCGCGGACCGCGCGGTCTGGCACCTGCTGAGCTTCACCAACGACCCGGAGCACACCTACCGCGTCGTCGGCAGCCCGCTGGTGAGGCTGCCGCTGAACCAGCCGGTCACCGTCAAGGTGGAGGCCGCGCCGAGGTCGGCCGGGCTCAAGAGCGCGATCCTGCGCGTCGACGACCCGCTGACCGTGGGCGTGGACAAGCAGATCCTCACCACCGTCGTGGTGGCGAGCCCGGTGGACTACACCCGCTCCTTCTCCTCATCGGTGCAGCGCAACAGCACCCGGTCCTACTTCCTGACCGTGCCCGAGGGCGCCAAGTCGCTGGAGGTGGCCATCGGCGGCCTGACGTCCGGCAGCCAGACCCGGTTCATCGCCATCCACCCCTACGGAACGCCGGTCGACAACACCAGCACCCCGTACTGCTACAACAACTACCTCGACGGCAACGGCTGCAAGCCCGACGTCCGCTCCTACGCCGACCCGCAGGCCGGTGTCTGGGAGGTCGAGGTCGAGGCGCGCCGCACCTCTCCCCTGCTGGACAACCCCTACAAGCTCGACGTCTCCGTGCTCGGCGCGGTCTTCGACCCGGAGACCGTGACCGTGCCCGAGGCCAAGGTGGGCGTCCCGGCCACCGCGTCCTGGAAGGTCACCAACAAGTACGCCGCGCTCGACGGCAAGCTGGTCGGCGGGCCGCTCGGCTCCGCGAAGGCCACCCGCCCGGCGATCAAGGAGGGCGAGACCGCGACCACCACGGTCGACGTCCCGGCCGGCGCCAAGTCGCTGGACGTGGCCATCGGCAAGGTCTCGGACCAGGCCGCCGACCTCGACCTCGCGGTGTACGACGCCGCGGGCAAGCTGGTCGCCCGGTCCGCCGACGGCGACTCCGAGGAGGCCGTCTCCATCGCCTCCCCCGCCGCCGGCACCTACACCGTCCAGGTCGCGGGCTACTCCGTCCCGTCCGGCTCGACCGACTACGACTACCGGGACGTGTTCTTCTCCGACACCCTCGGCGCGGTCACGGTCGACGGCTCGGCCCCGGTGAAGCTCGCCACGGGCGCCTCGGCCACGGTGAGCGGCCAGGTCACGGCCGCCGCCGAGGCCCCGGCGGGCCGCGAGTTCTTCGGCCGCGTCCAGCTCGTCAACGCGCGCGGCACGGTCGCGGGCACCGCGAGTGTGCAGATCGGGAAGGTCACGCCGTGACCGGCTGATCCCCTGACCTCGGGGGCGGGTGTCCTGGTGGGCGCCCGCCCCCTCGGCGTGTGCGGCGTGCGTCACACCCTCGTATGGCGGTGGGCCGGACGGGCAGGGACCGGACAGCACGGCTTGCGGCCGACGGGTCCGGGGGAGGGAACTTCTGCGGCCGCTCCCGGCGCGGGACCGCAGGTCCGCGGGCCGGCCGCGCGGACACGGGTGTCCCGCACATCGGGCACACCCGTACAAAGGATTGGACACGCGGCCCTGTGTGGGCCGCATGATGGAAAAGTGCCGGTCAAGGAAGTGACCCGGTACTGGGACAGACACAGGGAGTCGTCGTGAGGGTCGGAATCGTCGGAGCCACCGGTCAGGTCGGCACGGTCATGCGCAAGATCCTCAAGGAGCGGGACTTCCCGGTCACCGAGCTGCGTCTGTTCGCCTCCGCCCGCTCGGCCGGGACCGTGCTGGACGGTGTGACGGTGGAGGACGCGTCGGCCGCCGACTACTCCGGCCTCGACATCGTGCTCTTCTCGGCAGGCGGCGCCACCTCCAGGGCGCTCGCGGAGAAGGTCGCCGCCCAGGGCCCGGTCGTGATCGACAACTCCTCGGCCTGGCGCCGCGATCCCCAGGTGCCCCTGGTGGTCTCCGAGGTGAATCCGCACGCCGTCGCGGACCGCCCCAAGGGCATCATCGCCAACCCGAACTGCACCACGATGGCCGCCATGCCGGTGCTGCGCCCGCTGCACGAGGAGGCCGGCCTGGAGGCCCTGGTCGTCGCCACCTACCAGGCCGTCTCCGGCTCGGGTCTCGCGGGCGTGGCCGAGCTGCACGGGCAGGCGCAGAAGGTCGTCGCCGACGCCGACAAGCTGACCCACGACGGTGCAGCGGTGGACTTCCCCGCGCCGGGCGTCTACAAGCGCCCGATCGCCTTCAACGTGCTCCCGCTGGCCGGCTCCATCGTGGACGACGGCCTGCACGAGACCGACGAGGAGCAGAAGCTCCGCAACGAGTCCCGCAAGATCCTCGAGATCCCCGAGCTGAAGGTCTCCGGCACCTGTGTGCGCGTCCCGGTCTTCTCCGGGCACTCCCTCCAGGTCAACGCCCGCTTCGCCCGCCCGATCTCCGTCGAGCGCGCGACCGAGCTGCTGGGGCAGGCGCCGGGTGTGGCCCTGTCCGAGATCCCGACCCCGCTCCAGGCGGCCGGCCAGGACCCGTCGTACGTGGGCCGCATCCGCGCCGACGAGACGGTGGAGCACGGCCTCGCCCTGTTCATCTCCAACGACAACCTCCGCAAGGGTGCCGCGCTGAACGCGGTGCAGATCGCCGAGCTGGTGGCGGCGGAGCTGAAGAGCTGAGTCTGCTGAGGGGGTGCGCCGTTCCAGCGGCGCACCCCCTTTTTCACGGCCTGCGCACCTCGTACAGGAAGCAGCCGTACTCCACCGCCCTCACGTGCACCAGTGCCACATCGGGGTCGGTGAACGCCTCGGTCAGGGCGGTCTCGACGTCCTCGGGCGGGGTGACCAGGCGGCCGCCGAGGATGCGGCCGTCGGGCGAGTAGCGGCGCAGGACGCGGTGGGCGCCGGTGAAGGCGAGGTTGTCCTCGGGCGCGGGTCCGCCGCAGGGCTCGGCGTGGATGAACACCGGGCCCTGCTCGTCGTACGCCCCCGGTTCGGCAGCGGTCTCCGCCGCCCAGCGGCGCAGCGGCGCGTACGAGACCAGGGCGATGCGCTCACCGGGTTCGCTGCGGCGCAGGCAGCAGCGCAGCGGGGCGCCACCCTCCGGGTCGGTCACGGCGGTCATCGGGCGGCCGGCGTCGTCCGAGGCGCGTAGTTCCGCGAGGACCGGTTCCGTGATCGGGCGCGCGGTGTGCAGGGTCGTGGCGTGTGTCGTCATGTGTCCCAGGCTGGTCCCGCGACGGCCCGGTGACCGGCGGCATATGGACATCGCGTTCGCTAATCTCCCGTGGAAGGATGGCGCAACCCACACATAACGAGGAGATGACCGCGTGCCTGGCACAAACCTGACTCGGGAAGAGGCGCAGCAGCGAGCCGACCTGCTGAGCGTCGACTCGTACGAGATCGATCTCGACCTCTCCGGCGCGCAGGAGGGCGGCACCTTCCGGTCCGTCACCACGGTGCGCTTCGACGTGGCCGAGTCCGGCGCCGAGTCCTTCATCGACCTGGTGGCACCGGCCGTGCGCGAGGTGACGCTGAACGGGGACGCGCTCGACCCGGCGGAGGTCTTCAAGGAGTCCCGGATCGCGCTGCCCGGTCTGCTGGAGGGACGCAACGTCCTGCGGGTGGTGGCCGACTGCGCCTACACCAACAGCGGTGAGGGTCTGCACCGGTTCGTGGACCCGGTCGACGAGCAGGCTTACCTGTACACGCAGTTCGAGGTGCCGGACGCGCGGCGCGTGTTCGCCAACTTCGAGCAGCCGGACCTCAAGGCGACGTTCCGGTTCACGGTGACGGCGCCCGAGGGCTGGACGGTGATCTCCAACTCCCCCACCCCGGAGCCCAAGGACGACGTCTGGGCGTTCGCGCCGACCCCGCGCATCTCGACGTACATCACCGCGCTGATCGTGGGCCCGTACCACTCGGTGCACAGCGTGTACGAGAAGGACGGGCAGTCCGTGCCGCTCGGCATCTACTGCCGGCCCTCGCTCGCCGAACACCTGGACTCCGAGGCGATCTTCGAGGTCACCCGGCAGGGCTTCGACTGGTTCCAGGAGAAGTTCGACTACGCGTACCCGTTCGAGAAGTACGACCAGCTCTTCGTGCCGGAGTTCAACGCGGGCGCGATGGAGAACGCGGGCGCGGTGACCATCCGCGACCAGTACGTCTTCCGGTCCAAGGTGACCGACGCGGCGTACGAGGTGCGGGCGGAGACGATCCTGCACGAGCTGGCGCACATGTGGTTCGGCGACCTGGTCACCATGGAGTGGTGGAACGACCTGTGGCTGAACGAGTCGTTCGCCACCTTCACCTCCATCGCCTGCCAGGCGTCGGCGCCGGGCTCGCGCTGGCCGCACGCGTGGACGACGTTCGCCAACTCGATGAAGACGTGGGCGTACCGCCAGGACCAGCTCCCCTCCACGCACCCGATCATGGCCGAGATCCGGGACCTCGACGACGTCCTGGTCAACTTCGACGGCATCACGTACGCCAAGGGCGCGTCGGTGCTGAAGCAGCTCGTGGCGTACGTCGGCGAGGACGAGTTCTTCCGGGGCGTGCAGGCGTACTTCAAGCGGCACGCGTTCGGCAACACGCGTCTTTCGGACCTGCTGGGCGCGCTGGAGGAGACCTCCGGGCGTGACCTGAAGACCTGGTCGAGGGCATGGCTGGAGACGGCGGGGATCAACGTCCTGCGTCCCGAGCTGCAGACCGGCGCGGACGGCGCGATCACCTCCTTCGCGGTCCGCCAGGAGGCCCCGGCGCTCCCCGCCGGCGCCAAGGGCGAGCCGACACTGCGTCCGCACCGCATCGCGATCGGCCTGTACGACCTGGACGACGCGGGCAAGCTGGTCCGGGTCAAGCGGGTCGAGCTGGACGTGGACGGCGAGCTGACGGCCGTGCCGGAGCTGACCGGTGTCCGCCGTCCGGCCGTGGTCCTGCTCAACGACGACGACCTGTCGTACGCGAAGGTCCGCCTGGACGAGGAGTCCCTCGCGGTCGTCACCGAGCACCTCGGTGACTTCGCGGAGTCGCTGCCGCGTGCGCTGAGCTGGGCGTCGGCCTGGGACATGACGCGGGACGGCGAGCTGGCCACCCGTGACTACCTCTCGCTGGTGCTGTCCGGCATCGGCAAGGAGTCCGACATCGGTGTCGTGCAGTCCCTGCACCGGCAGGCCAAGCTGGCGATCGACCTGTACGCCGACCCGGCCGCCCGCGAGACCCTGCTGGCCCGCTGGACCGAGGCCACGCTGGCGCACCTGCGTACCGCCGGGCCGGGCAGCGACCACCAGCTCGCCTGGGCGCGCGCCTTCGCGGCGACCGCCCGTACGCCGGAGCAGCTCGACCTGCTGGAGGCGCTGCTGGACGGTTCGAAGACCGTCGACGGCCTCGCCGTCGACACCGAGCTGCGCTGGGCGTTCGTGGAGCGCCTCGCCGCGGTGGGCCGCTTCGACGAGGCGGAGATCGCCGCCGAGTACGAGCGCGACCGCACCGCCGCCGGCGAGCGCCACGCGGCCACCGCCCGCGCGGCCCGCCCCACCGCCGAGGCGAAGGCGGAGGCGTGGGCGTCGGTCGTCGAGTCCGACAAGCTGCCGAACGCCGTGCAGGAAGCGGTGATCATAGGCTTCGTCCAGACCGACCAGCGCGAACTCCTCGCCCCCTACACCGACCGCTACTTCGACTCCGTGAAGACGGCCTGGGACTCCCGCTCCCACGAGATGGCCCAGCAGATCGCGGTCGGCCTGTACCCGTCGGTCCAGGTCACTGAGGAGACTCTCGGCAAGACGGACGCCTGGCTGGCCTCCGTCGACCCCACCCCGGCCCTCCGCCGCCTGGTCTCCGAGTCCCGCGCGGGCGTGGAGCGGGCACTGAAGGCCCAGCGGGCGGACGCGGCTTCGGCGTAGCCGGCCAGCTGTTGAGAGGGGGCGCCCGGCATTGTGCCGGGCGCCCCTTTCGCCGTCAGGTCCGCCGCTCCTCCGCCCCGGCCGGGTGGGCGCCCGGCGGATCGGTCTTGAAGACCGCCCAGACTGATTTACCAGGGTTGTGGGGCGTCACGTCGAAGTCGTCGGCCAGGGCTCGTACGAGAAGGAGTCCCCGGCCGCCGCATTCATCGAGTTCGCCTGCTTTGACCATCGGTACTCCCCCGCCACTGTCACGCACCTCGATGCGGATCGACGCACCGTCGCCAGTGAGTGAGAGCAGGAATTCGCGCCCCGGTGGCACGCCGTGCAGCACTGCGTTCGTGGCCAACTCCGAGACACAGAGCCGGATCAGGGGCGGCACCCCAGCCCTCCTGGCCGAACTTGGTTTCCCGCCGCGCACCAGTGTCGACCGGGTGTCCGCGAGGGTGCCGACGCAGGAGCAGTACCGCGCGCTGAGGCTGCCCAGCGACCTTCCCGTGCTCCGCACGCTACGGGTGGTGTTCAGCGACGAGGAGCGGCCCGTCGAAGCGACCGTCATGGTCAAGGCGGGCCATCTCTACGAGCTTCAGTACGAGTTCTCGGCGGAGTGAGGCGGGCCCGCATGGGCGAGCAGGGCCCGTTCCAGCGCCGCTGGGGACGGGGACTTCGCCGCCCAGGCGATGTAGCCGTCCGGGCGGATCAGGAGGGTTCGGGGGCCGGACCACCGCGAGGTGGTGAGGTGGGGGCGGCCGGGGTCCTCGTGCGGGCCCTGGGTCAGCAGGACGAAGTCGCCCGGGCGCAGGGCCTCGTAGAGGCGGGTGTTGCCCGGCAGGGGGATGTCCGGGGCTCGTCTGCCGGTCAGGGGGCCGGGGCCGTAGGAGTAGCCGAGGCCCGTCACCTGCAGGAGGGCCTTGCGGCGCAGGGCGGGGGCGTGGGTGGCCAGGGTCGTCAGGGCGGACCGCAGGGCTCTCGTCCAGGGGCGGTGGGCCATGGCCAGGCGGATCAGGGCGCCGCTGCTGCGCAGGACCGTGCGGCCCACCGGGTGGCGTTCGGTGTCGTAGGTGTCCAGGAGGGACGGGTCGGCGCGGCCGTTCAGTACCGCGGCCAGTTTCCAGCTCAGGTTCGCCGCGTCCTGGAGGCCCGTGTTCATGCCCTGGCCGCCCGCCGGTGAGTGGACGTGGGCGGCGTCGCCGGCGAGGAGGACGCGCCCGGCGCGGTACGTGGGTGCCTGGCGTTCGTCGCTGTGGAAGCGGGACAGCCAGCGCGGGTCGCGCATGCCGTAGTCGCGGCCGAGGGCGGCGCGGACGATGTCCTGGACCTCGGCGAGGCCGAGCGGGGCGTCGTCGGGGACGTCGTGCGAGCGGTGCCAGCCGACGACCCGGTGGTAGCCGTCGCCGAAGGGGATCAGCAGGGCGAAGGCGTCCCCCGTCGTGCCCGCGGTGAGCAGGTCCGGCGGGTCCTCGAAGAGCCGTACGTCCGCGAGGACCACGGAGCGGATGACCGGCCTTCCGGGGAAGGGAAGGCCCACCGCCTCCCGCACCGCGCTGCGCATCCCGTCCGCCCCGACCACGTACGAGGCCCGCAGCGGCTCCCTGCCCCGGGCGAGGACCGTCACCCCGGACGCGTCCTGGGTCAGCGCGGTCACCTCGGCCTCGTGGACGAACTCGGCGCCCGCTTCCCGCGCCCGCCGCTCCAGCACCCGCTCGACCTCGTACTGCGGGACGACCAGGACGTGCGGGAAGCGGGTGGGGAGGTCGGAGAGGTCGAGGGTGAGACCGTCGAGGAGGCCGAGCCGGGTCATCGGGTGGCCCAGGGACTCGAGTTCGTCGGCGAGGCCCCGCATGTCGAGCTGTTCCAGCGTGCGGGCGTGCAGCGCGAAGGCGCGGGTGAGGTTGCTGATGCCGGGCGGACGCTTCTCCAGCACGGTGACCGGGACACCGGCCTGCGCCAGGTCACCGGCGAGGAGCAGTCCGGTCGGGCCGCAGCCCACTACGACGACGCCGTTGGTGCCTGCCATCCGCGGCTCCTCGGGGGAACGGGGAAACAGATACGCCGGGGGCGCCGTCCGGTCCCGCGCGAGGCGGGAGGACGGCGCCCCCGGCGGTACGGACCCTCGGGGTCCGTCAGCTCCTGGTGGAGGACGAGGCCGACCGCGACTTGTCCAGCACCATCACCAGACCGGCGATGACGACGAACAGGCCCACCGGGATCAGCACGTAGAGGCCGACGGTCTCCCAGGCGGAGAGACCGGGGCCGGGGTCGTCACCGTCGTCGCGGCTGAGCGCGAGCGCGGGGGACGACATGAGCAGCATCATCAGCGTCGTGCCGGCCGCCAGGGCTCCGGCGCGCAGGGCGTTCTTCTTGTCCACGCTCCCCAAGTTAGCGAACCGCCGTACCGGCCGCGCGTCCGGGGTGCCGTACACGCGGCCACGACGGCCCCTCAGGGCCCGCTGTGCCCCAGCCCCGCCCGGACCACGGACAGCAGCGCCCCCAGTCTCGGGGACGCCGTCAGCTCCTCCAGCGGCACCGGCCGCCCCTGGGGGTCGGACACCGGCAGGCGCCAGTTCGGGTACTGGTCCCAGGTCCCGGGCACGTTCTGCGGGCGCCGGTCCCCGATTCCGTCCGGAAGCCAGATGCCGACCAGCCGGGCCGGGGTGCGCAGCAGGAACCGGTGGAAGCCCTGGATCTCGGCCTCCTCGTCGCTGCCGGGCGGCCCGGCGGCCGGGGCGTCCAGCAGCCCGAGACTGCCCAGCAGGGCCAGCCACTCGGCGGTGTCCGCGACCGCGTCCGCCCGCTCGTCGGCGCCGGACTTGACGAGCAGGCCGAGCTTCTCGCGCAGGTCGACGTGCTCGCCGGTGAGGCGGGCCGCCGTGGGCGGCAGGTCGTGGGTGGTCGCGGTGGCCAGGCAGTCCTCGCGCCAGCTCTCCGGGGGCAGCGGGCGGCCGTCGCCGGTCCAGTCCCGCTCGAACCACAGCACGGAGGTGCCCAGCACCCCGCGCCGCTGGAGCGTCTCCCGCACGCCGGGCTCGACCGTGCCCAGGTCCTCCCCGATCACCAGCGCGCCCGCGCGGGACGCCTCCAGCGCGAGCAGGGCGAGCATCGCCTCGGCGTCGTAGCGCACGTAGGTGCCGTCGGTGGGCGGGCTGCCCTCGGGAACCCACCAGAGCCGGAACAGGCCCATCACGTGGTCGATGCGCAGCGCGCCCGCGTACCGGAACAGAGCGCGCAGCAGCAGCCGGTACGGGAGGTGGCCCGACTCCGCGAGCCGGTCGGGGCGCCACGGCGGCAGGCCCCAGTCCTGGCCGCGCGCGTTGAAGGCGTCCGGCGGGGCGCCGACCGACATCCCGGCGGCGAAGTGGTCCTGCTGCGACCAGGCGTCGGCGCCGACCGGGTGCACACCGACCGCGAGGTCGTGCACGATCCCGATCGGCATCCCGGCCTCCTCGGCGGCCCGCTGGGCGGCCCGGAGCTGCCCGTCGGTGAGCCAGGCGAGCCGGGTGTGGAACTCGACCCGGTCGGCCAGGCGGGCGCGGGCGTGCGCGGTCTCCGCCGAGCGGGGGTCGCGCAGCGGCCCGGGCCAGGTCCGCCAGTCCGGGCCGTGCTCCTCGGCGAGGGCGTACCAGGTGGCGTGGTCCTGAAGCGCCTGGCCCTCCTCCGCGCGGAAGGCGTCGTACGCGGCCTGCCGGCCGGGGCCGAGCGGTACCCGTACGACCTGCTCCAGCGCCTGGCGCTTCAGCTCCCACACCGCGTCACGGTCGATGAGGGCGCCCTTGTCGAGCACGTCGGCGCGCAGCCGCTCGGCCCGCTCGCGCAGCCGGGGGTTCAGCTCGGCGTAGGAGTACTCCGGGACGTCCTCGACGCGCAGGTGGACCGGGTCGGGGAAGCGGCGGGAGGAGGGGCGGTACGGAGAGGGGTCGGTGGGGGCGCCGGGTACGGCAGCGTGCAACGGGTTGACCTGCACGAATCCGGCGCCGTGGGTCCGTCCGGCCCAGGCGGCCAGCTCGGCGAGGTCCCCGAGGTCGCCCATGCCCCAGGAGCGGTGGGAGAGCACGGAGTAGAGCTGGGCGAGCAGGCCGTAGGAGCGGCCCGTGGGTGCGGGGAGGCGCTCGGGGGCGACGATGAGGTGGGCGTGGCCGGTGCGTCCGTCGGGGGCGGTGACGGTGACGTGGTGGACGCCCGTGGGGAGGTCGTCGACAGAGGTGTGCCGCTCTCCCTGCTCGGTGTCGATCTCCAGCAGGGAGCCGGGCGGCAGGACGTCGAAGGGGTCCGGGAGGGCGGGGGTGCCGGCGCCCGCGACGGGCTGGCCGGTCCAGCGGACCACGGTGGGCGGCAGCAGCCGCTCCCGCAGCTCGCGCTCCCGCTCCGCGAGCGCGGCACGGACGGCACCCGGGGTGCTCGCGTCGACGTCCAGGGCGGCCAGGGCGGCGGTCACGGCGGGGGCGGGCACCGCGACGATGATCTCCGGGGAGGGGCTGTAGGAGGTGGCTACGCCGTGCAGCTCCGCGAGCGCGCGCAGCTCGTCGTCGTCCAGCGCCGCGGCCATCTACTCGGCCGGGCCGAAGCGGACCGGGACGGGGTCGGCGTCACCGGTGAGCGGGACGACGTCGGCGAGCGGGGGCTCGCTGGTCAGCGGCTCTGCGCCGGGCAGCGGCGGCTCACTGGTGAGCGGCGCCTCCACGCAGGCGCTCTCCGCGCTGAACGCGCGGTCGGCGGTCTCCGCCTCGGGTTTCCACTGGGCGGGCAGGAACAGGTGAACCGCTGCGGCCACGGGAGCCTCCTTGGTCACGGGGGGCGGGTGCGTTTTGCCGGATTACCCAGCCATACCCAGCCAGGCGGATGCCACGCCCACGCGCGGGAGTGATCCACCGCTCGGGGGCGGCGCGATAGAGGGGGTGTGAGACTGTTCCGCCCCATGGGGGGCCACCGGGAGAAGGACGACGGTGCCCTGCTGCGGGCCGTCGCGGCAGGCGACCAGGCGGCGCTCGCCGACCTGTACGACCGGCACGCGGGGTGGCTGCACGCCCGGATCGCCCGGCGCTGTGCAGACCCGGAGATGGTCCGGGAGGTGCTCCAGGACACCTTCGTCACGGTGTGGCGTTCGGCTTCCGGCCACCGGGGCGCGGAGGCGGGCGGCTGGCTGTGGACCATCGCCGCCCGGCGCCTGGTCGACGCCCGCCGCGCCCAGGAGCGCACCGCGCGGATCGCGCCGGAGGCGGAGGCGGCGGCCGTGCCGTCCGCCGAGGACCGGGTGCTGGCCGGGCTGGAGTACGGCGATGTCGGCACCGCCCTGGACCGGATCTCCCCCGAGCTGCGCGAGGTGCTGCGCGCGACGGTGGTCGACGGCCTGACCACCCGCGAGACGGCCCGGCTGCTCGGTATACCCGAGGGCACCGTCAAGTCCCGCGCCCGGCGCGCCCGTACCGAACTGCGGGCCGCGCTGGCCCGGTTGAACCCGTCCCCGCTGGGAGGCCCGGCATGAGCAGGCAGTGGCACACGAGTGAGGCCCAGGCCGCCCGGTACGCCGACGGGTCCTTGCCGGAGGCGGACGCGTGGTCCCTGGAGAAGCACCTGGAGAGCTGTACGAGTTGCGCGTCCCGTGTCTCGGGCGTGGTGCGGGGGACGGCGGCGGGCGCGGTGCTCCTGGACGTACGGACGGCAGTGCTGGCCGCGGCGGGGCGGGAGGTGGCGCCGGTTCCCGCACAGGGGTCGGGAACCGGCGCCTTCGCACGCCGGACCCGTCTCCTGTGGGCCGTTGGGCCCGCCGTACGCGGGGCGTGGCTGGTCGCCCTCCTGGTGGTGGCCGGGGGCGCGATGCTGCTCGGCCTCACCGGAGGGGCGCCGGGGGCGCGGATGCTGCTGCTGGCGATCGCCCCGGTGATGCCCGTGGCCGGGGTCGCGCTGTCCTACGGTCCGCACGCCGACCCGCTGCACGAGGTGGCCGCGTCCACACCGGGCGGCGGATTCCGGCTGGCCCTGACCCGGACGGCGGCCGTGCTCGCGGTGAGCCTGCCGGTGCTGACCCTCGCCGGCGCGCTGCTGCCCGCCTCCGGCGCCCCGGCCGCCGCCGCGTGGCTGCTGCCGGGGCTGGCGCTGACGCTGGCCACCCTGGCGCTGGGCCCGCTCGCCGGATTCCGTACCGCGTCCGCCGTGACGGCGGGCGGCTGGCTGTGCGCGGTGCTCGCGCCGTCGCCACAGGAGATCGGCGCCCGGCTGGCCCGGTGCCTCGACGGCGCCCCGGCCCAGTCGGCGTGGGCGGCGGCGGTCGCCCTGAGCGCCCTTGTGCTGGCGGCCCGCCGCACCGCGTACGACCGCACCTACTGAGTTCCGAGGAGATCCCTTGTCCATCCGCGTCACCGGGCTGCGTGTCCGGCATCGCAGAACCGTCGCCCTCGACTCCCTCGACCTGGAGCTGGGCACCGGCGTCCACGGCCTGCTCGGGCCGAACGGCGCAGGGAAGACCTCGCTGATCCGGGTGCTCGCCACCGTCGCCCGCCCCTCGGCCGGCCGCGTTGAACTGCTCGGCCAGGACAGCGCCGGCCAGCGTGAACGCTCCGAGATACGGCGACGACTCGGCTATCTGCCACAGGAGTTCGGCCATTACCCGGCCTTCACCGTACGGGAGTTCGTGGCCTACGTGGCCTGGCTGAAGGAGGTCCCGGCCGAGCGGGTCCCGGCTGCCGTGGAGCGCGCGGTGCGGCGGGTCGGCCTCGCGGACCGGGCCGACGCGAAGATCCGGACGCTGTCCGGCGGCATGGTCCGCCGGGTCGGCATCGCCCAGGCCGTCGTCAACGATCCGAGCGTGCTGCTGCTGGACGAGCCCACCGCCGGTCTCGACCCCGAGCAGCGGGTGGAGTTCCGCGAACTGCTCCGCGAACTCGGGACCTCCGCCACGGTGGTGGTCTCCACCCACCTGGTGGAGGACGTGGCCACCGCCTGCACGGAGGTCGCCCTGCTGGACGGCGGCCGGATCGCGTACCAGGGCACCCCCGCCTCCCTGACCCGGCTCGGGGAGACCTCGGACGGCCCCGGCGATCATCCGATCGAGCGCGGCTACACGGCAGCACTGCGGGCCCACCGGGCGCGGGGCGCCTCGGACGTGCGGGAGACGGTGCGATGACCACGGTCACCACGCGGGCGGCCTCCGTGCCGAGGGCACTGCCGCCGCACCCCCTGCGCGCCGAGGTGGTCCGGGGCTTTCCTCCGCTCGCCGGGGCCGCTGTGCTGCTGATGCTCGGGGTGCTGCTGACCGCCTCCTCCCGCACTTGGCAGGGCGGCTGGGCGGAGACCGCCGCGCTGACGCACGACGCCCTGCTGATCGCCCTGCCGCTGACCGCCGCGGCCGGCTGCTGGCAGGGCGGCCGCGAACGGCGGCGGCACACGGAGGAGCTGTGGGGCACGGCTGTCCGCGCGCCGCTCCACCGGCTGCTGGCCTCCGCCCTGCCGGTCGCGCTCTGGGTGGCCGTCGGTCACCTGGTCGCCGTCGCCCTGGCCGCGCTCGCCACCTGGCCGTACTCCGTGGGCGATCATCCGCACCTCACCCGGGTACCGGGGGACACCGCCGCACTGATGGCCGCGGCGCTGCTGGGGCATCTGGTCGGCCGGGTCGTGCCCACTCAGCTCGCGGCTCCGGTGCTCGGGGTCGTCGGTTACGCGGGGCTCGGGATGGCGGCGCGCCAGAACGCCCTGGACGCGCTCGACCCCGCCGCCTTCGCCGTGGCCGGCACGCACCCTGTGTGGTGGCAGCCGCTCGCCATGGCCGCGTGGACGCTCGGCCTGGCCCTCGCCCTCACCCTGGCGTACGCGGCCCGGCGGCGGGCGACCGCCCTGCTGCCGCTGGCCGCCGCGCTGACCGCGGGCGCGCTGCTCGTGCAGGGCGGGAGCGGCATGTGGCGGAGCGATCCCCTGGCCGACCGCCAGGTGTGCGACAACTCCACCACGCCGGCGATCTGCGTGAACGCCCGGTACGCGGGTCTCCTCCCCGAGGTCACCAGCGCGCTGTCCCGGGCCACCGGCAGGCTGAGCGGCGTGCGGAACCTCCCGGTGCGCTGGGCGGACCGGCAAGGCACCCCGCGCGCCGGTGAGGTGCAGTTGCCGACACTCGCGCCGTTCGGCTGGTACGTCGTACGGGGGCGGCTGATGCAACCGCAGCAATATGCGTGGGAGGCGGTCGCGGCACTGTCCGGGCACGGCGACTGCGTCGACCGGTCCGAGGGCGCCATGCTCGCGGACGACGCCGTGCAGGCGTACCTGGCGCCCAGCCCGTTCCAGAGCCACTTCGACGCCCGCCAGGCCGAGGGTGACGCACCCACCCGCGCACAGCTGCGGAGGAGCCTCGCGGCGCGGGCGAAGCTGGCCGGGATGGACGAGCAGCGGCGCCGGGCCTGGCTGTCCGCGTACTTCGCGGTCCGCGCCCACTGCGGCACCGAGGGGATGCCGTCCCTGTGAGCGCCCACGGTCTCCTGCTCTACGCCCGCTCCCGCGCCCTCCCCGTGTCCCTGGCGGCCCTCGCCGCGACCACCGGTTTCGCCGTCTGGGCGGCCGGGGCCCTGGACGCCTACCTCGATCCGGACCGCCGGGTGCCGGTCGTCGCCCTGGCGCCCCTGCTGGCCGCCGCCGTGATCGGGGCGAGCCTGCACACGGCCTCGGACGAACTGGACCGCACGGCCGTACGCCCCTGGTGGCGGCGCCGCCTGACGCACGTGGTCGCGCTCACCGCACTCGCCTCGGCCATGCTGTCGCCGGCCGTGGCCGGGCACGCGGACACGTTCGGGCCACCGGCGATGCTCCGCAACACGCTGGGCTGCGTCGGGGTCACGGCCCTCGCCGCCGTCGTCCTCGGGGCCCGGCTGAGCTGGCTGCCCGCCTTCGGGTACGTGTCCGCCGTCTACCTGGCCTCCTCCGGCGCGCACGGACGTGCGGCCACGGTGTGGGCCTGGCCGGTGCAGCCAGGGCCGCAGCCGGGTGCCTGGGCCGCCGCGCTGGCCGCCTTCGCGCTGGGCGCCGTGCTGTACGCCGTCCGGGGGGCGCGTCCGGGCGGCTGACCCCGAGGATGCTCCGGGGGCTCAGGCCGAGATGCCGTCGATCCGGGCGAGCGCCGCCTCCGCGCCGTACGGCTGGAGATAGGGGAGCCAGCGGGGGTCGCGGTGGCCGGTGCCGATGATGCGCCAGGCGAGGCCGCTGGGCGGGGCCGGCTGGTGGCGCAGGCGCCAGCCGAGTTCGACCAGGTGGCGGTCGGCCTTGACGTGGTTGCAGCGGCGGCAGGAGGCCACCACGTTGTCCCAGACGTGCTTGCCCCCGCGTGAGCGCGGGATGACGTGGTCGACGCTGGTCGCGACGCCACCGCAGTACGCGCACCGGCCCCCGTCCCGCGCGAACAGCGCGCGCCGGGTGAGTGGAACGGGCCCCCGGTAGGGGACCCGCACGAAACGCTTGAGCCGGACCACGCTGGGTGCGGGGACTGTGACGGACGCGCTGTGCAGATAGGCGCCGGATTCCTCGAGGGAGACGGCCTTGTTCTCCAGGACGAGGACGAGCGCGCGGCGGAGCGGTACGACGCCGAGGGGCTCGTACGACGCGTTGAGGACCAGGACATGCGGCACAGGGGCCTCCTTGGGCGTCGGCGGCGCGTGGCTCGCGCCGGGACGATCTGGTTCAGTCTCCCCTCATGGCTGCTCCGAGCGCCACCATGTGCCGGTAACGGGCCCGAAGTGTTTTCGACCACATGAGCGGTGTCGTACGGTCCGCACGGCCTGTTCAGGCGCGGGCGGGGCAGGGGGCCTCCGGAGAAGCGGCGGAAGGGCGCGCGATGCCCCGTTAGTGTGGTGGTCCCGTCCGCCCGGTGACCTTCCCGTGACCTTGGCCGCCCCCGCCGGCGCGGACCGCAGCACCATGGAGGTACCGCCGTGTCCCTGCCCGTCGCCCTGCTGGCCGCCGGAGTCTCGCCGTCTCCCTCGCCATCGGGCTCGGACCCGGCCGTGTCCTCGCTCCAGGACGCGCAGGAGAACGCGGCGAACGCGGCGAGCTGGGTCGAGCAGAACTGGTCGACCTGGCTGGCGATGGGGTTGCAGATCCTGCTGATCGTGGTCGTCGCCGTGGCGCTGCGCGCGGTCGTGCGCCGGGCCATCACCAAGCTGATCGAGCGGATGAACCGCACCGTGCAGTCGGTGGACCAGTCCCCGCTGGGCGGGCTGCTGGTCAACAACGAGCGGCGCCGTCAGCGCTCGGCCGCCATCGGCTCCGTACTGCGCTCGGTGGCGTCCTTCACCATCCTCGGCACGGCCGCCCTGATGGTGCTCTCCACCTTCCGGATCGACCTGGCCCCCCTGCTCGCCTCCGCCGGCGTGGCCGGTGTGGCGATCGGTTTCGGTGCCCGGAACCTGGTCACCGACTTCCTGTCCGGAGTCTTCATGATCATCGAGGACCAGTACGGCGTCGGCGACACCATCGACGCCGGGGTGGCGACCGGCGAGGTGGTCGAGGTCGGCCTGCGCGTGACCAAGCTGCGCGGCGACAACGGCGAGATCTGGTACGTCCGCAACGGCGAGGTCAAGCGCATCGGCAACCTCTCCCAGGGCTGGGCCACGGCGGGCGTGGACGTCACCGTGCGCGCCGGCGAGGACCTGGACAAGGTGAAGTCCGTGCTGGACGAGGTCGCCGAGAAGATGGGCAAGGAGGAGCCGTGGAACGAGCTGCTGTGGAGCCCCATCGAGGTGCTGGGCCTGGACAGCGTGCTGATCGACTCCATGGTCATCCGGGTCTCCGCCAAGACCATGCCGGGCAAGTCGGTGGCGGTCGAACGCGAGCTGCGCTGGCGGATCAAGCGGGCCTTCGACGAGGCGAGCATCCCGATCATCGGCGGCGCCACGGCCGTGGTCCCGGAGGGCGAGACCCCGGACCCGTCGGCGAGCGTCGCCGCGCCCTCCGCGTTCAGCAACGCCACCTCCCCGCAGTCGCTGGCGAGCGACCCGCTCACCGCCCCGGTCACCACGCAGAAGCCCCCGGCCAAGTGACGTCGACGGACTCCGCCGCCTGCCCCCAGGGTCCTTCGCTCGGATCAGGCCGGACCCCGCGAGCCCTGCCGGATCCGGACGGGAGGACGTAGGCTCCTGCTGGCCGAGGAGCCTGCTGGAGGCGAGGGAGTCACCCGTGAGACTGACCGTGGTCGGCGGAGGTTCGACCTACACCCCGGAACTCGTCGACGGCTTCGCCCGGCTGCGGGACACACTGCCGGTGACCGAGCTGGTGCTGGTGGACCCGGCGGCGGACCGGCTGGAGCTGGTGGGCGGCCTGGCCCGCCGTATCTTCGCCCGGCAGGGGCATCCCGGGCGGGTGGTCACCACCTCGGACCTGGACGCCGGGGTGGCGGGCGCGGACGCCGTGCTGCTCCAGCTCCGGGTGGGCGGGCAGGCGGCGCGGGAACGGGACGAGACCTGGCCGCTGGAGTGCGGGTGCCTGGGCCAGGAGACGACCGGCGCGGGCGGCCTCGCCAAGGCGCTGCGGACGGTCCCGGTGGTGCTGGACATCGCGGAGCGCATCCGGCGGACCAGCCCCGACGCATGGATCATCGACTTCACCAACCCGGTCGGCATCGTGACCCGCGCCCTGCTCCAGGAGGGGCACCGCGCGGTGGGCCTGTGCAACGTGGCGATCGGCCTCCAGCGGAAGTTCGCCGCGCTGCTCGGCACGGAACCGGGCGGGGTCCACCTCGACCACGTCGGCCTCAACCACCTCACCTGGGAGACCGCCGTGCGTCTCGGCGGACCCGACGGCGAGGACGTCCTCCCCCGCCTGCTCGCCGAGCACGGCGACGCCGTCGCCGCCGACCTGCGGCTGCCGCCCCCCCTGCTGGAGCGGCTGGGCGCGATCCCGTCGTACTACCTGCGGTACTACTACCTGCACGACGAGGTGGTGGGCGAGCAGCGGGTGAAGCCCTCGCGGGCGGCCGAGGTCGCGGCGCTGGAGCGGGAGCTGCTGGCGATGTACGGCGACCCGGCGCTGGACGAGAAGCCCGCGCTGCTGGCCCGGCGCGGCGGCGCCTTCTACTCGGAGGCGGCCGTGGACGTGGCGGCGGCGCTGCTGGGCGGCGGGGGCAGCCCGTACCAGGTGGTGAACACGGTCAACGGGGGCACGCTGCCGTTCCTCCCCGACGACGCGGTGATCGAGGTGCCCGCCGCGGTCGGCCCGGCCGGGGCAAAACCGCTTCCGGTGCCGGGCGTCGACCCGTTGTTCGCGGGGCTGATGGCGAACGTGACGGCGTACGAGGAGCTCGCGCTGGACGCGGCCCTGCGCGGCGGCCGGGACCGGGTCTTCCGGGCGCTGCTCGCCCACCCGCTGGTGGGCCAGTACGCCTATGCCGACCGGCTCACCGATCTCCTGCTCGCGCACAACCGGGAGCACCTGGCGTGGGCCTGACCGGGACCGTCCTCGCCGTCGACGCGGGCAACAGCAAGACCGACGTGGCCGTGCTCGACGCGGCCGGCGCGGTGCTGGCCACGGCACGCGGCGGCGGTTTCCGGCCCCCGGCGGTGGGCGTGGACCGGGCGTTTGAGGCGCTCGCCGAGCCGGTGGAGCGTGCGCTGGCCGAAGCGGGGGTGCCGTACGTCTCGCACGTCTCGGCCTGCCTGGCCAACGCCGATCTCCCGGTGGAGGAGCAGGAGTTGGCCGCGGAGGTCACCGCGCGCGGGTGGGGTGCGTCGGTGGAGGTGCGCAACGACACCTTCGCCGTGCTGCGCGCCGGGGTGGCCGAGCCGCGGGGCGTGGCCGTGGTGTGCGGGGCCGGCATCAACTGCGTCGGCATGCGCCCCGACGGGCGTACGGCACGCTTCCCCGCGCTCGGCCGGCTCTCGGGCGACTGGGGCGGTGGCTGGGGCCTGGCCGAGGAGGCCCTCTGGCACGCGGCCCGCGCCGAGGACGGCCGGGGCGATCCGACCGAGCTGTCCCGCACCCTCCCGGCGCACTTCGGTCTCCCCACGACGGCGGCCCTGATCGAGTCCCTCCACCTGGGGCACCTCGCCGCCGCCCGCCGTCACGAGCTGACGCCGGTCCTCTTCGCCACGGCGGCCGACGGCGACCCCGTGGCCCGCTCGCTGGTCGACCGCCTCGCCGAGGAGGTGACCCTGCTGGCCACGATCGCCCTGACCCGCCTGGACCTCCTCGCCGAGCCCACCCCGGTCCTGCTCGGCGGCGGCGTCCTGGCGGCGGGCCACCCCCGGCTGGACGAGGGCATCCGCACCCGCCTGGCTGCCCGGGCCCCGCTCGCGACGCCCCGGTTGGTCACCGCTCCCCCGGTCCTCGGCGCGGCCCTGCTCGGCCTGGACCACCTGGACGCGACACCCGGGGCCCTCGAGCGCGCCCGTGGGCACTGGGAGGCGTCTACGGGCATGGCGTCCCGCTGACCGACCGCTCCAGCCGGCCGGCGAGGCTGCGCGCGGCCCACGTGCGGCTGTCGGTGTCGTGGTCCCGGACGAAGTCGTCCGGCCGGTCGATGCGGGCGAGAAGGGCGAAGGGGCCACCGTCGCCGGTCCCGCCGAAGAACACCGGCGGACCGGACGGCGCCGCGTGGGAGGCGGGCGGCGCGGTGTCGGGCGGTGCCGTGGTCGGTTCGGGCCACCTGGCGGGGTCATTTCCGCAAGTACCGCCAGGTGTGGAACCGTTGGGGAATGGTACGGCGTGTTCCTGGACGGACGGGGTGGAGCGCCGCTCCGCGCCCCGATCCGATCAAGATGCGGTGAAGGCTGGTGCGAAGGGGAGCGCAGGCGGCGATACTGGCGGCCAACGGATGACCACGGGGGAGGTCAGGTGACACAACCGCCGCGAGGCAGAGCCGCGTTCGCACCGCAGGCCGGCCCGGCCATCCCCGCCCAGCGCGGCCCGTCCGGCCTGCCTCCCGTGCGGCGCACGGCCTTCGTCGAGGGGGCCGAGCGGCTGCGGGACGCCGCGACCACCGAGCCGGGGCGGCTGCGGGTCATCGGGGCCGTACTCGCCCTGCTGGTCGTCGCGTTCGGCGCTGTCACCGCCTGGCAGAGCGGAGAGCGGGCCAGTGCCGCCGACGACGTGCTGACCCGGAGCCAGCCGCTCAGTTCGGGCGCGGCCGCGATCTACCGCTCGCTGGCCGACGCCAACACCGCCGCCTCCACCGGCTTCCTGGCGGGCCCGCGGGAGAGCGCGGCGAACCGGGAGCGGTACGAGGACGACATCCGCACGGCCGCCTCCGGCCTGGTCCGCGCCGCCGCGGAAACCGAGCCCGGCTCCCCCTCCGAGGCCACGGTCCGCAAGCTGAACCGGCTGCTGCCCGAGTACAAGGGGCTGGTCGAGCGGGCCCGCGTCTACAACCGCCAGGGTTATCCGGTCGGCGGGGCCTACCTGCGGTACGCCAACGAGAAGATGCAGGCGGACATGCTCCCGGCCGCGCGGGACCTGTACACCAAGGAGAACCAGCGGCTGGACGCCGACTACGCCGACGCCACCCCCTACCCGTGGGCGGCGCTCGGGCTGGGTCTGCTCGCGCTGGCCGCGCTGGGGCTCGCCCAGTACCGGGACTTCCGCCGCACCAACCGCGTCCTGAACCACGGCCTGGTCGCCGCCTCGGCCGCGACCGTCGTGGTGCTGCTCTGGCTGGTCGTCGGCCACACCGTGGCCCGCTCCGAACTGCTCGGCTCCTACACCGACGGCGTCCGCTCGCTGAACGTCCTGAACAACGCCCGGATCGCCGCCCTGAACGCGCGCGGCAACGAGAACCTGAGCCTGGTTGCGCGCGGAGCGGAGACCGTCGAGGTGAACGGCCGCAAGCAGGACAGGTACTACTCCGCCTTCGACGAGGAGATCGGCACGCTGGACGCCCGGCTCGCCGAGGCCCGGCGAAACGCCGACGACGCCGCGGGCGGCGATCCGGTCGACACGGCCCTCGACGACACGCAGCGCTGGAAGGACCGGCACGACACCGCCCAGCGCGAGGACGAGAAGGGCAACTACGCGCGTGCGCTGGACCTGGTGATCGGCGTCGACGACACCACCGGTGCCGCCTTCGACGGCGTGGACCGGAGCCTGACCCGCGCCCTCGGCCACGAGCAGTCGGAGTTCGACCGGGACGCGGCCGACGGCCGGGACGCCATGACCGGGCTGCCCGTGGGCGCGGCCGTGCTCGGCGTGCTGGGCGCGGCGGGCGCGCTGTACGGAATCGGCCGCAGGCTTTCGGAGTACCGGTGACAGGGGGCCAGGCGATGGAAGCGGCGCGGATGCGCACCCGGCTGCGCGGCTGGGGCGGGGTCGGCGTGATGGCGGTGCTGTGCGCGCTGGCGCTGGCCTTCGTGACGCTGCTGCCCCGTACCCAGGGGCATCGGGCGGCCGGCCCGGAGACGGCGGCCCGGAGCCTGGTCACGGGCAGCCCGGCACGCGCGGACGACTGCACGGAGTCCGAGGCGCAGAACCGCACCCCTCCCCCGTCGGGCGCGGACGGTTCGACCATCGACGCCATCAAGGCCCGCAAGGGCGACGAGCGCAAGCTGATCGTCGGCATCGACCAGAACAGCTACCGCTGGGGCTACCGCAACCCCAACACCGAGGGCGCGGCGCTGGAGGGCTTCGACATCGACCTGGTGCGCCGTATCGCCGAGGACATCCTCGGCAGCCCGGACGACGTGCAGTTCAAGGCGATCCCGACCAGCCAGCGCATCCACGCCGTCCAGGACGGCACCGTCGACATGGTGGTCCGCACGATGACCATCACCTGCGACCGGCTCGGCGAAGTGGCTTTCTCCGCGCCCTACTTCAAGACCGGTCAGCAGCTCCTCGTCCCCGACACCTCCCCCATCAAGGGCTACGACCGGACGCTGGCCGGCAAGAAGGTGTGCACGGCGGCCGGTTCGACCGCCTACGGCAGGCTGAAGGCGGACCGGGAGCGAAAGAAGCTGCCCGCCACCACGGACTTCTCCGCGACCGTGCCCAACCAGCTCGACTGCCTGGTCAGGCTCCAGCTCGGTGAGGCGGACGCGGTGGTCACGGACGGCGCGCTGGCCGCCAGCCAGGCCGCGCAGGACCCCACGGTGAAGGTGCTGGGCAAGCCGTTCACCACGGAGTACTACGGCGTGGCGATGAAGAAGAGCGCCGTCGACCTCGTACGCCGCGTCAACCGCGTGCTGGTGGACTACCGGGCCGACGGCTGGCAGGCGTCGTACGACAAGTGGCTTTCGGCCACACTGGGCGAGGACGCGCGGTCCTCCAGACCGCCCGCCCCGAAGTACCTGCGCGAGAGCTGAAGCAAGCACGCACGGGCCGGATGGACCACACAGCAGCGAGAGGTGATCGATGGGCGTCACGGACCCCGCCGGGCCGGTGATGGACCGGGACGAGGTGGACCGTGCGCTGGCGCGGCTCGGCCAGGAGCACGAGGCCATCGAGACCTCGCTGTTCGCGCTCCAGGACCACGCCGGCCGCCGCCTGCTGGAGGGCGCCGAGCTGACCGGTGTGACCAAGGAGCGTTGGGCCGCCACTGAGGCGTCGATCACCCTGCTGTGGACCTGCTTCGACGCGTACACCGACGCGGTGCGCGAGGCCCGCGAGATCCGCTCCCGGCGCCGCTGGTCCAGCCGGGAGGACCTGGTGGAGCTGACCGGCCTGCTGCGCGGGGAGTCGGTCACCGTGCCCGGCGGCGCCTCGGGGTCCGCCGTGCTCAGCGAAAGCTTCACGCTGGCCGCGCTCGTGGACCGGATGAACGAGCTGTACGCGTCCTCGCTGGACATGGTGGTGGCCGCCGACGCCGTGTGGTCGGCGCTGCCCGCCCGCATCGACCTGCTCGCCGCCGAGCTCCAGCGAACTCGCAGACTGGCCCACTCCGTCGGCGTCCGCCCCGGCGAACACCCCTCCGGGGACGACCTGGAGGGCATCACCCGCACCCTGACCGAGCTGCGCGAGGAGGTCGTCCGCGATCCCCTGGCGCACTGGGTGCCGGCCGAGGGCGGGTCCGCGCCCGGCGGGGGCCGGCCGGACACCACGGTGTACGACCGGGAGGCGCGGGCGCTGGAGGACGTGCGCCGGGAGGTCGAGGCGGTGCTCACCGTCCGGCAGGACGCCGAGGAGCGGCTGATCCGGCTGCGGGACGTGCTGTCCCGCGCCGACCGCACCCTGGCCGAGGCACGCACCGCGCGCGGCGAGGTGCTGGCGAAGATCGCCGCGACCGAGGTGCCGGTGGTGAGCGGGCCGCCGACCGTGCTCCAGGAGCAGTTGGCGACGGCCGCCGAGTACCGCCGCCGGGCCCGCTGGCACCGCCTGTCCCCGCTGCTGGAGTCGCTGGAGCAGCGGGCGGAGGACGAACTGCTGCGCGCCCGCGAGTCGTTGACGGCGGTCACCGCGCCGCTCGCGGTCCGCGCCGAGCTGCGCGGCCGGCTGGACGCCTACCGGGCGAAGGTCACCCGGCACGGCCTGGCCGAGGACCGGCTGCTGATCGAGCGGTACGACGCAGCCCGCCGGATGCTGTGGAGCGCGCCCTGTGATCTGCGGGTGGCCGAGCAGGCGGTGCTGCGCTACCAGCAGGCGGCGGCCGAGCTGCTGGCCCCGCCGAGGGTCCCGGAGCAGCACGCGCCCGAGGACGGCAAGGGGGACCAGGAGTGAGCGAGGAACGGCGCGCCTGCCAGCGCCCCGGCTGCGCGGGTGCCTACGAGGACATGGGCGGCGGCGAACTGTACTGCGACACCTGCGGCCTGGCCCCCGTGGTCGCCCCGGGGGCGAGGCCGGCACCGGAGCCGGTGGGTTCGGTGGGCTCGGCGCCGACCGGGATCAACGGCGGTGGCACGCGCAGTTCCTCGCAGTCCGCCCGGTCCCGGCGCTCGGTGTCGGGGCGGCTCTCCCGGTCGCTGTCGGGGAGGTCCGGCGGCCGCTCGGTGTCGGTGCGCGGCTCGGGCTCGGCCTCCGGGTCCTCGGGGCGCGGCAGGCTGGGTGCCGGGCTGGTCGTGGTGCCGCAGGTGCCGAGGCCCGACCCGCGCGCGATGGTGCTGGACGACCCCCAGGTGCCCGAGCGCAAGCGGTACTGCTCCCGCTCGGACTGCGGGGCGCCGGTGGGGCGGGCGCGCGGGGAACGGCCGGGGCGCACCGAGGGGTTCTGCACCAAGTGCGGTCACCCGTACTCCTTCGTGCCCAAGCTGCGTGCCGGGGACATCGTGCACGGGCAGTACGAGGTGGCGGGGTGCCTCGCGCACGGCGGGCTGGGCTGGATCTACCTCGCGGTGGACCGCGCGGTGTCCGACCGGTGGGTGGTGCTCAAGGGCCTGCTGGACACCGGTGACCAGGACGCGATGGCGGCGGCGATCTCCGAGCGCCGGTTCCTGGCGGAGATCGAGCACGCGGGCATCGTCCGCATCTACAACTTCGTCGAGCACCTGGACCAGCGCACCGGCTCGCTGGACGGCTACATCGTCATGGAGTACGTCGGCGGCAAGTCGCTGAAGGAGATCGCCAACGCCCGCCGCACACCGGACGGCAGGCGGGACCCGCTGCCGGTGGAGCAGGCGTGCGCCTACGGGATCGAGGCGCTGGAGGCGCTCGGCCACCTGCACAGCCGGAACCTGCTGTACTGCGACTTCAAGGTCGACAACGCCATCCAGACCGAGGACGAGCTCAAGCTGATCGACATGGGCGCCGTGCGCCGCATGGACGACGACGAGTCGGCGATCTACGGCACGGTCGGCTACCAGGCCCCCGAGGTCGCCGACGTCGGCCCTTCCGCGGCCAGCGACCTGTACACCGTGGGCCGCACCCTGGCCGTCCTCACCTTCGACTTCCAGGGCTACACCACCGTCTACGCCGACGCGCTGCCCGACCCGGACACCATCGAGGTGTTCCGCCGTTACGAGTCCTTCTACCGCTTCCTGGTCCGTGCCACCGATCCCGACCCGGCCCGCCGGTTCGCCTCCGCGCAGGAGATGGCCGACCAGCTCACCGGCGTGCTGCGCGAGGTCGTCTCGCTGAGCACCGGACAGGCCCGGCCCGCGCTGTCGACCCTGTTCGGGCCCGAAGTGCGGGTCGTGGAGACCGAGTTGTTCCCGGTGCTGGACGGTGAGGTGTCCCGCCTCGGCGCCCGCGCGCTGCCGGGACCGGGCCGCCCGCCCCTGCCGCCGCCCGCGCTGGTCCGACCCGTCGACACCGCGGCCGCCGCGCTCGCGCTGCCCGTGCCGCTGGTCGACCCGAACGACCCGGACGCCGGGTTCCTGGCCGGCCTCGCCGCCTCCGCGCCGGAGGAGCTGCTCGGCGCGCTGGACGCGGCACCCGCTCAGGGCGTGGAGACCCGGCTGCGCAGGGTGCGCGCCCGGCTGGAGCACGGCGACCGGGAGGCCGCGCTGGCGTCGCTCGCCCGGCTGGACGAGGAACGGCCCGACGACTGGCGGGTGGTCTGGTACCGGGGGATGGCGGCGCTGGTCACCGGGGACTTCGAGAACGCCGCCCTCGCCTTCGACGCGATCTACGACGCCTTTCCCGGCGAGGCCGCGCCCAAGCTGGCGCTCGGCCTGTGCGCCGAGGTGCTGGGCCAGTCGGACAACGCCGCCGAGTACTACGGGCTGGTGTGGGCGACGGACCCGAGCTTCGTCAGCGCCGCTTTCGGCCTTGCGCGGGTGCGGCTGGCGAGCGGGGACCGGGCGGGCGCCGTACGGACGCTGGAATCGGTGCCGGCGTCGTCCATCCACTACACGGCGGCGCGGGTCGCGGCGGTGCGGGCACGGCTGCGGCAGCGCACGGCGGCGGCCGGTGACGTACCGTTCCTGGACGACCTGACCGCCGCCGCGGGCCAGGTCGAGGCGCTGGACGCGTACGGGCTGGACCCGGCGCGACGCGAGCGGTTGTCGGCCGAAGTCCTCGGCTGCGCCCTGGACTGGATACTCTCCAGGGGTCAGGACACCGCTCGGCCGGTCGCCGGCGGGCGGTTGCTGCTCGGCAGCGGTCTGGACGAGCGGGGCCTCCGCCTCGGTCTGGAGCGCGCCTACCGCACGCTGGCCCGGCTGGCGCCCGGCGGCGAGGAGAGGATCGAACTGGTGGAACGGGCCAACCGTTACCGCCCCCGGACGTGGGTGTAGTCATGTCACAGATGCCCCAGCAGGCCGCACTGCCCCAGTGCCCGAGCTGCACGGAGCCGCTCGAACCGGGCGACCTCTTCTGCGGCGCGTGCGGATACGACCTGTCCGCCGTGCCCGCGCCGCCCGCGGACCGGCCGACGCTGACCATGACCGGCGCGCCGGACGGCGACGTCGACTGGCCCGAGCCCGAGCCGGCCACCACCGGCAGCACCGAGCCGCGCGCCCACCGGGCGGCCGACGTGCCCGGCACCGACTCCGGCGGCTCCCCGCTGCCCGCGCCCGAACCGGCCGCGCCGGGGGTGCGCTTCGACCGGCCCGCCGGCCCGGCCGAGCCCGAGGAGTACCCGCTGCAGGCCCCCGATCCGCGTGCCGAGGTCCCCGCGCAGGTGTGCGTGGCCTGCCGCGCCGGCCGGGTGGACGGCGACGGCTACTGCGAGAACTGCGGGCACGCCCAGCCCCGCGAACGCGACCACATGGAGCGGGAGTCGGGCCCGGTGGCCGCGATCAGCGACCGGGGCCTGCGCCACCACCGCAACGAGGACGACTTCGCCGTCGCGCACATCGCGCTGCCCGACGGCTCCCCCGCCGCGCTCGCCGTGGTCTGCGACGGCGTCTCCTCCGCGACCCGCCCCGACGAGGCGTCCACCGCCGCCTCGCGGGCGGCCGCCGACGTGCTGCTGGCGGCCCTGCCGCGCGGTACGCACCCGCAGACGGCGATGCACGAGGCGATCGTGGCGGCCGCGAAGGCCGTGGACGCGCTCGCCGGGGAGCCCGACGGTGCCCGCGAACACGCCCCGCACCAGAACGCCCCGGCCTGCACGATCGTGGCCTCGGTGGTCGCCGCAGGCCTGCTGGTGGTGGGCTGGGTCGGCGACAGCCGCGCCTACTGGGTGCCGGACGACCGCTCCGCGCCCCCGGCCCGGCTGACCGAGGACGACTCCTGGGCGGCCCAGATGGTGGCGGCCGGCCTGATGAACGAGGCGGAGGCGTACGCCGACGAGCGGGCCCACGCCATCACCGGCTGGCTCGGCGCCGACGCCTACGAACTGGAGCCGCACACCGCGTCGTTCAAGCCCGACCGGTCCGGCGTGGTGCTGGTCTGCACCGACGGCCTGTGGAACTACGCCGAGGCGCCGGAGGAGATGGCCGACGTGCTGCCCGCCGACGCGGCCGCCCGCCCGCTGCACGCGGCGCGGGTGCTGGTGGGGCACGCGCTGGACGCCGGGGGCCACGACAACGTAACAGTGGCCGTCGTGCCGTTCCCCACGCCGCCGCAGGGGGCAGGATCGGCCTGAGGCCCTCGCCGCGCGGGTGACCGCGCCGTACGGGAGCCTCGGGCACGGGGAAGCACGGACAGCACGGGGAAGGACGGGCGGACACGGAGGGGACCGGTCCGCCCGATCGCACCGCCTCGCGGGGAGCGGGGCGTGTCCGAGGGGGATGTGAACCAGCATGACCGATTTCGCCGAACCGGGTGGACCGCGGTTCTCGGTGGACGTCTACCAGAACGAGTTCCTGCCGGAGGGCGGCCGCGAGGTCAACGCCATCGTGACCGTGACGGCCGAGGGCGGCACCGCGCCCGCCGGTCCGGGGGCGCCGGCCGCCGTGGTGCTGATGGTGGACTGC
Organism: Streptomyces sp. NPDC001781; assembly: GCF_053596035.1. NCBI lineage: Bacteria > Bacillati > Actinomycetota > Actinomycetes > Kitasatosporales > Streptomycetaceae > Streptomyces > Streptomyces sp. NPDC001781. The sequence continues at coordinate 229,835 of NZ_JBSFFI010000002.1, read as the reverse complement.
TCGGGCTCGATGGACTACCCGCCCAGCAAGATGCGCAACGCCCGCGACGCCACCGCCGCCGCCGTCGACACCCTGCGCGACGGGGTGCACTTCGGGATCGTCGACGGTACGCACGTCGCCCGCGAGGTCTATCCGGGCGGCGGACGGCTCGCGGTGGCGGACCCGACCACCCGTGCCCAGGCCAAGCTGGCGCTGCGCAGGCTCGGCGCGGGCGGCGGCACCGCGATCGGCACCTGGCTGCGGCTCGCGGACCGGCTGCTGGCGGGGGCGGACGTGTCGATCCGGCACGGCATCCTGCTGACCGACGGACGCAACGAGCACGAGTCGGCGGCGGAGCTGAAGGACGCTCTCGACGCGTGCGCCGGGCGGTTCACCTGTGACGCGCGGGGCGTGGGCACCGACTGGGAAGTGAAAGAAGTCACAGGCATCGCCTCGGCGTTGCTCGGCACCGCCGACATCGTCGCCGATCCGGCCAGGCTCACCGAGGACTTCACCCGGATCATGGAGTCGACGATGGGCAAGGAGGTCGCCGACGTCGCCCTGCGGGTGTGGACGCCGGTCGGCACCCGCATCAAGTTCGTCAAGCAAGTGGCTCCCGCAGTAGCGGAGTTGACCGATCGGCGCACCGAGGCGGGCCCGCGCGCCGGGGACTACCCCACCGGCTCCTGGGGCGACGAGTCCCGCGACTACCACCTGTGCGTGGAGGTCCCGGCGGCCGGACTGGGGCAGGAGATGCTCGCCGCGCGCGTCTCCCTGGTGGCGGCCCGACCGGACGGATCGGTACGGAATCTCGGCGCCCAGGGGCTCGTCCGGGCCGTGTGGACCGACGACATGGCCGCCTCCACCTCGCTGAACGCCCAAGTCGCCCACTACACCGGCCAGGCCGAACTGGCGCAGGCCATCCGGGAAGGACTGGATCTACGCAAAGCAGGCGATATGGATGGAGCAACGGCCAAACTGGGACGTGCCGTTCAGCTGGCGGGGGTGTCGGGGAACGCGGATACTGCGAAACTGCTTGCGAAGGTGGTGGACGTGGTCGACGCCCCGACCGGTACTGTGCGGTTGAAGGCGAAGGTCACGGAGGCCGACGAGATGACACTCGAGACCCGGTCCACGAAGACTGTTCGCGTCAAGAAGTGACCCTGGCGACAGGGACCCTGTAGACACCGATACCTCAGCAGAAGGGGTACCACCGACATGCCGACCTGCCCGAACGGACACCAGTCGGGTTCCGACGACTGGTGCGAGGTCTGCGGTCACCGCATGGCCGGTGCCGTGCCTCCGCCCCCGCCCCCGTCCGGCGGCGGCTACGGTTTCCCGCCGCCGCGCGCCGAGGGACGTCCCTCGCCCGGCGCGCAGGCCGAGCTGTGCCCGCAGTGCCGTACGCCCCGCGAGGGCGGCGCGCCCTTCTGCGAGGAGTGCCGGTGGAACTTCCTGACCAACACCGCCACCTCGTACACCCCGGCGGCCCCGCCCCGGCCGCAGCAGCCCCGCTACCAGCCGCCGAGCCGGCCCTTCGACGGCGCCGGTGACGGATACGAGTACCAGGGTTCGCGGCCCTCGCAGGTGAATCGGCCCGCCGAGCCGATACCGGCGTTCGACAGCGAGCCCTCGGGGCCGACGCCGTTCGGCAACGAGCGCCGTCCGGCGTCTCCGCCGCCGCCCACGTCGGGCGGTCCGTCTCCCTTCGGCGAGCGCCGCCAGGGGCCTCCGCCGGGATTCGGCGGCGGGCAGGGCCCGGGCGGGCCCGGCCAGCAGGGTCCCGGCCCGCAGGGCCGTCCGGGTCAGCAGGGTCCGGGTGGGCCTGGCGGCCCCGGTGACGGGCCGGGTTACGGCGGACCGGGTGGTCCCGGCCGTCCAGGCGGCCCCGGCACACCGGGTGGTCCGGGTGGTACCGGCGGTCCCGGCGGCCCTTCCGGTCAGGGTGGCCCCTCCGGTCCCCCGCCGTTCGGGCGTGAGCCCTCCGCCTTCGGCGCCGCGCCCTCCCGGCAGGCACCCCCGCCGTCCTCGCCGTCCGGCTTCCCGCAGGAGCCCGGCCGCACCCCGGCGGGCGGCCCGTCCTTCGCCGACGACGACTGGGTGATCCCCCCGCCGCCGTCGAACAACCAGCCCTCCGGCGCCCCCGCCAGCGGGTACGGCTTCCCGCAGCCCGGCACCGGCCAGAACCAGGGCTACCCCCAGGCTCCGCAGGCCCCGCAGGGACCCGCGACCTGGACCGCGACCATCGGCCCGGACCGCGACTACTTCATGGCGATGATGCAGCGCTCCGGTCCCGAGGCCGCGGGGCTCAACCTGCCCGCGTACTCCCCCGAGCAGCAGCGCACGCTCTCCGGCAACCAGGTCACCATCGGCCGCCGCCGGCACTCCACCGGCGACACCCCGGACATCGACCTGTCGGTGCCGCCGGAGGACCCCGGTGTCTCGCACCAGCACGCGGTGCTGGTGCAGCAGCCGGACGGCGGCTGGGCGGTCGTCGACCAGAACTCGACGAACGGCACCACGGTCAACGGCTCCGACGAGCCGATCCAGCCGTTCGTGCCGGTCCCGCTCCAGGACGGCGACCGGGTGCACGTGGGCGCCTGGACGACGATCACCGTCCACCGGGGCTGACCGGCGCTTTCACGGCAGCGGCCAGGCGTGGCGGCCCTCCGGGTCGTCCAGCCAGGCCCAGGCGCGCGGGCCGCTGACCGTGACGCCGTACCGTTCGCGGTCCGGCATGCCCGCGCTCTCCCACAGCGCGTACGCCTGGGCGGGTTCCAGTGAGCCCCCGGCGAGCCCCAGCAGGAAGCGGAACGACTCCTGGTCCCGCCCCCACCCCGGCAGTCCCCGGGTGGACACCGGCTCGGCCGCTGCGCCGCACTCCCCGCGCAGCGGCACGAAGTAGGCGCCGGTGGGCAGGAAGCGGCCCTCGGCGCGGCCGGACTCCGCCACGTCCAGCGCGAGCAGCCCGTTGTTCAGCGGGGCGATGATCCGGGCGCCGGGCGCGCACTGGGCGGTCCAGGGGCGTGGCACGGTGGGCAGCATGCAGGTGGCCATGATCCGGTCGTAGGGGGCGTGCGCGGGTACCCCGTGCGCGCCGTCGCCGGTGACCACCACCGGGTGGTAACCCGCCGCGGCGAGGTGCCGCCGGGCGGGCTCGGTGATCTCCGGTTCCATGTCGACCGTGGTGACCAGGGAGTCGTCGCCGAGGCGGTGGGCGAGCAGGGCCGCGTTGTAGCCGGTGCCGGTGCCGACCTCCAGGACCCGGTCGCCGTCCCGGACGCCCAGCGCGACCAGCATCCGGGCCATCAGCGAGGGCTGGCTGCTGGAGGAGACCAGTTCGCCGCCGTGCAGCCGGGTGGCCAGCGGGGCGTCGGCGTAGGCGCCGCGCGCCCAGCGCTCCCGCCGGGCCGGGTCGGGGTCGTCCGCCGCGTACCGCTCGTACCCGCCGAGGACGCCGACGTAGTAGTACGGCACGAACAGGTGCCGGGGGACCTCGGCGAACGACTCCCGCCAGACGGGGTCCGCCTGCCAGGCGCCGTCGCGGTCGATCTGCCGGACCAGCGCGGCCCGCGCCTCGGCGGCCACCCGGGTCAGCTCGGAGTCATAGGCGCCCATACCTCCACAGTAGGCACGATCGGGGGCGGTGGCGGCGGGCCGCGGCCGGTCCCGGGGCTTGAGTTCCGGGCCCCCCGGTCTGAGACCATGGACGGGTGAACGAGATCCGACGTGGCACGCTTCAGGAGCAGACCTTCTACGAGCAGGTCGGCGGGGAGGAGACCTTCCGCCGGCTGGTGCACCGCTTCTACGAGGGCGTGGCCGAGGACCCGCTGCTGAAGCCCATGTACCCGGAGGAGGACCTGGGGCCGGCCGAGGAGCGGCTCACTCTGTTCCTGATCCAGTACTGGGGCGGACCCACCACGTACAGCCAGGAGCGCGGCCACCCCCGGCTGCGGATGCGGCACGCCCCGTTCGCCGTGGACCGGGCCGCGCACGACGCCTGGCTGAAGCACATGCGGGACGCGGTGGACGAGCTGGGGCTCTCCGAGGAGCACGAGCGGACGCTGTGGAACTACCTGACGTACGCGGCGGCGTCGATGGTGAACACGGCGGAGTGACCGGGCCTTCGCGAACGGGCTTTCCGCGGGGGCTCTGTGGACAGGGCTCCGTGGACAGGGTGGTCAGCGTACGGTGACGCCGAGCGCGCCGAGTCCGGCCCGGCGGACGGCGACCGACCCGTAGGGGGTGCGCAGCCGGAGCCACGCCCCGGAGGAGAACAGGCCCGTCTCCTCCGCGCTGTCGGGGTCGGGGGGCCGGAGGAAGCCCAGCGAGTGCGCCGCGTGCACGGCCCGCACCGGCAGCCGGGTCGGGCCGACCTCGCGGGACCAGATCTCCCGTCCGATCCGGTCCAGTTCGGCACGGGTGCGCTGCCCGGGCGCCAACTCCTCGGTGCGCGAACGGAATTCGGCGACCGACTGGGCCACGGTCCGGTGCAGCACCACAGGGCCCGGCAGCCCCGGCTCGGCCCGCCAGCCACCGCGTGGCGGCAGCATCCCGGCCCACGGGGGCCCGGTGACGGCGGCGGGCACGGCGGCGGTGGCCGCCCGTTCGTCCACCGACTCCAGCAGTTCACCCGCGGAGACGGTCACGTCGAGGACGGCGTCCAGCCCGTCCTCGTACGGCTTGGCGAGGCCTGCCGCGCGGACGGCGAGCACCTCGAAGGAAGGCGGGCGTCCGAACACGGCGAGCGCGGTCCCGGCCGCCTGGAGGCGTACCGCGGCCGCGCGGTCGTAGCGGAGCAGCCGGGTGAGGAAGGCGGCGAGGTCGGCCGCCTCCGTCTCGTCGGCGAGGTGGAGCACCGTCATGCCGCGACGGCCTTCTCCTCGGCGGGCTCGTCCCGGTACTCCTGGAGGAACTCCCGCTCCTCCGCGGTGATCCGGCGCGGCCGCTGGGCCTCGAAGTCGAAGGGGACGACGACGGTGGAGGCCCGCACGTACACGGTGTCCGCGTCCTTCACCTCGTAGGTGATGGTGAAGGACGCGGCCCGGATCTCGGTGATCCACAGCTCGACGTCCACCGGGTGGTGCCGGTGGACGAGCTGCCGCTTGTAGTCGATCTCGTGGCGCGCCACGACCGACCCCTGCTGGAAGTCCTTGTCCGGGCGGAACAGGAAGTCGATACGGGCTTCCTCCAGGTAGCGGAGGAACACCACGTTGTTGACGTGGCCGTACGCGTCCATGTCCGCCCAGCGCAGGGGGCAGCGGTAGATGTGGCGCAAGGTGCGATCAGCCCCGGGTCAGCTTCTTGTAGGTGGCACGGTGCGGACGCGCGGCGTCGGCGCCGAGCCGCTCGATCTTGTTCTTCTCGTAGGACTCGAAGTTGCCCTCGAACCAGAACCACTTGGAGTCACCCTCGTAGGCGAGGATGTGGGTGGCGACCCGGTCCAGGAACCAGCGGTCGTGGGAGACGACCACGGCGCAGCCGGGGAAGTCCAGCAGCGCGTTCTCCAGGCTGGAGAGGGTCTCGACGTCGAGGTCGTTGGTGGGCTCGTCGAGGAGCAGCAGGTTGCCGCCCTGCTTGAGGGTGAGCGCCAGGTTGAGGCGGTTGCGCTCACCGCCGGACAGCACGCCCGCGGGCTTCTGCTGGTCCGGGCCCTTGAAGCCGAAGGCCGACACGTACGCGCGGCTCGGCATCTCGACCTGGCCGACGTTGATGTAGTCGAGCCCGTCGGACACGACCTCCCACAGCGTCTTCTTGGGGTCGATGTTCTCGCGGCTCTGGTCGACGTAGGAGATCTTGACCGTGTCGCCGACCTTGATCGCGCCGGAGTCCGGCGTCTCCAGGCCCTGGATCATCTTGAACAGCGTGGTCTTGCCGGCGCCGTTCGGGCCGATGACGCCCACGATGCCGTTGCGCGGCAGGGTGAAGCTGAGGTCGTCGACGAGGATCTTCTCACCGAACGCCTTGTTGAGGCTGTCGACCTCGACCACGATGTTGCCCAGACGCGGGCCCGGCGGGATCTGGATCTCCTCGAAGTCCAGCTTCCGCATCTTGTCGGCCTCGGCCGCCATCTCCTCGTAACGGGCGAGGCGGGCCTTGGACTTGGCCTGGCGGCCCTTGGCGTTGGACCGCACCCACTCCAGCTCTTCCTTGAGCCGCTTGGCGCGCTTGGCGTCCTTCTGGCCCTCGACCTTCAGACGGGTCTGCTTGGTCTCCAGGTAGGTGGAGTAGTTGCCCTCGTAGGGGTAGGCGCGGCCGCGGTCGAGCTCGAGGATCCACTCCGCGACGTTGTCCAGGAAGTACCGGTCGTGGGTGATGGCCACGACGGTGCCCGGGTACTTGGCGAGGTGCTGCTCCAGCCAGTTCACCGACTCGGCGTCGAGGTGGTTGGTGGGCTCGTCGAGGAGCAGCAGGTCGGGCTGCTCCAGGAGCAGCTTGCAGAGCGCGACGCGGCGCTTCTCGCCACCGGAGAGGTTGGTGACGGGCCAGTCGCCGGGCGGGCAGCCCAGCGCGTCCATGGCCTGCTCGAGCTGGGCGTCGAGGTCCCAGGCGTTGGCGTGGTCCAGTTCCTCCTGGAGCTTGCCCATCTCGTCGAGCAGCGCGTCGGAGTAGTCGGTCGCCATCAGCTCGGCGATCTCGTTGAAGCGGTCGAGCTTGCCCTTGATCTCGGCGACGCCCTCCTGGACGTTCTCCAGGACCGTCTTCTCCTCGTTCAGCGGGGGCTCCTGGAGCAGGATGCCGACGCTGTAACCGGGGGAGATGAAGGCGTCACCGTTGGAGGGCTGCTGCAGCCCCGCCATGATCTGCAGCACGGTCGACTTACCGGCACCGTTCGGACCGACGACGCCGATCTTCGCCCCCGGCAGGAAGTTCAGGGTGACGTCGTCGAGGATCACCTTGTCGCCGTGCGCTTTGCGCGCCTTGCGCATGGTGTAAATGAACTCAGCCAAGAGAAACCGTCCGACGCTTGAAATCTGGCAGTGGGCAGATACACCCCATCTTGCCGTACGGCCACCCCTGGGCGGAAACGCGTGAAGCCGGGCGCCTCTGACCTGGGGTTTCACTGACTGCAGCGATGGCTCGTCCGTCAGCGCCGGTCGCCGTTGGCCGGCCGCGGGCGCCCTCGCACGGCCCAGAGCAGAGGGTGCCACTCCCCCGCCACGCCGGACTGTCGTGCGGTCGTGACAGGCCCAGCGGAGCGCCCCATCCTCTTCCTGACGGCCCACTCATCCCGTTCGGGCCCTCACCCAGTCGTCTGCAGGCCCCTGCTTCCGGCTCCCGGCCTTCCCTCGAAGATGGGAACCCACTGCTCGGACGGCTTGATCCCAGCCTTGGGCCGCGCCTCATGGCGCTTGACTGCCGCCTCGTGTGGGCGTCGACCTGGATGGAGGATGCAAACGAGGCCGTCGCCCCACGCCTTGGACTGCCCAGACTGCCCGTCGTGGAGTGGCCGGACACGTGCGCCGACGACAGCCCGCGCGGCCTGCAGGGGAAGGGCCGTCGTGGGCTGTCGTCATCGGTCGTCGTCGGCCACTTTCGGACGGCCCACGGACGGCCCAGCGCCGGCTGTCCCCGAGCCGGGGACCGACCCCGGCTGAGTTCGACGCTCGGCCTTGGCCGGGGTCGGAGTCTGCCCAGGCGTAGAGCGGTCAGGAGATCTGCTGAACGAGCATCCAGACAGCGACAATCAGAAAGACCCCTCCGACGACCCGTGCCATGGCGTACCCCGCCCTCGTGGGCTCAGTGGCGTCGTAGTCCTTCACGAAGGGCCGCTGGAGTGGCCGGTTCGCCCTCCACAGCAACTGCGGCCTGATCACCTGAATCAGGCCAACAACCACGAAGACACACAGCAGTACGACGATCATCAGCCTCTCCCCACCCTGTGCGCTCATAACCGAAGGCAGCGCTGGCACCGCCCATACCCCCAACGCGCACAAGCAGACGCCTCTGATTTCAGCGCTCCCTGTCTCCGAGATCGTGGACTGTGCCTAGTGCGCGGCCAGGTCTACGGGCGCTGAATCACGAAGACCGTGGGGCTGGCTAAACCAGCGGGGCGCTGTCCATCAGCTCAGGACAGCGCCCCGTGAGGCACAAGGACTTCAAGGTCTGGCCTCATCCTTGTCGGGTCGATCACTGGACGACTGGGGCCCCGAAGAACTCCCTGACCTGGGCGGTGCAGTAGTCGCTGGGGACCGCCACGGTCCTGCTTTGTTCGTCGCTGTCGGTGTCAGTCGTTGATGTCAGACGTCAACAGTCCGTTGACATGAGCTTGGTCGACGCTCGCAGCCTGAGTGGCGGTATCTCCGGACCTGTCCGGGCGATCATGTGACTGCTTCGTGCAGTCCCGGGCCGTGGCCACTCGCTACGACAAGCGCGGCTACGTCCTTCTCGGAACGGTCACCGTGGCTACCGCGATCATCTGGCTCCGCTCATGACCGGCCGGACGCGCTCGGCTCAAGCGCAGGGGTCTGGCCAACCGCCGCGAGCAGTTCGAGCGGCAACTCTTTATCCCCCTGTCCAATGGCGAGCCCGAGCCAGCGGTCGGGATCCCGGTGCGGCCACGCCTGCATGCTTCCAGCCAGCTGGCTCAGGCAGTTGATCGGCTCGGACACCGCCTCCCCCTCGAGGCCGGCCCGCAGATACGGCAACAGGTCAACGGCGAGCGGCTCGCCCCAGCGTGCCGTAAGGGTTGCGATCAGGGCGTCCAGGTAGGCCCGCAGGTCTGCGTCAGCCTCGCGCGCCGCCCGGCCGTCATCGTCATCCCAGAACTCCTGACTGTCCCGCAGGATGCGCACACGATGCTCAGGGCCACCGCACCCGGTGTCGTCATGGAAGTTCGCCTCTGGGAAAGGCTGTGCGAGCAGCTCGTCGATCAAGGAGAGGTACTCCTCAATAGCCGCACTCGAAAAGGATCCGGACTCAGCGGTCGTCATGAGCGCAGGCTATGGGACTGCGCCGACAAACAACCCCTGGCCTTGCGCACCGAACCGTGATCCCTGAGCCGAGCAGGGTGCCCAGGACGGCTATGGCGCTGGCGATGATGGCTTCCACAGCGCAAGCTGATCATGCGTCGCCCGCGGCGGGGAGATGTCGACCCGGACCAGTTGCCGCCGAGGCGCTTTCCAACTGCCCCGACGGGAAGACGCGTTGCGCGGGGGAGCGGGGCACTCACTCCCCCGCCTTGTTCTCCCGCCCCCGCAGAATCACCAGCACCGCTCCGCCGATGACCACCAGCCCGATCGCCGCACCCGTGATCACCGGGGTCAGCGCGGACCCACCGGTCGCCGCGAGGTCCGTCCCCCCGGGGGCCTCGCCCGGCAGGGTGATCGGAGTCGGTTCGCTCAGGGTCTGGACCGAGGCGGCCGTCGCCGGGCCCTGGGTGGCGCAGTCGAGGATGCCGGTGAAGCGCTGGGCGAAGCCGCCGGGGCCGGTGACGGTGAAGTCGTAGGACTGGTCCTCCTTCAGGGGGACCGTGATCGTTTCGACCTTGCCGGGGGCGACCGTGTGGGAGGTGCCCAGAAGATCGAAGGTGAACGGCTCGTCGCCCTTGTCGGCGACCGTGACGTCCACGCCGCCCCTGGCGCAGTTCTTGCGGGCCGAGACCGCCGGCACAGCGCCCTCGGCCGCCCAGGACGCGTCGACCGTAGCCGAGACCGTGGACTCACTCGACCCGGCGAGGATCTGCGTCTGGCTGCGCGATTCGGAGGCGAAGGCACGGCCCACCGGGACGGTGGTGGACGCCTGCACCGCCACCTGCACCGCGGCGTCCGGCGCGCCCTCGGGTACGTCGAAGTAGAGCCGGCTGCCGTCGTGCGCGGAGGTGATCACCTTGCCGGTGCGGTCGATGATCCGCATCCCCTGGGCCGCCGCGTCCGCCGGGGGCGAGACGATCACGGCGGCGGCGTCGGTGTGCACGGTCACCGGTCCGAGCAGGCCGCCGGGGCGGCCGGAGACAGCGGGCGGGTCCAGCGTGAGGGAGGCCCGGGGCTCGGCCGCGGGGCGAGCGCTCTTCTCCAGGTAGTCCGCGAGCTTCTCCGCCTGCGGGTCCACCGCGTCGACCTTCGCCGTGTCCGAGTAGCGCCAGATGGCCACCTGGGTCCCGGCCGCCGCGTCCTCCTCGGTCAGCCCGGTGGCGCCGGCCTTGCGGGCGAGCGCGTCCAGATCGTTGACCTGCGGGTAGGAGTTCTGGAGTATCCAGCGGATGCGCCCGGCGTTCGCGTTGGCGGCCAGCGAGGTGCCGCTCCAGGGGGTCTCCTGGTACTTGGCGTCGCGCTGCGTGGGGTTGTGCAGGTCGACGCAGTACGTCTGGAGGGTGCCGCCGCCGTCGACGGACATGTCGAACAGTCCGGCCGGTACCCGCAGGTCGGTGCCGCCGTCCTCGTGGATCACGGCCTCGCCGTACGTCTTCAGGCCGTTGATTGTGGCCGTCGCCCCGTTCTGCGTCTGCGGTCTGCCGTCGGCCAGGGCCGTACCGGCGCCGGACAGCACACCCGCCGCCGCCAGCCCGCAGGCCAGCGTCAGGGCACCGGCCTTCACGGGCGCGGTGGACCGGGTGAACCCAGAGAACGCAGAAAGCACAGAATTCCCCTTCGAGCAGGACCCGTTGGACTTGGGGGGCGGTCCCGCCAGCAGAAATCACCAACCCCTGGGGGGTGTTCGCCTGGGCATCCTATGGATCAACGAAGCCCGCACCCGGCGGTCGGATGGTCGTACGACTGATCCGAGCTGGAATCGTTATCGCGGGGGCGTGCCACGGGCTGGCTTATCGACAAATCCACCGCACCGGATGGTGTGTTCGCGGCGCATTCACCGATAAGCCACGTCTCGGTCAGACAGGGGATGGCGTCACGTCACCAGAACAGCTGTCGCCTCTGGTTGATCCGCCGGTTCCGTGGGAGGGGGTGTCTCCCACTGCGGCTCGGGACGCGTCTCCGCGCGAGCCGGTGTCTCCGGTTTCGCGGAGCGCCGGAACGCCGCCGTCCCCCGCGTCAGGTCGTGGCCGATCGTCACGGCGTCGATGTCGGCCGACGCCCACGCCTGCTGCTGCCCCTCCCGCGTCTCGGACCGCACCTTCAGCCGGCCCTGCACCACGAGCGGCTGCCCCACCTCCACCGACGCCGCCACGTTGACGGCGAGCTGCCGGTTGGCCCACACCGTGAAGAAGTTAGTGTGCCCGTCGGTCCAGAGGTTCTTCTCCCGGTCCCAGTACCGCGCGGTCACCGCGAGCCGGAACCGGGCCGACGGGCCGTTCGGCAGCTCCCGGTACACGGGCCGCGTCGCCACGTTGCCCACCACGCACAGCACGGTCTCGTTCATCGTGATCCCCTCCCTCGCCCGGCGCTCGCCACCGGGCCGCCGGTGCCGCGACGGGCCTGTCCCGTACGGCTTTCTGATGCCGTGCGGCGCGCACCGGTCTCACTCGTGGCGCGCCGCACGACCGCCGATCACGAATCCCGCCCGTCCCCCCACCCGGACGATCCGGGTCGGGCGGGCGGTGCGATCGCCGTGGCACCAGACTGCGCCCACCCGGCCCCGCCCTGCCGAGCGCTGTGGACAGCTCCCCACTTGCGGGCAACTCCGTCACCCGATCGAGTGGTCACACTCTCCACCGGCCGCCCCGGCCCATCCCTGGCATCACTACCGCCCGACCCCCACCCCCGCGATCCGCCCGTACTGCTCCCGCACCTCCCGGTACCGCAGCAGCTCCGCGGCCACCGGGTCCAGCACCCGGGCCCGTCCGCAGCTCGCCGCCGCCTCCCGCAGCCTGCGCTCCGCCTCCTGCCCGTACCGCCGTGCGGGCCCCCGTGCCGCCAGCCGGCAGGCCCACTCCACCAGCGGCCCCCCGACGATCCCGCACAGCATCAGCAGCACCGGCACACCCAGGTTCGGCGACAGCACACCCGCGATCTGCCCGACGAGCCACGCCCCGCCCACGATCTGCAGCAGCGTCATCGACGCCTGCACCAGCACCGCCACCGGCCACCAGCCGGGGCGGGGCGGACGTCCCGGCGGCAGCCCGGCCCGGCCCGCGAGCTCGTCCAGCGACTCCGGCAGCCCCTGTGACCCGCGTACGGCCGCTTCGCGCACCGCCTGCGCCCAGGGCGCGGGCAGTTCGGCGGCAGCCCGGTCGGACACCGTCCGGACCGCCTGTTCCACCCGCTGGCGCGCGGTCGCCTCGGCGTCGGCGTACCGGCGTACCGGGAGGCTGCCGGTCTGCGGGCCGCCGCGGTCCTGGTACCAGCGCCACAGCCGCAGCCAGGGCGTGCCGCACGCGCGGTTGGCGCTGCGCAGCCAGGCGCGTTCGGCGGCCTCCCCGGCCGCGGTGGCGCCGACCGCGTCCGCGAGTCGCCCGGAGAACTCCTCCCGCGCCTCCTCGCTGAGCCCGACGCCCTGCCCGGCTGCGTACACCGGTCGCAGGCCGGCGGCGGCCGCGTCCACGTCCGCCGAGACCCGGCGGGCGGCCGCGTCCCGCTCGGCCACGATTCTGCCGAGCGTCTCGCGCAGGTCGCCCACGCCGTCCCCGGTGAGCGCCGAGAGGGCGAGGACGGTGGCGCCGGGTTCGTCGTACTCGCCGAGCGCGATGCCGTCCTCGTCGAGCAGGCGGCGCAGGTCGTCGAGGATCTGCTCGGTCGCCTCCGCGGGCAGCCGGTCGGTCTGGTTGAGCACGACGATCATCACCTCGGCGTGGCCCGCCATCGGCCGCAGATAGCGCTCGTGCAGCGCGGCGTCGGCGTACTTCTCGGGGTCGACCACCCAGATGACGGCGTCGACCAGCTTGAGGATCCGGTCGACGTGCTCGCGGTGCTGTACGGCGGCGGAGTCGTGGTCGGGCAGGTCGATCAGCACCAGCCCGCGCAAGCGCGCCTCGTCCTCGGCGCTCTGCAGGGGGCGGCGGCGCAGCCGGCCGGGGATGCCGAGGCGGTCGATGAGGGTCGCGGCGCCGTCGCTCCAGCTGCACGCGATGGGCGCGGCGGTCGTCGGACGGCGCACGCCCGTCTCGGAGATGGCCACCCCGGCGAGCGAGTTGAACAACTGCGACTTGCCACTGCCGGTCGCGCCCGCGATGGCGACGACGGTGTGCTGCCCGGACAGCTTGCGGCGGGCCGTGGCCTCGTCCAGGACGCGCGCGGCCTCGGCGAGGGTCTGGTTGTCCAGGCGCGCGCGGGACAGGCCGACCAGTTCACGAAGCGCGTCGAGGCGGGAGCGCAGGGGGCCGTCGTACGCCAGCGGGGCCGGGGGCCCGCTCGCAGCGCCGCGCACGGCGGCCTCCGGAGGCGCGCCACCGTCGGTGACGCGGCGGGCGATGAGGCCGTCGTCCCAGGAGACCTCGTCATCGAGGCGCTGATCGCCCTCCACGCGCGCGTGCGGCTCCTCGTCGGCGGGACCCGTGGCGTCGACGTGATCCCTCTGGTCCTTCTGGGCGGCGGTGGTCACCGGTCACCTCTCCTTCTGCAGTACGGACAGCGCGGCGATGAGTTCGGCCTGCGACTCGGCATGGACGTCCAGGGCGTCGAGGGGGGCGAGGCGGCGCTCGCGTTCGCCGTGCAGGACCCGGTCGACGTGCTCGGTGAGCAGGCGCCCGGCGCGGTCGCGCAGCCGCAGCGCGCCGTGCGCACCGATCCGCTCGGCCAGCCCCTCGCCCGCCGTACGCGCCCGGCGTCCCCCGAGGACGACGGCGGCGGCGAGCGCGGCGACGGTCTCGGCGTCGGGGGCGTTGCCGCGCTCCAGCTCGCGGACCTCGTCCTCGGCGTGCTCCTCCAGCTCGCGCCGCCAGCGCCGTACGGCGAGACCGATGCGGTGCTCGGCGCTCTCCGGAGAGGAGTCGCGGTCGGCGAGTTCCGGGGCAGCGGCGGCCGGTTCGCGGCGCCAGGACTCGGCCACGCGCTCGTCGGCGGCGGTGACGGCGCACAGCAGCAGCGCGCCGAGGCTCTCGGCGAGGGCGTCGAGGAGTTCACCGGCGGTGCAGTCCAGCGGGAAGGCGCGCCAGCGTTTGAGGGCGTCCCCGGCGAGGACGGTGCCGGACTGGAGCCTGCCGAGCACGCGCGCGTGCTCGCTGTCGTAGGCGCCGTCCACGGCGGAGGTGAGGCGGAGGGCGGCCGCGTACTGGGCGGCGGCGGCGCTCGCCAGTTCCGGCGTGCGGGCGGCCAGCGAGTCGAGCAGGCCGTACGCCGTACGGGTGAGGGCGCTGCGGCGGGCGCCAGGGTCCTGGGCGTGGTGGTGCAGCCAGGTGCGCAGCGAGGCGACGGCGGATGCGGGCAGCAGGCCGCCGCCCCAGGCCGACTCAGGCAGCTCGGGCACGGTGAAGCGGGGCACCTCGCCGAGGCCGGCCTTGGTGAGCAGGGCGCCGTACTGGCGGGAGACCTCGGCGACGACCTGGTGCGGGACGCGGTCCAGGACGGTGATCAGGGTGGCGCGGTATTCCTTGGCGGTGCGCAGCAGGTGCCAGGGGACGGCGTCGGCGTACCGGGCCGCCGTCGTGACCATGATCCAGATGTCGGCGGCGCAGATGAGCCGGGCGGCCAGTACGCGGTTGCCGGCGATCAGCGAGTCCACGTCCGGCGCGTCGAGCAGGGCGAGTCCGCGCGGGAGGGTGTCGGCGGTCTCGACGCGGAGCACGCGCGCGTGGTCGTCGACGGGTGTGTCGCTCTCCTTGGCGGGTTTCTCCCGGTGGGACACCCAGCGACGGGTGAGGTCGGGCAGTACGCGCATGCCGCTGAACCAGTGCTGGTCCTCCGGGTGGCAGACGAGTACGGGGGTACGGGTGGTCGGCCGGAGCACACCCGCCTCCGTGACGCGGCGTCCCACCAGGGAGTTCACCAGCGTCGACTTCCCGGTCCCGGTCGAACCGCCGACGACGGCCAGCAGGGGCGCCTCGGGCGAGCGCAGCCGGGGTACGAGATAGTCGTCCAGTTGGGCGAGCAGTTCGTCCCGGTTGGCGCGCACACGCGGGGCTCCCGCCAGGGGGAGCGGATAGCGTGCGGCGGCGACACGGTCGCGCAGGGCAGCGAGTGCGTCGAGTAGCTGAGGGCGTACGTCCAAGGTCACCACATGCGAAGAATGCCCAATTTTAGGGGAATTCTGAAGCATATGGACATGCCTGCGCGCCGAGGGGACGGACCCGGACGGAAGGGACGACTGGGACGCGGGCCCCCTCCCGGCATAACGAGTGCACAACACCCGGCGCGTCCGGGCGCAAAAGCGATGCATGATTCGTACCCGCCTGCGATTATCTTGACCGCTTCACCGAACCTCCACATCGAGCCACGGAGGCGCGGCGACGGGGTCAAGGAACGGGGAGCTTTATCCTTGACCCGCACCAGGCCCCCGTAGCTCAGTGGATAGAGCAGGCGCCTTCTAAGCGCTTGGCCGCAGGTTCGAGTCCTGCCGGGGGCGCGTCTTCCAGCCCTCCCTCCGGGGAGGGCTTTTTGCTGGTCAGACGCGTTGTCAGTGGTCATGGAGAGGCCCCGGCCTCTCCCCCGACGATCACGGGAAGACTCCGGGGCCGTCCGGCTGTCACCGGGTTCTGGCGGGTGGCCGTGTCGAATACGTGTCGAAGTTTTCGTGGGCTCCGTCAGCCGACATCCGGCCGCTCGGGCAGATCTCCGGCAGCCTCCAGTCGCCGTTTGAGATCAGGAAGCTGTCCCTCGACGCACCGCGCGTAGGTGGCCAGAAGCACGGGCACGCTGTTGCCGGCCCAGTCGGCCACCTGTGCGGGCGGGATCCCGTCGTTGAGCCATTTGGTCAGGCGGGTGTGCCGGATGTCGTACACCCGCTTGCCAGTGGGCGACTCGAAGACGTGCGCAGGCATTACCTCTTTGCGGGCGCTGCGCCAGGCTCGGCGGATGACGGAACCCGCCAGGATGCTGCCCTTCTCCCCCTGAAACAGCAGGTCGCCGGGCCGGAGCTCCTCGTTCTCGATGTGCCGCCGCAGGATGCGCGTCAGGGCCGGATGGCCCGGAACAGTACGCGTCTCCCCCTCGGCACGGCCCTTGAGATCCCGCTCTTCATGGATCTTGCCGGTGTCGGTCCACTGCTTGCCCACTTCCGGCGTGGCTGTGTGGATCAGCAGCTCGCACCACTCGCTTCCTGGGCCGTCCCTGGGCCGTCCGAGGTTGCTCGGCAGTGGCCATTGACGACCAACGACGACCACTAGGCGCCCGTTCCCACCGCTTCTGAGCAGCGAAAACCCAGTTCACCAAGATCCCCGGCAAGACCCAGGGCAAGAAGACAGCGGCCGGGGGTGGCCGTACGATCGGCCCTCCGATGCGCGACGAAGTAGAGGGCCCCACCGCGACGGATTGGCGCGGTGGGGAGTCCTTTGCTGTGGATCAGCAGGCTTCCCCGAACTTGACCGCGGTGAAGGTGATCGGCTGCCCGTCGAGCTTGACCCCGGAGGCCGGTTCCTGGCTGCAGACTTGCCAGTTGGACTCCATGAGGATGAAGCGATCCTGCCCAGAGGCGTCGTTGACCGTAATGCTGGCACTGCTGTCGAGAGCCTCACGAGCGGCGTTGACAGACTTGCCTGTGAAGTCAGGCATGGTGGAACCGGCTGCTTTCGGCTGGGCTCCTTCGTCCGCGGCCGGGCAGGTCTCCTCCAGCTTGACCGTCGCGAAATCGATGGTCGTGTCCGTCGAGCGCTCGCCCGCCATAGGCGCCTGCGAGCAGACCTTCCAGTTGCGGTCAAAGACCTGCATGCGGCCTCGGCCGGAAGCATCGTGCGAGGAAAGCGCGTAGAAGCCGGCTGCCTGCGCCTGGTCCTGGGCGGACTGGAGACCCTTGCCCGTCATGTCGGGCAGGACTGCAGTCTTGGCCTTCCCGCTGTTGTTGTCGCTGCCGGTCGTACCAGTCGTCCTCGGGGCAGTATCGGTCTGGCTTTTGCTAGACGCGATGGTGCTGGGCTTGCTTGAAGTGCTGCTTGTGTCGGTGCCTTCGCAGGCAGTGAGCGCGCACAGCGCTGTGACAGCGAGTGCGGCGGCGGTGATGCGGCTGTTCATGGTCCCCCCAGGACGGTATTTGCATCGGAGATGCATCATGCTCATGCATCAACAGGCGACGGCAGCGCCGGCGGCAATGACGGCGGACGGCAGCGGCACTCGGCGACCCGACGGCGTCGTCTGCGCCACCGTGTCTTTGGGATCCGGTGAGGCCCCGGTTGCGGTAGGCGGCCAGGGTGGCCCTCCCAGGATTAGGAGGGCCACCCTGGTCATCTATGTCACGCGGGCACCACGTCTTTGGACTCTGCCACCTTGCGCGTGCCCCAGTGCGTGGTCCGGGCCTGAGTCAGCGCCCAGTACATCGCGGGCTTGATCAGCAGCAGGTTCACCAGCGACACCAGCGGGGTCAGCAGGAGCCATGCAAAGAGCCTCTGACGGGCGCCGAGCTCGGGCCTCAGCGCGGCGTACATGCCCGTCTGGGCGTAGGTCAGGATGATCCAGTAGCCCAGGCCGTACAGGAACATCACCTTGCTGCCCGTGTAGTGCGGGATCACGAACAGCACCCAGGCGTAGAGCACCGGCGAGAGCACGGTGAGCACCAGGCCGTACAACCGGAAGAACAACGGGGCCGCCGAGAAGTTCGTCAGCTCCCAGCCCACGTACTTCCAGTACGACTTGAACCACCGCACCCGCTGAGTCCACAGCTCGCTCAGGTCCTCCGGCATCGCGCTGTACACCCACGCCTCGTTCACCGCGACGACCTGTCCGTGCTGGAGCGCGTAGTGCGTCAGGCGACGGTCGTCACCGGCCGTGCCGGAGGTCACGTAGTCCTCCAGGTTGGCCAGCACAAATTCCTTGCGGTACAGGCCGAGAATGCCCGAGGTCGGTGCCACGGCACCGAGTTGGGAGCGCGCCATGCGGGTGACCAGGCACCAGGTCACGATCTCCACGTCGATCACGCGCGTGAGCAGGTTGGCCGTCCGGTTGCGGACCAGCGTCAGCCCGGTGGCTGCCTGGATCCGCAGGTCCGACATGGCCTTCATGCAGTGCCACAGCGCGTCCTTGTGCAGCACGGAGTCCGAGTCCACAGTGAGGATGAAGTCGTAAGAAGCTGTTGTCGTTCCGATCTTGTGGGGTGGGTGTCGAACGGGAGTCTCGATCGAGTGATCGCGGCGGACTGCGGGCATGGAGGCAGGGCTTCTTGATAGCTCGGGGTTGCGAAGCCGACCGAGATCTATGAAACCCTGTTGCCGCGGTTGTACGTGCTTGCGCCGGTGGTGTTCAACTCGGCTGCACTGTCGCCCGCGGTCACGTTGATCATCAGCAGCGGGTCGGCCGTGTCGCAGATCAGATGCCGGTGTCTGCCATTTGATTTTCTTGCCTCCGCCGTAGCCCCGGCTGCCGCGCCGACGACCGCGTCGGGCTTCACGGACTGCGAGTCGATGACCGCGACCGTCGACTACCTCCCGCCCGGCCCGCTCGCGGACCTTCCCACGCAGCCGGGCGTGGAGCTCTGCGATCAGTCCGGGCTCGCGGCGTCGGCGGAAGAACGCGGAGACCCGGTCCCAGGCGGGAAGTCCACCGGCTTCGCCCGCCACTTGATCCCGTTTCGAGGACGTAGAAGACAGCATCGAGCATCTGGCGGTGGCAGTAGCCCTTCGGACGCGTCCGCCCCGGCCCTCGTCATGCACGGACACGAACAGATTCACCGCCCCGGCACCCGCTTTCGATCACACCGCCCTGAAGATCGATAGGACAACGGCTTCTTGATGTTCCTGTTTCCCCCAACGAGTGGTTTTAGTAGTCAATGACCGTTGTTTGCGCATGATGCCCCCTCCGGTCAGTGATGATCTTCATCAGCTAGACCACTGCAGCTCAAATTGATGGGAAGAGGACTGTGGAACTCAGGGGAAAATCACGTCTGGTAGCCGGTGTCGCAGTTGCGGCGGTTGTCGGTGCCGCCACGGCCAGCGGGGTGACCTTTGCCCAGGCGAACCCGCCGGCCAAGGCTCCGGTGTCCTCGGTGCAGGTCGTCGTCGGCCCAGAGAGCGAGCCGGGACAACCGTCTTCGGCCCGCTGTCCGGAGGGCATGGGAGCAATCAACGGAGGCTTCCAGGCCACCTCCTTCAGCCGATCAGGCGGCGGAGATCCCTATGACGGCGTCACCGTCAATGCACCGTTCAAGGACGGGAAGGGCTGGAGCGCGATGCTGATGACCGGCAGGGTCATTGCCCGCGCGGTGTGCGTCCCCGAGGCCCAGGCTCCGCAGGCTGTGGTCGGCCCCGTCAGCCAGGAAGCAGACGTGTCCGTCGCGCGCTGCCCGGGAGACACCAAGGCCATCGCCGGCGGCTACGTCAGGGAAACCTGGTACAAGAACGGCTACGGCGAATCCCTCGACGACATCATCGTGAACGCACCCAACGACAGCGGCAGCGGCTGGGCCGCCAAGCAGTTCCACGGCAAGACCGTGGCCCGCGCTCTCTGCAGCTGAACAGACTCAGACCAACTGAGCCCTTCCACCATGCCGCTCGCCTCTTCAGCACTCCGGGATTCCGTGCACCCGGCGCGCTTCCGGTAAGCCCGGGCGGAACGGGCCAGCCGATGCGCAGGTCATCAACGAAGGCCGCGACGGTTCGGCGGAATTGCTAGCTCTGTTCGGGTGTGAGGCGGTTCAAGTCGGTGGTGAAGCGGGGCAGGGTCTCTTGGGAGCTCAGGGTTGCGAAGCCGACAGAGGTCCAGGAGACCCTGTTGCCGCAGTTGTACGTGCTCGCGCCGGTGGAGTTCAACTCGGCTGCTCTGTCGTGTGATTGTGTCGCCCACCGGTTCGGGAATGCGGCCGACCATCCGGAGCGTGTTCGGCGGTATCCCTCGGACATGACGGACGCGGAGTGGGCCGTGGTCCGGCCGCTGCTGCCGGTGCCGGGCTGGATGCGAGGTCGGGGCGGGCAGCCGGAGGCGTACTGCCACCGGGCGATACTGGACGCGATCCGCTATCTCGTGGACAACGGGATCAAGTGGCGGGCGATGCCGGCCGACTTCCCGCCATGGGACCGCGTCTATGCGTTCTTCCGCCGTTGGCGCGACCACGTGCTGGCCAGGGAGTTCCACGACCGGCTGCGCGGCCGGGTCCGTCAGGAGTCGGGGCGGGATGCGGAACCGACGGCCGGCGTGATCGACTCGCAGTCCGTCAAGGCGGACGCCGTCGTCGGCTCCGACAGCCGCGGCTTCGACGGCGGCAAGCTGATCAACGGCCGCAAACGGCACGTGGTCGTCGACACCCTCGGCCTGCTGCTGGGCGTGATGGTCACGAGCGCGGACATCGGCGACCGCGCTGCCGCGAAGGTGCTGCTCGAGCGGGTGACCGACGCTCACCACCGGCTGGAACTCGTCTGGGCCGACGGCGGGTACACCGGCAGCCTCGTCGAACACTGCCTGGCCGCGCTCGCGCTGGTCCTGGCCATCGTCAAGCGGAGCGACGACATCCGCGGCTTCGTGGTGCTGCCCAAGCGGTGGATCGTCGAGCGTCTCTTCGCCCACCTGATGCGAAGCCGCCGCCTGATCCGTGACTTCGAACGATCCACCAGCAGCGCCGAGGCGATGATCTACTGGTCGATGACCATGATCATGACCCGCCGCCTGGCCCGCTCACGCTCCGCGCGAGCGTGAACCGGCCCGGGGCCGGCTCGGCCAGCCAGCCCCGTGAGACCAGGCGTTTCGCCTTCGACCGCAGCCCCTCCACCTTGGCCGGCACCACATCCAGGCCGAACACGGCGGCCATCTCCTGACAGGTCAGCGGCCCTTGACCGAGACGGATCCGGTCATCGATCGCGGCCAGGATGCGCTGGTAGTCCGCCGACAGTGCCGTTTGGGTCAGCCCCTCGCGCCACATCGGAACCTGTGACCTCGCCGTCACCACCAGAGGCGGTGACGCCTGCACCCCGGCTCCTGTCACAACACCCTCCGGCACGTCGGTGGCGACGCCGGCTGAGTCACTGTCCGGCGCGGACAGCACCGCACCGACACGTTCACGGGCGATCGTCCACTCCGACCACTCCCGCTCGGCCATCGCGAGCTCGGCCTGGATACGGTCCGCTTCCTCACGCAGCCCGTCCACACGACGACGAGCGGCAAGCTCGTGGTGTTCCAGCAGTCCGACAACCGACGGCATCCGCGACCTCCACGAGAGCGACGAAACGACACCCCATCACTCCCACACCGACGCCGCCCCTACCCCTGAGCAGCGAAAACACAGTCGTCAGACTCGGAAAGACAACAGCGTCTAAGCGCTTGGCCGCAGGTTCGAGTCCTGCCGGGGGCGCCAGCCTTCACCAGCCAAAACGCCCCGGAGGGGATCTCCCCTTCAGGGCGTTTCGTGTATCTGACCGGCCGTACGGCGAGATGGTGTTTCTTACCGCCCAGCGGTGACCCTGCCAGGCGCTTTGGGGGTTTCATTGATCATCGCGGTTTCGCACGCCTACGAGCCGCTCTACCAGCTCCGGACGAGCGCTCTCACACTGATCTTCGGCGTAGCACTCATCGGCGTCGGACGGATGCTCCGACGGAACGGGCGGCTACCAGCTCCTTTGGACATCGGACAAAAAATCTCAGGCTCACTGATGGCGCAAGAGCACAAGAGTGCCGGCGTCGTCAGGCTCGGGTCCGTCATGATTGCCGTGGGCTGCTTCTTCCTCTTCGGCACGGTGTGTCTTGTGCTCGGCGCGACGGGTGTCACGGGTCCCGCATGACCAGCCGTGCCGCAGCCTGTCCCGAGTGCAGCCAGCGCCCCCTGACATCAACGGCACAGGACGGCAGCTGTACACAGCAGTCAGGTGCGGTACCGGCACACGAGGCGGGACCTGTCTGGACGTAGGGCAGATCGAACTCCCAAAGCAGTGCTGACAGAGGCTGCGGCCGACGGCAGTGAGGGCAGAGCTGACGGCAACGACGGCGGACGGCAGCGGTGCTCATCAGCCCAGCGCAGTACTCGCGCAGTTCCGCCGGTCCAGCCCACCACTGCTTGCCCGCATCCTCTCAGCGCTTGGCCGCAGGTTCGAGTCCTGCCGGGGGCGCACATAGCGGCTCAGCTGCGGAAACGCATGAGGGGCTCTTTCATGTCCAGATGCACATCGTGCTACGGGCAGGCGTCCTCACCTGTCCACGATCGCGGAGTAACGGTGTAGCACCGAGTGGCACACCTTCGTTATCGTGAACAGCATGACAGCGCAGCCGGAGATCACTCAGCGCGATCTGCGCACCCGCTCCAAAGAGATCATGGACGCCGTCCAGGGAGGGCAGGCGTTCACCGTCACCCGTGACGGGCATCGCGTCGGCGAGCTGATCCCGCTCCGCCGCCGTCGCCGCTTCGTTCCGCGTGCCGAGTTCGCGGCCATGTCACGTACCGCCCCCGACATCTCGCTGGACGCCTTCCGCGACGACCAGGACGCCGTCGTCGAGCAGGAGTTGGGCGACCCGTATGCCCGTTGAGCACGAGCAAGGACTGCTCGACACCAACATCATGATCCTGCGCAAGTGGATCGACGCCGACGAGCTGCCTGCCGAGATGGCCATCAGCGCCATCACCCTCGCGGAACTCTCCGCAGGCCCCCACCAGGTGCGCGGCGGCGAGCAGAGCGACTACGACGAACACGCCGAGCGGGCCCGCCGCACGGACGTCCTGCAGCGCGCCGAGAACGAATTCGACCCCATCCCCTTCGACGTGGAGGCGGCCCGCGTCTACGGCAGAATCTGCGCCGCCGTCGTCTCCGCGGGCCGCAGGCCCCGTCGCCGTGTTGCCGACCTGATGATCGCCGCCGTCGCGGCCGCCGAGGGACTTCCCCTCTTCACCACCAACCCCGACGACTTCAAGGGCCTCGACGACTTGATCACCATCGTGCCCGTCACCCGGCCCGAGATCCCGCACGACCGGTAGTGCCCCGTCCGCCCTCCCCTGCGCCGGAGGCAGGGTGGTTCCGCTCCCGGTCGCGGACACCCACCGCCCGTCACCAACCCTCGCCACGCCGACCGCCGACCGCCGCCCGCCGGTTTCCGTTGACGATCGAGGCGATGGCCGCCCACGTCCGGCGCCGCGCGTTCGGGTTCGTGACGCTGAATCCGGCCCACCTCGCGCACCCCGCCTCCACCGCCTTGGGGGCGGTTCGGGCCGGAGTCCTTCACCGGCCGGCCGGCCGCCCCCCTCCTCGGACAGACCGTGCGAATCCCTCCCACCCCAGATCGACCCCCGTAAAAGGGTGATCTCGCACGTTTCCCCCGTGACCCCCTCTCCCGCGGGCCGTTGTACGGGAAGTGCGGTGGCGATCTCTGCCGCCCACTCCCCCGAGCGACATGAAGCGACATAAGGAGAACGTGATGTCTCGCATTGCGAAGGCAGCCGTCGTGGCCCTCGGCACCGGTGCCGTGATGGTCGGTGGCGCCGGTCTGGCGCTGGCCGACGCGACCGCCGGGGGCGCTGCCGTCGGCTCGCCCGGCGTGGGCTCCGGCAACGTGGTCCAGGTTCCGGTCGACGTCCCGGTCAACCTGTGCGGCAACACCATCGACGTGGTCGGCCTGCTGAACCCCGCCTTCGGCAACACCTGCGCCAACGTCAGCACCCCGGCGCCCATGCAGGCAGCCCCCGGGGGCTACGGCTACGGCAACTGAGCCCCGCCCCCTCGGCGAAGAGCCCCGGCGCCCTGAGCGCCGGGGCTCTTCGCATGGCCGAAGGGCATGTCCCCACAGGACATGCCCTCACGCGTACCGGTAGATCCCGCTCACATCCTCCAGCGAGTCCGGCGTGACATCCCACGGCGGCATCCTGTCGTGCCGCGCGAGGACGCGCCCGCGCTGCTTGTCACCGGGGCCCGGCTGGGTCGCCGGCAGGTAGCGGTGGGTCTTGTGGGCCCGCTGCCAGCGGTACCACTGGTAGTCCAGGAACGCGTGGTGCAGCCAGAACACCGGGTCGTTGACCGACGCCCCGCCGAGCATCGCGCCCCCGACCCACCGGTGCACCCGGTTGTGGTTGTGCCAGGAGGCGCTGCCTCCGCCCGTCCCCCACCCCTCCAGCTTGTTGCGGAAGCCCCGCGTGACGGTCGAGTCCCACGGGGAGGCGTCGTACGCCGGGTCGTCCAGCGCCCACTGCAGCTCGCTCCTGGTGGGGAGCTGGATCGGGGAGGCCGCGCGGCCGAGGTCGCGGGTGAGGTACTTGCCGTCGGTGACGCCCTCCTTGATGGTCCAGTGCCCGGCCGCGTACGCGAACGGCCCGGTGGTCACCTGCCGGTCGCTCCGGCGGCCGTTGCCGCCGAGCAGGTCCTTGGTCCAGGGCGGCGACGTCGTGCCGCGGTCGCGGGTCCAGTCCCAGTACGGCACGGTGACCGAGGAGTCCACCCGGCGCAGCGCCCGTTCCAGCTCCAGCAGGAAGCGCCGGTGCCAGGGCAGGAAGGATGGGGCCATGTGGGCGGCGCGCAGGCCCTTCTCACCGTCCGCCGTGTAGTAGTCGATGTGCGTCCGCACGAACGCGTCGTACTCGCCGCGTCGCTTGACCTCCAGGAGGGCGTTGACGAAGCGCCGTTTCTCGCTCGCGGTGAGGGCGGCGGCGTTCTTACGCACGTACGCCATGCATGCCCCCCATCCCGTGTCCCGGGTGCTCGGCGCCCACCGGCCCGGGGGCCATCTCGCGCAGCCGCTCGCCGGGACCGATCTCGTCCGCGGCGGCACGGGCCGCCTCCAGGGGCGTGGCGTAGGAGGTGTAGTGGTCGACCATGCTCATCCAGGTGCCGTCGGCGCGGCGCATCAGGTGCAGCGGACGGCCGTCGACGGAGATCTGCCACTCCCCCGCGCCCACCCGGCGCGCGGCAGCCGGGACGAGGAAGCCCTGGATGCGGTGGCCGCGGTAGGTCTCGTCGAAGGCCCTGTCCTGCGCATCACCGGCCGGAGGCAGCGGACGGGACGCGGCGACCACGGGGGCCAGCCCCAGGGCTGCCACCGAGGCCAGCAGTCCGCGGGTCACCTCCCGCCGCGACGGTTTCTCTTCTCTGACCTGCCGTTCCGCCCCCACGGGCACACCGCCGGCACCGACGACCATCGCTCACTCCCTCGTCCGCAATCGGGCTTGTCCCAAGCGGTAACCGCGCGGGGGCGCCCGGGGTCACCGCGCAGCGGCCATCCGGGTAGGCGGCAACGGGTCAGCGCAGGCTGCGCGCGGGGAGCATGACGTGGGCTGCGGTCATGAGCGTCTCCTCGGCGCCGGCGAAGGCGGCGAGCGCGGCGGGGTCCACGGTCACACCGGGGCGGCCCTCGGGCCACGCGCGGGTGGTGAAGACGAGGTAGGCGTGTCCGCGCCGGGCGACGGCGTCGAGCCACTCCGGCGGGGCGTCCGCCTGGGCGACGAGCTGGGGAAGCCGGACG
The DNA here is from genome assembly GCF_053596035.1 of Streptomyces sp. NPDC001781. NCBI lineage: Bacteria > Bacillati > Actinomycetota > Actinomycetes > Kitasatosporales > Streptomycetaceae > Streptomyces > Streptomyces sp. NPDC001781. The sequence continues at coordinate 204,522 of NZ_JBSFFI010000002.1, read as the reverse complement.
ACGGCCTGGCCGGCCTCGACGAGCAGGGTGACGGGGAGGCTGGGCCGGGTGGCGCCGTCGATGACGGTGCCGATGGTCAGGCCGTTCATCTCCAGGAGCTGGTTGACGGCGGCCGAGGTGGCGCGGGGACCGCCCTCGGCGTCCCCGAGGGAGTACGCCAGCAGGTAGGGCATGTCGTCGCCGTCGGGGGCCTCGCCGCTCCAGGCCAGGACGACGAGGGTGCCCAGGTCCGCGGCGCGGAAGGCTTCGCTTGTGGTTGAGGTCACCGCGCGACCCTATCCACGGCGGGCGGGCCGACCGGGGGACCGCTCACCCGTCCGGGGGAGGGCCGGGAGGTGCTCCACACGATCGGGGGAAGCGGCCTCGAAACCGGGGCACGCGGCCTCGAAACCGGGGCACGCGGCCTCGAACACCGAAGGGAACGCGCCCTCGGGAACGAGAGGGAGGGCCGGTCCGCGCGGCGCGGCCCCGCCCTCCCCCCACGGTGTCTCAGCTCTGCAGCGGCAGCCCGCCGAGCAGTGGGTTGTGCGTGTTCAGCGCGGTGGTGGCGCCCTTGGCGGTGCTGAGGACGGAGTCCTTGTTCTCGGTGTTCAGCGCGTCCGACTGGTGCTGGAGCGGCATCACGTCGCGCACCTTCAGACCGCCCTTGGCGATCTGGTCCACGGCGCCGTTCAGGCTGCTGGGCGTCAGGTCGCCGGAGTAGGCGAACGCGGGCGCGGCGACGCCGGTGAGGGCGATGGAACCGGCCAGGACGGCTGCGGCCTTCAGGGACTTCATCATGTTCCTCTCCTCGGCAACTCGCGTCGCCCCGGGGTGTTCCGACGCCATGCCCAACGAGTCACGGCGGGGGCGGAAACCCCGTGGACACAAGACATATGAGATTCCCCGCGCGACAGGAGGGCGGGCACATACGACAGCGGCCCGGCCGCCCGCTCGCGCGTTGCGCGCGTGCGGACGGCCGGGCCGGGTGTGCGTCGGACGACCTCAGTCGTTGACGCAGGTGTTGCCGAAGGCCGGGTTCAGCAGGCCGATGACGTCGATGGTGTTGCCGCAGACGTTGACCGGCACGTGGACCGGGATCTGGACGACATTGCCCGAGAGGACGCCCGGCGAGTTCGCGGCGACGGCCTGCGCGCCGGAGTCGGCAGCGGCGATACCGGCACCGCCGGCGACGGCCGCCACGGCGGCGGAGGTCAGGACCAGACCCTTCGCGATACGCGACATGGAGAGGTGCTCCTTGTAAATCGAGACAAACATCCGGGCGGGCTGCCCGACGCACTGTCAACGCGGGCCGCCGCGAGGGGTTGTGCCGCCAAAGGGGTGATCTCCGGGAGAACCGCGGACGCCCGTGCCGCCCGCCCGCGTCGGTACGCCGCCGGAGCCCCCGCGCTCACTAGAGTCGCGGCCCTCTCCTCCGTACCAGGCCCGCACGCCGTGCGTGGCGGGCACCGGCTCACGCTTCAGGGAGGCAGCGTGCCGCGCCGTCGTACGCCGGGCGCACGGAAGTGGCCGGGCGCGGGTCCACCGGACGACGTACCGCAGCGCACGACCGGCGCGGAAAGGCGCGTACGGGCTCGGCGTCAGACCGGCTACGCCGCACCGTCCGGACGCGGGCCCGAGGGTGGCCGATCTCGGGCGCGGCGCGCGGGCGCGACGGTGACCCGCCGGGCCACCTGCTCGTTCCCCACCGGGACGCGGCCAGGGCCGGTGTGCTCTTCACCGCGGAGGACGCCCGGCAGCCGGGCGCGGTCCCGACCAGATCCGAGCGCCCCTGTGAGCGAGGTATCCCGCCCATGCACCAGCCAGTTTCCGACGCCCGAGAACGGGTGCTGCATGTTTCGCAGCCCGTCGACGGCGGAGTCGCACGGGTCGTGATCGACCTGGCGCGGGCCCAGCTCGCGGCGGGCGTGCGCGTCGTGATCGCCTGCCCGGGCGGCCGACTGGCCACGGAGGCACAGGAGATAGGCGCCGAGGTGCGGCTCTGGCGGGCCACTCGGTCACCGGGTCCCGCCCTGCCCGGCGAGGTACGGCGGCTGGCCCGCCTCGCCGGGGAGGTACGGCCCGCACTGGTGCACGCGCACAGCGCCAAGGCCGGTCTGGCCGCCCGCCTCGCACTGCGGGGCCGGGTCGCGACCGTCTTCCAGCCGCACGCCTGGTCCTTCGAGGCCGTCGGCGGGGTCGCCGCCGTGCTCGCCGCGCGCTGGGAGCGGTTCGCCGCGCGCTGGGCCGAGCGGGTGGTGTGTGTCAGCGAGGCGGAGCGCGCGACCGGCCTACGCGCCGGGGTGCGCGCCGCGTACGCCGTGGTGCCCAACGGCATCGACCTCGAACGGTTCTCCCCCGCGCCCGCCCCGGCCGCCCGCGCCGGGCTGCCGGGGCTCGGGGCCGGACCGCTGGTGGTGTGCGTGGGACGGCTGTGCCCGCAGAAGGGCCAGGACGTGCTGCTGGCCGCGTGGGAGAAGGTGCTGACCGTGCTGCCGGAGGCCCGGCTGGTGCTGGTCGGCGACGGACCCGACCGGGAGGCGCTGAGCCGGTCGGCGGGTCCCCGTGTGCTCTTCACGGGCGAGGTCGCCGACGTACTGCCCTGGTACCGGGCCGCCGACCTGGTGGTGCTGCCCTCGCGCTGGGAGGGCATGGCACTGGCCCCGCTGGAGGCGCTGGCCTGCGCGCGGCCCGTCGTGGTCAGCGACGTGGACGGCGCACGCGAGAGCCTGCCGCCCGCGCTGGCCGGGCACTGCCTGGTGCCGCCGGAGGACCCCGAGGCGCTGGCCGCCGCCGTGACCGGGCTGCTGTGCGACGCGCCGCTGCGCGCGGACCTCGGCGCCCAGGGCCGCCGGCACGTCCTGACCACGCACGACGTGCGGCTGACCGCCGGACGGGTCGCGGATCTCTACCGCGAGCTGCTCGGCGACCTGCCGTCCGTGTCCACCGAGCGCAGGGAGTCGACCCACCCGTGACCGCGGAAAGCATCGTCCCCTCGCCCAGCGCCTCCGGCATCGACCCCGGGTACGCCGTACGGCCCGCCCGGGGCTTCCGCTTCCCGGCCCGGCACCCGCACTCCCCCGCCCTCTCCCCGCTGCCCCTGCTCACCGCCGACCTCGCCGGCGCCGTGGCGGGCGCGCTCGTGCTGGACGCGGCCGTGCGCGGGCCGCTCGTCGTGGCCGTGCTGGTCGCCGGTGCCCTGCTGCCGCGGTCGCGCCCGGCGCGCGCGGTGAGCGGTGTACTCGACGAACTCCCCGCCGTCTGCGGCCGGATCGCGGTGGTCTGGCTGGCCCTCGGCGCGCTGACCGCCACCCTGGAGCACGGCCGCCCGCCGGCCCTGTCCGCGCTGGCCGTCGGCTGGTGCGCACACGCGGTGGTCGCCTGTGCCGGCCGGGCGGCCGTACACCGGCGGCGCCGGGTGCTGCGGCTGCGGCTGCCGAGCACCGCGCTGGTGGTCGGCCCCGCCGCGACCGCCCAGCGGGTCGCCGCCGCGCTGCTGCGGCGGCCGGACTGCGGGGTGCGCCCCGTCGGCGTGGTCACCGACCACCCGGACGGCAGCGCCGGGCTCCCGGTGCTGACCAGCGGCGAACAGGTCGAGCGGGCGCTCATCCAGAACGGCGTGGGCACCGTCCTCACCGTCGACCCCGCCGTACGCACGGAGAAGGGCCCGCTGCTGCGGGCTCTCGCCGAGTCGGGCTGCGCGCTGTGGGAGGTGGACGCGGACTGCCCGGCGTACGAGATGCGCGAGCAGCTCGCCGGGTTCTCCGTGCGGCGGCTCGGCCTGGGCGTCCGGCGGCGCGGCAGCGTGGGCAAGCGGCTGCTGGACCTGGTGGTGTCGGGCGCTCTGCTGGTGCTGGCCGCGCCGCTGCTGCTGGCCTGTGCGCTGGTGCTGCGGCTCAGCGAGGGTCCGGGCGTGGTGTTCCGGCAGGAGCGCATCGGCATGGGCGGGCGTCCTTTCACCCTGCTGAAGTTCCGCACCCACCGCCCGGCGGACGAGCGGGAGTCGGCGACCCGGTGGAGCGTGGCGGACGAGCGGCGGATGAACCCGTTCTGCCGGTTTCTGCGCCGGACCTCGCTGGACGAACTGCTCCAGCTCTGGAACGTCTTCCGGGGCGACATGAGCCTGGTCGGCCCGCGCCCGGAACGCCCCTACTTCGTGACGCAGTTCAGCCAGTGCTATCCGGGTTACGCGGCCCGGCACCGGATGCGGGTGGGCATCACGGGGCTGGCCCAGGTCAGCGGGTTGCGCGGGGACACCTCGATCGAGGACCGGGCGCGCTACGACAACGCCTACATCGACAACTGGTCGCTGTGGCAGGACGTCTGCATCCTGCTGCGCACCGCGGCCGCCGTCGTGCGGTCCACCGGGAGCTGACGGATGACCCTCGCGCTGCCGCTCGGCCGCCCCCGGCGCTGGTCCCCGGTGCTGCCGGTGCTCGCCGTGCTCGTCCTGCTCGCGCTGCCCCTCTCCTCCAGCGAGTCGGGGGGCGCGGGCCCGGCCGACGCGGCGTCCGCGCTGGTCGTCGGCGCCTGCGCGGTGCGGCTGCTGCGGGAGCGGGCCCGCCCGCTGTCCGCCAGGGCCGCGCTGGTGCTGGGACTGCCGGTGGCCGGGGTGGCGCTCGCCGCGATGGGGGCCACCTCCCCGGGCGCCGGCCTGGCCGGACTGGGCCGCTATCTCCAGGTCTTCGTCCTGGTCCCGGCCGCTGTGCTGCTCCTGGTCCGTGACCGCCGGGACTTTCGGCTGCTGGCCTGGGCGCTGGTGGGACTGGCGCTCTGGCAGGGCGCTGTCGGCGTGCGGCAGTACGCCACCGGCACCGGCGCCTCGTACCAGGGCCGGATGATCCGCGCGGTCGGCACCTTCGGGCCGTACGACGTGATGGGGATGGCCACCGTCGTGGCCTTCGGGCTGCTGTGCGCGGTGGGACTTGCGCTGGGGAAGGCGCCGGCGCGGGAGCGGGTGGTCGCGGCCGGGTGCGCGCTGGCGCTGCTGGTGCCGCTGGCGCTCTCCTTCAGCCGGGGCGCGTGGATCGCCACCGCCGTCACCCTCGCCGCGCAGCTGCTGCTGGCCGGGGTCCGCCGGGCGCTGAAGGTGGGCGCCGCGGTGGTCGCGGCCGGGGTCGTGCTGGTGGGCGGCCTCGGGGTGGGCACGGCGATGCTCCAGGAACGGATCGACAGCATCACCGAGGTCGCCGACGCCCCCGACCAGTCGGTCACCGACCGGTACACCATGTGGGCGGCGGCCACCGGTATGTGGCGCGAACACCCTCTGACCGGAGTCGGGTTGAAGGGCTTTCCGGAGTACCGGGACGGCCGTGCCTCGCTCGCGCTCTCCTCGGGCAGCGACACCGAGGGCGCGGGCGTCGGCTTCCGCAGGCAGCCGCTGCTGTCCCCGCACAACATGTACCTGCTGGTCCTCGCCGAGCAGGGCCTGACGGGGCTGCTGTGCCTGGCGGGTGGCTGGCTGGCGATGCTGGTGCTCGGACTGCGCGGCCTGCGGACCGCTCACCGTACGGGCCGGGACCTGGACTGCGCGCTGATCGGCTGCGGCCTGCTGCTCTGGCAGCTCGTGGACTTCGTGTACGCCGACATCGGCGGCCCCTCCACCGTGCTGACGGCGGTGTGCCTGGGCCTGGTGGCGTGGTGGGCTCTGGTGGGCGCGGACCCGGAGCGTGCGCGGTGACGCTGACGCCCGCTCCGGGCCCGGAGACCACCGGTCGGCAGCCACCGCCGACCGAGCGCGAACACGCCCCGGTGACACGGCGGTTCCTCGCCCGCGCCGCGCTGCTCACCGCCTCCCTGTCCGCCGCCGGCGCCCTGCTCGGGCTGGTCCGGGACCAGTCGCTGGCCCGGCTGTTCGGCGCCGGGCGGGACACGGACGCCTTCCTGGTCGCCTGGACGGTGCCCGAGTTCGCGGCCACGCTGCTGATCGAGGACGGGCTGGCCTTCGCGCTGATCCCGGCGTTCAGCGTGGCGCTGGCCCGCCGCGCCCAGGGCGCTCCGGGAGATCCCGTACGGGCCCTGGTCCGGGGGACGCTGCCCCGGCTGGCGCTGGCCTTCACCGTGGCCGGGGCGGTGCTCGCGGCCGGTGCGCCGCAGCTCGTCCAGGTGCTCGCGCCCGGCCTGCCCGACCCGGCGCTCGCCGTGGACTGCACCCGGCTCACCGCGACCTGCGTGCTCACCTTCGGGGTCGCCGGGTACTTCAGCGCGGCCCTGCGCGCCCACCGCCGCTTCCTCGCCCCGGCCGCGATCTACGTCGCGTACAACACGGGCATCGTCACGGCGATGTTCGCGCTCGGCGGGGCCTTGGGGGTGCGGTCGGCCGCGTTCGGGGTCGCGGCGGGCGGGGTGCTGATGGTCCTCACCCAACTCCCTTTTCTGGTGCCTCGGTTGCGCAAACGCCGGCCCACGGAGCCGATGCCCCGGCTGCCTTCGGCCAAGTCGCACTCGGTGAATCTGCCGCTGATGGCGACCGTGCTGCTGTTCGCGCTGTGCCGGCAGTCGCAGGTGCTGATCGAACGGTTCCTCGCCTCCAGCCTGCCCTCCGGGGCCATCTCGCACCTGAACTACGCCCAGAAGATCGCGCAGATCCCCATGACCATGTCGATGATGCTCTGCACGATCACCTTCCCGGTGGTCGCGCGGGCGCTCGCCGAGGGCGACACCGAGCGCGCCCGGGTCCGGGTGGAGCGGGATCTCGCGGTCGCCTCCGGGCTGGTGCTCCTCGGCACCGCGGCGGTCGTGGCCTGCGCCCCGCAGATCGTGCAACTCCTCTTCCAGCGTGGTGCGTTCACCGCCGCGGACACGGCGGCCACGGCGGGCGTGATGCGGGTGTACGCCGTCGGCCTGCTCGGGCAGACCCTCACCGGTGTCCTGGTCCGGTCCTACTTCTCCGCGGGCCGCCCCACCTGGTACCCGCTCGGCGCGATGTCCGCCGGAGTGCTCGCCACCTGCGTCATCGGCGCGGGCACCGTCGGCACCTGGGGCGTCACCGGTATCGCCGCCGCCAACGCCACCGGCATCACCCTCACCGCCGCCCTGCTGCTGTCCGGGATGCGCGGTCCCCGGTACGGCAGGGGGCGGGGGGTGCCGATCCGCACCCGGCACGTGCTGCGCGAACTGAGCCGCCCGGCCGGAGCCGCACTCGGGGCCGCCCTCGCCGGGGCCTGGGCCGCGACCCTGCCCGCGGGAGCACCCGCGGGGCTCGCCGCCGGGGGCCTCACCGTGCTCACCGTCTTCGTCCTGCTCGGCCGGGCCCTGGGCGCCCAGGGCTTCGCACCCGCCATCCGTTCCGTACGCACCCACACCCGAAGGCTCGCTCATGCCGTCTTCCGTTGAGTCCGCGCCCGTCCTCCGCACCGGCTCCCCCCGGCCGGGCGGAGGCGGTCCCGTCCCGTGGATCGCCATGTACCACTCGGTCGGCGACTGCTCCGACGACCCGTACCGCGTCACCGTCACTCCGGCCCGGCTGGAACGCCAGCTGCGCTGGCTGCGCGGGCGCGGACTGCGGGGCGTGTCGGTGGGCGAACTGCTGGCCGCTCGCGCCCGGGGCGCCGGGCGCGGTCTGGTCGGGCTCACCTTCGACGACGGGTACGCCGACTTCGTCACCGACGCGGTGGCGCTGCTGGCCCGCTGGGAGTGCACGGCCACCCTGTTCGTGCTGCCCGGCCGGCTCGGCGGCGAGAACACCTGGGACCCGCTCGGCCCGCGCAAGCCCCTGCTGACCGCCGACGCCGTGCGCAAGGCCCATCGCGCCGGGGTGGAGATCGGCTCCCACGGCCTGACCCATGTCGACCTCACCCGCGCCGACGACCCCACCCTGCGCGCCGAGGTCGCCGAGAGCCGCGCCCTGCTGACCGGGCTGACCGGTGCCCCCGTCCAGGGCTTCTGCTATCCGTACGGCACGATCGACGGGCGCGTGGTCGAGGCCGTGCGGGAGGCCGGTTACGGCTACGCCTGTGCCATCGACCCCGGCAGCCTGGGCGGCCGCCACGCGCTGCCCCGCGTGCACGTCGGGCAGAACGACAACGCCTTGCGGCTGTTCCTGAAGTACCGGCTGCACCGACTGCGCCGCCGGCCCGTGGCGGGGCTGTGATGCGGGCGCTGCACATCATCACCGGCCTCGGGATCGGGGGCGCGGAGCAGCAACTGCGGCTCCTGCTGCGCCACCTGCCCGTCGAGTGCGACGTGGTGACGCTGACCAACCCCGGCCCGGTGGCCGCCGGACTGCGGGCCGACGGGGTGCGGGTGGCCGACCTGGCCATGGGCGGCAACCGGGACCTGGCCGCGCTGCCCCGGCTGGCCCGGCTGATCCGGCGCGGCCGCTACGACCTGGTCCACACCCACCTCTACCGGGCCTGTCTCTACGGCCGGCTGGCGGCCCGGCTCGCGGGAGTGCGCGCGGTGGTCGCCACCGAGCACTCGCTGGGCGACTCCCAGATGGAGGGGCGCCCGCTCAACCCCGGTGTGCGGGCGCTGTATCTGGCCGGGGAGCGTCTCGGCCGTTCGACGGTCGCCGTCTCCCCCACCGTCGCCGCCCGCCTGACCCGCTGGGGCGTGCCGGAGCCGCGCATCACGGTCGTCCCCAACGGCATCGACCTGGAGCCCTTCCGTTTCGACCCGGAGCGGCGGGTACGCGTCCGGGCCCGGCTGGGGGTTCCGCACGACGCGTTCGTGATCGGCGGCATCGGACGTCTGGCACCCGGCAAGCGCTTCGACATCGCGATCAGGGCCCTCACCCGGCTACCGTCCGACTGCTACCTGCTGCTGGTGGGAGGCGGTCCGGAGGAGAGCGCTCTCCGCCGCGTCGCCGCCGCGGCCGGGGTGTCCGGCCGGGTGCTGTTCACCGGCGAGGTCCCCGGCCTCCCCGACGGTTCACCCGGCCCGGACCTGCCCGCGCTGACCTCCGCGATGGACGTGCTCGCCGCCCCCTCCCCGGAGGAGGCGTTCGGACTGGCCGTCGTCGAGGCGCTCGCGGCCGGGCTCCCGGTGCGCTACGCGTCCTGCCCGGCCGTGGAGGACCTCCCGCCCGAGGCCGCCCCCGACGCCGTACGGGTGCGCGGCGGCGCCGACGCGTACGCCGTCGCGCTCGCCGGGGTCCGCGCCGCCGGACCGGGCCCGCGCGCCGTTCCGGAGGCGGCCCGCCACTACTGCGTCACCCGCAGCGCCGCCCGGCTGATGGACGTCTACGCGGCGGCGCTCACCCGTACCGTCCCCTCGCCCCGACACCCTCACGGAGGCATTCCCTCATGACCGACAATCCCACCCGGCGCCGTCGCACCGGCCGCCTGCCGGGGTCCCGTTCCCTGCCGCCCTGGTCGCTGGTGGCCGCCGGGGTCGTCGCGGGCGGCCTGATCGGCGGCGGGTACGGCCTGCTCAAGGCCCCCGTCTACACCGCGACCAGTTACGTCGTCGCCGTCCCCGCCGAGCGCTCGGACACCTCCACCGCGCTCGGCTTCGCCCAGGCCTACGGCAGGGTCGCCACCCAGCCCGCCGTGCTCGCCGCGGCGCAGGCGCGGGCCGGGGTGCCGGTGAGCACCCTGGAGAAGAGCGTGCGCACGGCCACCTCGCCGGACGCCCCGATGGTCGCCGTCTCCGCCACCTCCGGTCGGCCCGCGCGGGCCGCCGCGATGGCCAACGCGGTCGCCGCCGCGCTCAGCGAGCAGGCCGACGCGGGCAGGAAGGCCACCCACGTCGAGCTGCTCCCGTTCTCCCGCGCGGTGCGGCCGACCGAGCCGTCCTCGGCGTCCGCCGGGCTCACCACGCTGGTCGGCGCGGGCGCCGGCGGGCTGCTCGGCGGGCTCGCGCTGCTGGTCCGGCCGGGACGCCGGGAGGAATCCGGCACCGCGCTCGCGGCCCCACTGCCCGGGCCGGCCCTCGCCGCCGACGTCCACAGCCGGCTGTGACGGCGACGTACGCGGCGCGCCCCGCAAGCTTCGCGCGTCCCGCGCTCACCACCCAGCTCCTCACCGACGAGAAGGCGTTCGCCGCCCTCGCCCCGGCCTGGGGCCGCCTGCACCGGCGCTGCTCCACCGCCACCCCGTTCCAGAGCCACGCGTGGCTGCACTCCTGGTGGAAGTCGTACGGCAGGCCCGGCAGACTCCGCGTCCTGCTGGTCCGCTCGGGCCGCGACCTGGTCGCCGCCGCCCCCCTGACCCTCACCCGGCAGCCCTTCCCCGCGCTGGTCCCGCTGGGCGGCACGGTGTCCGACTACGGCGACGTGCTGCTCGACGACGCCGACGACGGCCGTGCCCTCGGCGCCCTGACCGACGCCCTGTGGACGGCCGCCCGGACCGCCCTGATCGACCTGCGCGAGGTACGCGCCGGCGGTGCGGCGGAGCGCGTCCACGACCGCTGGCCCGGCCCGCGCCGCCGGGTGCCGGACTCCCTGTGCCTGGAGCTGCCCCCGGTGCCCATGGACGAGTTGCTCACCCGGCTGCCCGCCGGCAAGGCCCAGCGGGTCCGGGCCAAGCTGCGCAAGCTGTCCGCGCTCGGGGTGGCCCGGCGCACGGCGGGTCCGGGTGAGGCGGAGGCGGCGGTGGCACGGCTGCTGGAGCTGCACCGGCTCCAGTGGCAGGGCCGCAAGGTGACGCCCGAGCATCTGCGGCCCCGCTTCCGGGAGCACCTGGTGCGGGCGGTGGAGCCGATGGTGCGCTCGGGGGACGCGGTCGTCACCGAGTTCCGTATCGGCGAGGAGGTGGTCGCCGTCGATCTCACGCTGCTCTCGCCGGGCCTCGCGGGCGGCTATCTCTACGGCGCCCATCCTTCGCTGCGCGAGCGCAAGGCGGACGTCGCCGTCATGCTGCTGGACGCCTGCGCAGCGCACACCGCAGCGGGCTCCCACCGCACGCTGAGCCTGATGCGCGGCGACGAACCGTACAAGCACCACTGGCGCCCCGAACCGGCGCCCAGCGGGCGGCTGCTGCTGGCCCGGCGCCGTACCGCGCCGCTGCTGTCGGCCGCGCTGTCCGGCGTGGCGGCCCGGCGCCACGTCAAGGCGGCCCTGGTACGCCTCGAGCGCAGGCCGGACTAGGGCCTCTCGTTCGGATCATGCCGGGCTCGCGGGGTCCAGTCGAAGCGGAGGCAGACCCTGCCCGCGAGCCAGAACTCCACCCACTTCCCCGTCACCGTCCGCGAGCAGTCGACGGGGGCCCTGGTCCCGGCCGAGGGGGTGGGGGTGGGCTCGGGGGTCGGGGTGACCGGGCCCGTCGGGGTGGGCGTCGGGGTGGATGTGACCGTGGGCGTGGGCGTGCTCGGTCCCGTGCGTCCGTACAGCGTCGTCCGGTACACCTTCGCCGCGGCCGGGTTGGCCGGGCACTGCCACACGCCGTGCGGGCAGTAGTCGGTGAGGGTGTTGTAGAGCGGCCGGTGCTCGTCCATCCAGGCGAGCATCCGCCGCATGTACTCGGGGTTGTCGCCATTGCGGAACAGTCCCCACTCCGGGTAGGAGATCGGCTTGCCGTGCGCCTTGGCGAAGTCGACGTGCGCCTGGAGGCCGTAGGGCTCGGTGACCTGCTCGTCGAAGGGCATCCCGGACGGCTGGTCGTAGGAGTCCATGCCGATGATGTCGACGGTGTCGTCACCGGGGTAGCACTCGGTCCACGGCACGGCGTCCCGGCCCCGGCTGGGCGTGAAGTCGAAGCGGAACCGCTGCCCCGGCACCGCGCGCATGGTGGCGACGATCCGGTTCCAGTACGCCTTCCACGCCCCGGGGTCGGGCCCGCAGCGGTGGGTGTAGGTGATGCCGTTCATCTCCCAGCCCAGCACCAGCACGGTGTCCGGCACGCCGAGCTCGACCAGCTTCTGGGCGAGTACGCGGAAGTGCCGGTCGAACTGTCCGGCGGCGGCCTGCTTCAGCAGCAGCCGTACCTGCGCGTCGGAGAGGTGCTCCTCGTTGCGCTCCTGCATCGGTACGTTGAGGACGAGGATGCGGTCGGCCTTGTCGCGCCGCCAGTTCGCCCACGGCTCCAGGAAGCCGGGCGGACCCTCGACGTCCCGCCACTGCCCGCCGGGCAGGTAGGTGTGCGCGACCTTCAGCTCGGCGCCGCCCAGCCAGTCGCTCAGCGCGGGAATCCGGGCGATCCCCAGGGGGCCGGAGTCGAGGAACGCCCCGAAGTCGGGACCCCGGCCGACGGGTGGGGGCGCCGGGGTCGCGGTGGGCGCGGGGGCCGGTGCGGGTGTCGTCCGGTGCGGTACGGCCGCGATGCCGGGGCCGGCCAGGGCGGCCGACACCGTGATCGCCGCGGCCAGGAGGGACAGCCGCCCTCGCCGGGTCCTGCGCCACTGTGGAGCCATCCCGGCCCCTCCCTCCGCCCGGCCCTGCCCTCGCGCCCCGAACAGCGCCTGTACTGACACCCAGTCACACGCGCCGGGTACTCGCCAGCGCGGCTACGGCTTGCGGGTGGCCGCGGCCCCCGCGTGGGTGAACGGCGAAGGCCCCGCCGGGGTTATCCGTGCGGGGCCGCCCGGCCGGCCGCTCCCGGCCCGTCGGCGTGGCGAGCCGCCGGACGGGACGCGGCCCTGAAGGATGCGTACGGCGCCGTGGCGGTACGGCGCCGTCACCTACGGGTGCCGGGCGCTCGGGTCCGGCACCCGGAGGTCAGCGGTGCCGGGCCATGGTCCGGCCGCGCCTGAACAGCAGGGCTCCGGCAGCGACCAGTACGGCACCGGCTCCCGAAGTCGTCCACAGGACACGCGAGTTGCTACCGGTGTGCGGAAGGGTGGGCGGTGTGGTGTGCCCGCCGGGAGGCGGTGTCGTGTGGCCTCCGGGCGGGGGCGTGGTGTGCCCGCCCGGAGGAGGCGTGCTCTCCTCGCCGCCGTACGGGGGCGGAGTGGTCTCGTGGCCGCCGTAGGGAGGAGGCGTGGTCTCGTGACCGCCGTAGGGAGGAGGCGTGGTCTCGTGACCGCCGTAGGGAGGAGGCGTGGTCTCATGGCCGCCATAAGGCGGAGGCGTGGTCTCATGGCCGCCATAGGGCGGAGGAGACGTTTCTTCACCACCGTAGGGAGGCGGAGTGGTCTCCTCGCCGCCGTAGGGCGGAGGCTTCTCCTCGTCGTGGCCGTACGAGGACGGGCGGGTGGTCTCCTCGTCATGGCCGTACGAGGACGGGCGGGTGGTCTCCTCGTCATGGCCGTACGAGGACGGGCGGGTGGTCTCCTCGTCATGGCCGTACGACGGAGAAGTCGTCTCGTCGTCGTCCCCGTACGAGGCCGGCGGTTTCGTCTCCTCGTCGTCGCCGTACGCGGCGGGCGCGGTGGCCGGGATGCTCGGCTCGTGGTGACCGTAGGAGTGCGGCGGGGTGGTCTCGTCGTCGCCGTACGAGACGGAGGGCTTGGTCTCCTCGGCGCCGTACGCGGACGGTGTCCGGACCGGGGTGCTCGGCTCGTCGTCGTCGCCGTAGGACGACGGCGCGGTGGTGCGGAGCGCCTTGGGGAGGGCGTCCTTGACACAGGCGTTGCCGACGGCCGGGGCCAGCGCGGCCGACACGTCGACGGAGTGCCCGCAGATGTCGACCGGGACGTGCGCGGGCACCCGGAGGGTGTTGCCGGACAGTGCGCCGGGAGAGCCCTGTGCGGCTCCGTGCGCTCCCGAATCGGCGAGCGCCTGACTGACGTACAAGGACAGCACACCCGTCGCGGCGGCGGCCACGACCATGCCCTTGCTCAGGGTCTGTCGCAATCTCGTGGTCTTCCTGCTCGTAGAAGTGGGAAAGCCGGCCCCGGAACGCGGATTCACATGGGATCGACGGTCCGGGGCCGGCCTGAACGCAGCCGTGGGGCTGGTGCTTCGCGTTACGCGCGTCAGTCGTTGACGCAGGCGTTGCCGAACGCCGGGTTCAGCAGGGCGATCACGTTCACGGAGTTGCCGCAGACGTTGACCGGGATGTGGATCGGGACCTGGACGACGTTGCCGGAGAGCACACCCGGCGAACCGACCGCGGCGCCCTCGGCACCGGCGTCGGCGAAGGCGGGAGCCGCCCCACCCAGAGCCAGGATGGCGCCGGCGACGACAGCAGCGCTCTTCTTCATGGTCTTTCCCTTCTCTGCGGTCATGCCCTTTGACGGCCGAAACCGAGCGAGCGCAACCTGAACGGCTCGCACCATGACCGGCAGGCTGTAGAACGAGGAATAGACGGCGGAAGAAACTGTGGAACGCGCGTCACCCCTCAATTCACTCGAACGCCCCCAGGGAATTGACAACGTGGAGCAACCGGGAGGCCCTGGAAATGGACAGCGAAAACCGCCCGGCGGTACGGGAAATCCGTGCCGCCGGGCGGTTTTCTCGAAGCGGTCGCGCCTGCGTCAGTTGTTGGCGACGCCGTTGCCCGCGAGGACGGAGACGTCGTCGACGAGGTGCGACAGCGGCTCGTCGTTCTTCGCCTGGGTCGAGTTCTCGGCGCACTGCTGGTTCTGCGGCGAGGACAGGACGGGGATGTCCTGGACACCGACGTTGACCAGGGCCAGCACCGACTGGACGTTCGCCTTGGCCGGCACGCCGACGCAGAGCTTGTTCAGGGAGCTCTGCACCAGCGTGGCCTGCGGGCTGAGGTCGCCGCTGGTCACGTTGTTGCCGAACGCCTCGGTGGCGCCGTTGCCGCTGAACGACGTGGTGCCCGTGTCGTTGCCGATGGCAAGCGCCTGAGGGGCCGCCGCCGCCGACACGCCCACGAAGGACGCGGCGACCGCCGCCGCGGCCATTGCCTTCTTCAGCATTTCACTTTCCTTTCCTGGCGGCTCGCCAGAAGCATTCCTGGCTGCTCGCCAGACGTTCGTACCTGCGGAGACATCAACCGGAGGGGCGCCGATTGGTTGCGGCAAGTCACCCGATCGGATCGGTTCCGGTGCACGGAGGAGACGGAATTCCTCCGGCGGGGCGCACGGCTCGTTTTCCGCGCGCTCCGTCGGCCGTTGGGGTGAACGGGAGCAACTCCGTACCGGGCGGGGCAGTTGAGCCGGGCACTCCGGTGAACGGGGTGTCTCCAGAAGGGAATCGCAAGTGATCAAGAAGGTTCTGGCCGTCGCCGCGGTCGCCGCGTCCGTTGCCGGCGTCTCCGCCGCCGCCGCGTCGCCGGCCCTGGCCATCGGCAACGACACCGGTACGACGTCGTTCAGCGGCAACGGCGCCTCCCAGGCGTTCGGCAACTCCGCGACCTACGGCAACATGAGCCCGCAGATGGCCCTCATCCAGGGCTCGCTCAACAAGCCCTGCATCGGCCTGCCCGCGAAGCTCAACGCCCAGTCCCTGGTGGCTCTGCTCAACGTCGGCGTGCAGGACATCCCGATCCTGTCCTCGCCGCAGAACCAGCAGTGCGTCGAGAACTCGACCCAGGCCAAGGGCGACGAGCCGCTGTCGCACGTCCTGGACGACATCTCCGCGCTGTCCGGCAACGGCGCCGCCAACAACTGAGCCTCCGCGACGCACTCGGGTCCCCGCGGGGGCCCGGCCCTCCGGGCCGCCGGCACTTCCGGCGGCCCGTCGGTGTTTCCGGGGGCGGGTGAGCCGAGGGGGCGTTTGTGAACTCATCGGACTGCGCTGCCCCGATAGGGTCAAAGACCGCAACCCCGGCGCCCGCTTCCCCGTTGACGATCACGCAACTCCTCCCCGGAGTCCGCCTTTCGAAGGGAACCAACATGAAGAAGCTGTGGGCAACCGCGGCCGTCGCCGCCTCCGTCGCCGGTCTCGCGGGCGCGGCCGCCCCGCAGGCCCTGGCCATCGGTGACGACCACGGCACCACGTCGTTCAGCGGAAACGGTGCCTCGCAGTCGTTCGGCAACTCGGCCACCTACGGCAACATGAGCCCGCAGCTGGCTCTGGTCCAGGGTTCGCTGAACAAGCCCTGCATCGGCCTGCCGGCGAAGCTCAACGCCCAGTCCCTGGTGGCCCTGGTCAACGTCGGCGTCCAGGACATCCCCGTCCTGTCCTCGCCGCAGAACCAGCAGTGCGTCGAGAACTCGACCCAGGCCAAGGGCGACGAGCCGCTGTCGCACATCCTGGACGACATCTCCGCGCTGTCCGGCAACGGTGCCGGCAACGGCTGATCGAGCCCCCGCAGCGGCGGCCCACCGGTTCCGACCGGTGGGCCGCCGCCGTTTTCCACCGGCTCAGGACACGACGTCCTTGCGGGTGAAGCCCCGGAAGGCCAGGGCGAGGAGGACCAGGGCGTAGGTGACCGAGACCGAGGCGCCCTGGGCCATGCCGGCCCACTCCGCGTGCGGCTGGAGGATGTCGGCCCAGGCGAACTGCCAGTGCGCGGGCAGGAAGTCCCGCCAGTGGCCGAGCGCGGTCACCGCGTCCAGGACGTTGCCGACGATGGTCAGCCCGACCGCGCCGCCCACCGCGCCGAGCGGGGCGTCGGTCCGGGTGGAGAGCCAGAACGCGAGTCCGGCGGTGACCAGTTGCGAGACGAACAGGTACAGCACCACCACGGCCAGCCGCCCGACCGCCGTGCCCGCCGCCACCGCCCCGCCGGTCGGCACGAGCAGCGGACCCCAGCCGTACGCGGCCGTGCCGACCGCCAGGGCCACCGCGGGCAGCAGGATCATCGCGGCCAGGCTCATCCCGAGTCCCACCACCAGCTTGGACCACAGCAGCCGCGCCCTCGGCACCGGTGCCGCCAGCAGATAGCGCAGCGAGGACCACCCGGCCTCGGAGGCGACCGTGTCGCCGCAGAACAGGGCGACCGGGATCACCAGCAGGAAGCCGGCCGAGACGAAGAGGCTGACGGCGGCGAAGTTGGCACCGGACGCGGTGGCCGTGTCCATCAGGGTGATCCGGCGCCCCCGTCCGGCCGGGTCCCCGCCGATCGCGAACGCGGCCAGCAGGACCAGCGGCAGCGCGGCCAGGATCGCGCCCATGACCAGCGTGCGGCGCCGCCCGAGCTGGCGGACGAGTTCGACGCGTACGGGCAGGGTGCGCGAGGCGCGGTAGCCGGGGGCCGTCCGCGCGGTCTCGGTGAGCGTGCTCACGCGGAGCCTCCGATCAGGGTGAGGAAGGCGTCCTCCAGACGCCGGTGCGGGCCTACGGAGAGCACGGGCACCTCCAGCCGGACCAGTTCCACCACGAGCCCGCCCGCGGTGCTGCCGGGCCGGAGGCGGACCAGCAGCCCGTCCGCGGTCCGTACGGC
This sequence comes from Streptomyces sp. NPDC001781, assembly GCF_053596035.1. Lineage (NCBI taxonomy): Bacteria > Bacillati > Actinomycetota > Actinomycetes > Kitasatosporales > Streptomycetaceae > Streptomyces > Streptomyces sp. NPDC001781. The sequence goes on along the minus strand of NZ_JBSFFI010000002.1, from coordinate 187,426 downwards.
GGAGGCGACGCCGTCCAGTGCGGCCACCTTCTCCACCACCGGCTCGGCGACGGGGGTGCCGGTGCCGACGAGCAGGGTGTCGCCGGAACCGACGATCTCCCCGACCGGGCCCGCCTGGACCAGCCGGCCCCGGTCCATGACCACCAGGTGGGTGCAGGACTGCTCGACCTCGGCCAGCAGGTGGCTGGAGACGATGACGGTGCGCCCGGCGGCCGCGTACCGGATCAGCACCTCGCGCATCTCGCGGATCTGCGGCGGGTCCAGGCCGTTGGTGGGCTCGTCCAGGATGAGCAGGTCGGGCAGGCCGAGCATGGCCTGGGCGATGGCGAGGCGCTGGCGCATGCCCTGGGAGTAGGTGCGTACCGCGCGTGCCAGGGCGTCGCCGAGCCCGGCGATCTCCAGCGCCTCGGCGAGGTGGGCGTCCTCGGGCGGGCGGCCGGTGGCCCGCCAGTACAGGTCGAGGTTCTCCCGGCCGGTGAGGTGGGGCAGGAAGCCGGCGCCCTCCACGAAGGCGCCGACGCGGGAGAGGACGGGCGCACCGGGGCGTACGGCGTGGCCGAAGACCCGGACCTCTCCGCCGTCGGGCCGGATCAGGCCCATCAGCATGCGCAGCGTGGTGGTCTTGCCCGCTCCGTTGGGGCCCAGCAGGCCGAGCACCTGGCCCTTCCCGACGCTGAAGGAGAGGTCGCGCACGGCGTACCGGTCGGCGGACTTGGCGTAGCGCTTGCTCAGTTCGGAGATGACCAGCGGGACTTCGGCCAGTTCCGGATCGGGTGCGGGGGCGGTGGTGCGGCGGCGGGCGGTGAGGAGGAGGGCGAGGGCGGTCGCGGCGCCGGCGAGGGGGAGCCACCAGACCCAGGAGGGCAGCGGGGTGGCCGCGGTGGTGACGCCGGGGGCGGTGGGAACGCTCAGAGGGCCTTTCAGGGAGACCGTGTACGTCGCGGGGGCGGTGGGTGAGGCGTAGCCGAGGTCGGTGGTGGCGAGGACCAGGCGGAGGCGGTGGCCCTGCTGCACCTCGTGGTCGACGGGCGGGAGGGTGACGGTGACGTCCTTGCCCTGCTTGGCGCCGGTGATCCTGAGCGGGGTGACGAGTTGGCCGGGGAGCACCTGGCCGCCGCCGGGGCCGACGTCGTAGAGCTTGGCGAAGAGCACCGCGTCGGCGCTGGTGGACCTGATGTGGACGCGGGCGGTCGGGGTGCCGGTGACGCGGAGGGCGGTGCGCTGCGGCGGGGCGTCGAATGCGGCGTACTGACCGGGGAAGTCGAGGGAGACGCCGGTGCCGAGGGCGGAGAGCTGGGCGAGGCCGCCCCCGCCGAGGCCGGGCAGGGCGGAGACGGCGGGCGGGCTCGCCCCGGCCGGGTTGGCGATCCGCTGCGGGCGGCCGGTGAGGGCGATGGTGCGGGGGGCGCCGCGCAGGCCGGGGTAGGCGTCGGCGGTGGCGCCCCGGCTGCGGGTGCCGCCGTCGGTGGAGTCGACGCCGCCGGTGCGGGTGATCCGGAAGGCGGGCCCGGTGTCGACGGACTCGCCCTTGAGGTAGTGGTCGAACCAGTCCCGTACCCGCCCCTGGACCCGGCCGGTCTCCAGGTCTCCCCCGTCGTGGCCGCCCGCGATCCAGTCGACCTTCACGGGTGCGCCGCCCGCCCGGATCGCGCGCTCGGCGGCGTCGGACTGGGCGAGGGTGAACAGGGAGTCGGTCTGGCCCTGGAAGAGCAGGGTGGGGACCTTGACGCGGCCGGCGACGGCGGAGGGTGAGCGGCGGTCGAGCAGGGCTCGGGCGTCGGCGTCGGGGACCCCGGACTGGGCGACGCGCTGGTACATCGCGCACAGTGCCGGCTCGAACCGTCCGCAGCCGCCGACGGAGTTGAAGAACACGCCGGTCCACAGCTTCTTGAACACGCCGTTGGGGAAGAGGGCGTCGGCGAGGTCCCAGTAGGTGACGGCGGGCGCGATGGCGTCGATGCGCGGGTCGTGTGCGGCCGCCAGCAGGGAGATCGCCCCGCCGTACGAGCCGCCCGCGATGCCCACGCGCGGGTCGCCGGACCTGTCGAGGCGGACCTCGGGCCGCTTGGCCAGCCAGTCGAGGAGCCGGGAGACGTCGGTGACCTCGTGCGCCGGGTCGTTGAGCCCGATCTTCCCGGTCGAGTGGCCGAACCCCCGGGCGGACCAGGTGAGTACGGCGTACCCGTGCCCGGCGAGGTCCTCGGCCTGGGCGCGCAGGTCGTCCTTGCTGCCGCCGAAACCGTGGGCGAGGAGGACTGCGGGGCGTCGGCCGCCTCCTTCCGAGGTGAAGTACGAGGTGTCCACCCGGGTGCCGTCGGCCATGGTCAGTACCCGGTCGCTGCGGTGCGGGCCGGGCGTGCCGGACGCGGTCGCCGTCCACGTACCGGTGGCGGCGAGCAGTGCGGCGGCCCCCAGCGCGGCGGCGGCCCGCCGGGGCCTCTTCAGCGGCCGGGGCACTCGAAGATCCATGACCCAACGGTACGGGCCGCCCTCCCCGCCGGACGGCCCCGCCGGGCTGAACTCCCGCCCATCCTTCGGGAGTACGGGTCCGGGCGGGTGTACTGCGGGCGCGGTAGGGATCCGCCCTCTCCGGGCGCGGGCGTCAGCTCCGGGTGTCCTCGGGGAGCGAGACCAGCCAGTGGGTGTCGCGGCGGGGGCGCAGGTACAGCGCCCAGTACAGGGTGGCGGCGGCGGTGATGCCGCCGGTCCACAGCAGGTAGGCCGGCTCCTGCCGGACCAGGACGTAGCCGAGGACGGCGATCAGCAGCACGGGTACGGCCGGCCACAGCGGCATCCGCCAGGCCGGGGTGTGCCGGTGGCTGTCGCGGCGGCCGAGCAGCGCGGCGATCGCGACGAGCAGGTACATGGCGGTGACGGAGACCCCGGTGACGCCGTAGAGGGTGTCCAGGTCGACGAAGCAGAGCAGGGCGCCGGGCACGCCGACGGTGAGGGTGGCGACCCAGGGCGAGCCGAACCGGCCGAGCCGGGAGAGCAGGTCGTTGACCGGGGTGGGCCACGCCTTGTCGCGGGCGGAGGCGAACAGGACGCGGGAGTTCTGGATGACCATCACGATGCCCGCGTTGACGATGGCGAGGGCGACGCAGAGGCTGACGAAGGTGCCGACGGCGGTGTCGGACCACGCGGTGACCATCGCGCTGAGATCGCCGCCGGTCAGCTCCTTCAGGTCGGTGGCGCCCAGGGTGATGGCGGCGACCGGCACCAGGATGATCACGGTGGAGATGGCGAGGGTGGCGAGCACGGTGCGGGCCACGTCCCGGCGGGGGTGCTCCAGCTCCTCGGAGAGGTAGACGGCGGTCGAGAAGCCCTGGGTGACGAAGAGGGCGATGGCGAGTCCGGAGACGACCAGTGCGGCGGTGACGGGGTCGGTGCCGCCGTGGGCTCCGGCCACCTGCATCGACACCAGGCTGCCGGGGCCCCGGTGGGCGTGGGAGAAGCCGAGCACCGCGACGACGGCGGCCGCGATCACCTCCAGCACCAGGAAGACCCCGGTGATCCAGGCGTTGGCGCGCAGGTCGAGCAGTCCGGCGAGGGTGGCGAGCAGCATGACCCCGGCGCCGGTGAGGGCGGGGTCCACGTGGACGAGGGGGGCGATGTAGTCGGCGGTGCCCATGGCGATGACGGGCGGCACGATCACGACGACCAGCAGCGACAGCACGAACACCAGCCAGCCCGCGAGGCGTCCGGCGAGGGTGGAGACCATGGCGTACTCGCCGCCCGCGCTGGGGATGAGGGTGCCCAGCTCGGCGTAGCAGAACGCCACGGCGACACAGAGCAGCGAGCCGACGGCGATGGTGAGGGCGGTCGCGGTGCCGAGGCTGCCGAAGAGGTCGGGGACGACCACGAAGAGGGTGGAGGCGGGCGTCACGCAGGAGAGCGTCAGCAGGGTGCCGCCGACGACGCCGATGGAGCGCTTGAGTTTCCGCCGGCCGTCACCGGTCTCTGCGGCGCTGGCTGGCTCGGCGGGGCGGAGCGTGTCGGTCATGCGGCGTCCGATCGACTCGTGCGGTGCTGGCTCGGGCGGGAGCGGTATCGCCTCCGGCGGCTCGCTGTGTGTCGTACGTCTCGCTCCCGGCGCTGCATCGAACACCGACGAAAACCGCCACGTCAATGGGTGCCGACCTACGGAATCCGCAGTTCTGACCGCCGTCGGACGACCGAAACAGCACTATCTCGCAGGCGCCTCCGCCCTTGTCGGCCGTACGGGAACCGCAGGCCCGTGGCCGAAAAAAGACGGGCCCGAGGGCGGTGGAAGCCGCCTTCGGGCCCGGATGTACGTGTGGCTCAGTGGTTGCGCGGGAAGCCCAGGTCGACGCCCGCCGGGGCGTCGGAGGGGTCGGGCCAGCGGGTGGTGACGACCTTGCCGCGGGTGTAGAAGTGCGTGCCGTCGTTGCCGTAGATGTGGTGGTCGCCGAAGAGGGAGTCCTTCCAGCCGCCGAAGGAGTGGTAGCCGACGGGGACCGGGATGGGGACGTTGACGCCGACCATGCCGGCCTCGATCTCGAGCTGGAAGCGGCGGGCGGCGCCGCCGTCGCGGGTGAAGATGGCGGTGCCGTTGCCGTAGGGGGAGGCGTTGATGAGGGCGACGCCGTCCTCGTAGGTGTCGACGCGCAGCACGGACAGCACCGGGCCGAAGATCTCGTCCTGGTACGCCTTGGCGCTGGTCGGCACCTTGTCGAGCAGGGAGATGCCGATCCAGTGGCCCCCCTCGTGGCCCTCGACGGTGTGCCCGGTGCCGTCGAGCACGACCTCGGCGCCCTCGTCGGCGGCGCCGGTGACGTAGGAGGCCACCTTGTCCCGGTGGGCCTTGGTGATCAGCGGGCCCATCTCCGAGGTGGGGTCGGTGCCGGGGCCGATCTTGATCTTCTCGGCGCGCTCGCGGATCTTCCGCACCAGCTCGTCTCCGATGGAGCCCACCGCGACGACCGCGGAGATGGCCATGCAGCGCTCGCCCGCCGAGCCGTAGGCGGCACTCACCGCCGCGTCAGCCGCCGCGTCGAGGTCGGCGTCGGGCAGGACCAGCATGTGGTTCTTGGCGCCGCCGAGGGCCTGGACGCGCTTGCCGTGGGCGGAGGCGGTGGTGTGGATGTGGCGGGCGATCGGGGTGGAGCCGACGAAGGACACCGCCTTCACGTCCGGGTGCTCCAGCAGCCGGTCGACGGCCACCTTGTCACCGTGCACGACGTTGAAGACGCCGTCCGGCAGCCCGGCCTCGGCCAGCAGCTCCGCGATCCTCAGGGCCGCCGACGGGTCCTTCTCCGAGGGCTTCAGCACGAAGGTGTTGCCGCACGCGATGGCGAGCGGGAACATCCACATCGGCACCATGGCGGGGAAGTTGAACGGGGTGATGCCCGCGACCACGCCGAGCGGCTGGCGGATCGCGGCCACGTCGACGCCGGTGGCGACCTGGGTGGACAGCTCGCCCTTGAGCTGGACGCTGATCCCGCAGGCCAGGTCCACGATCTCCAGGCCGCGCGCGACCTCGCCGAGCGCGTCGGAGTGCACCTTGCCGTGCTCGGCGGTGATCAGCGCGGCGATCTCGTCGCGGTGCCTGTCCAGCAGGGCGCGGAACGTGAACAGGATGGACGTGCGCTGGGCCAGCGAGGACCGCCCCCAGGTGGCGAAGGCGTCCTTGGCGGCGGCGACCGCCGCGTCCACCTCCTCGACGCCCGCGAAGGCGACCTTGGTGGTGACCTCGCCGGTCGCCGGGTCGGTGACCGGCCCGTACGTGCCCGACGCGCCCTCGGCGGTCTTGCCGCCGATCCAGTGGTTGACGATCTTCGTCATGTCCTCGGGCTCCTTGTCACAGATGGCGGCGGCGGGCCGGCAGATGCCGTTCGTACAGCTCACGGGCCTTGACCGCGGACGGCCTGGCCGCGGTCTCGGCCACAGGAACATCCCACCAGGCCGCGGCCGCGGGCGCGCCCGACACACTGTCGGACGTTTCGGTCTCCACGTAGACACAAGTGGGAGTGTCGGCGGCGCGCGCCTCGGTGAGGGCCTCCCGCAACTCCAGGACCGTACGGGCGCGCAGCACCCGCATGCCCAGGCTGGCCGCGTTGGCGGCGAGGTCGACGGGGAGCGGCGGACCGGTGAGGGTGCCGTCCGCGGCGGGGCGCCGGTAGGCCGTGCCGTAGCGCTCGGCACCGACCGCCTCCGACAGCCCGCCGATGGAGGCGTACCCGTGGTTCTGGATCAGCACCATCTTCACCGCCACGCCCTCCTGCACGGCGGTGACGATCTCGGTCGGCATCATCAGGTACGTGCCGTCGCCGACCAGCGCCCAGACGTTCCGCTCGGGCGCGGCGAGCTTCACGCCGAGGGCGGCCGGGATCTCGTAGCCCATGCAGGAGTAGCCGTACTCCAGGTGGTACTGGTCGCGGGCGCGGGTGCGCCAGAGTCTGTGCAGGTCGCCGGGGAGGGAGCCGGCCGCGCCCACGATGATGTCGCTCGCGTCCACCAGGGCGTCCAGTGCGCCGATCACCTGGGTCTGGGCCGGCGCCGCGTCCGGGTCCCCGGCGGCGAAGCAGGCGTCGACCCGGCGTTCCCAGTCCGCCTTGGCCGCCGAGTAGGCCGTGAGATACGCCTCCGGCACCCGGTGCCCGTGCATCCCCAGCGCCTCGGTCAGCTCGCCCAGTCCGCTGCGGGCGTCGGCGACCAGCGGCAGCCCGGCCATCTTGTGACCGTCGAAGGGCGCGATGTTGAGGTTGACGAAGCGCACGCCGGGGTCGGCGAAGAGGGTGCCGGAGGCGGTGGTGAAGTCGGTGTACCGGGTGCCGACCCCGATCACCAGGTCGGCCGCGCGGGCGAGTTCGTCGGCGGTGGCGGTTCCGGTGTGGCCGATGCCGCCCACGTCCTGGGGATGGTCGTACCGCAGGGAGCCCTTGCCGGCCTGGGTGGAGGCGACCGGGATGCCGGTGGCGGCGGCGAACTCCGCGAGCCCGTCCTCGGCCCGGCTGTGGTGGACCCCGCCGCCCGCGACGACGAGGGGACGCCGGGCCTCCCGGATCATCCGCACCGCTTCGGTGATTTCCGCCGGATCGGCTCCGGGCCTGCGCACGGTCCACACCCGGTCGGCGAAGAACTCCTCGGGCCAGTCGTACGCCTCGGCCTGCACGTCCTGCGGAAGCGCGAGAGTGACGGCGCCGGTCTCGACCGGGTCGGTGAGCACCCGCACGGCCGCGAGCGCGCTCGGGATCAGGACCTCGGGGCGGGTGATCCGGTCGAAGTACCGGGACACCGGGCGCAGCGTGTCGTTCACCGACACATCTCCCGCGTAGGGGAGTTCGAGCTGCTGGAGGACCGGGTCGGCGGGGCGGGCGGCGAAGCCGTCGCCGGGGAGCAGCAGGACGGGCAGGTGGTTGACGGTGGCCAGTGCGGCGCCGGTGACGAGGTTGGTGGCGCCGGGGCCGATGGAGGTGGTCACGGCGTGGGTGGAGAGGCGGCCCGACTGGCGGGCGTACCCGACGGCCGCGTGCACCATCGCCTGCTCGTTGCGGCCCTGGTGGAACGGCATCGACTCCCGGTGTTCCAGCAGCGCCTGGCCGATCCCGGCGACGTTGCCGTGGCCGAAGATCCCCCAGGTGGCGCCGACGAGCCGCTGCCGCACGCCGTCGCGTTCGGTGTACTGGGCGGCGAGGAAGCGGACGAGTGCCTGCGCGACCGTGAGCCTGGTGGTCACCGGTAACCCCCTGTGTGGGCGGTGTGGTCGGGGTGGAAGCTGATCCGCCATTCCCGGCCGGCGCCGGGTCCGGCCATCACGTTCAGGTAGTACATGTCGTGGCCGGGCTGGGCGATCGACGGGCCGTGCCAGCCGTCGGGTACGAGCACCGCGTCACCCGTGCGGACCTCGGCGAGCAGGTCGGCGCCGCCCGCGCGGGAGGGGAAGACGCGCTGGTAGCCCAGGCCGCCGTCCGCGATCTCGAAGTAGTAGATCTCCTCCAGCTCGGACTCCTCCCCCGGGCGGTGCTCGTCGTGCTTGTGCGGCGGGTAGGACGACCAGTTGCCGCCGGGGGTGACGACCTCCACGGCGATGAGCCGGTCGCAGTCGAAGGTGTCGGCGGCGGCGAAGTTGCGCACCTGGCGGGCGCAGGTGCCGCTGCCGCGCTGTTCGACGGGGACCTCCGGCGCGGGGCCGTAGCGGGCGGGGAGTCTTCGCTCGCACTTCGCTCCTGCCAGGGCGAAGCGGCCTCCCGCGCCGGAGGCGATCTGGACCCGGCTGTCGCGGGGGGCGTACGCGAAGTCGGAGACTGCCGCGTACACGTTCTCCCGGCCGCGGATCTGAAACTCGCGCCCATCAATTTGTACGGTACATGCACCTTGGAGGGGGAGCACGATCCATTCGGCGGCGCCGGTGTCGAAGGCATGGGCGCCGCCCGCCTCCAGCTCCACGACGCGCAGCCGCGTGTGCGTCCAGCCCTCCTGACCCGGACCGATGTCGAGCGCGTACGGGCCGCTCGCGGCCTCGCCGTGCGGCAGATGGAGTCGGGTGCTCGTCATGCGGGCCCTCACAGCAGTCCTGCGGCGGTGTCGACGGCGGCGGCCACATCGCCGTCCGCCGGGTACAGCAGTGTGCGGCCGGCCACCAGGCCGCGCACGGTGGGAAGCCGCAGCGCGCCGCGGCACTTCTCGTACCCGGCGGCCTGCTCCCGCGGGGAACCGCCCGGGGTTCCGGCCCGCACGGGGCTCACCGCACCGCCCCCGCCGCCAGCGCCGCCGCCACCTCGTCCGGCGTGGGCATGGCCGACGAGCACTCCAGCCGCGAGGCCACGATCGCCCCGGCGGCGTTGGCGTGCCGCATGACCGTCTCAAGGTCCCATCCCCGGAGCAGACCGTGGCACAGCGAACCCCCGAACGCGTCGCCCGCACCGAGCCCGTTGAGGACGGTGACCGGCAGCGGGGGCACCTCCGCGCTCCCGCCGTCGCGGTGGACGGCGAGGACGCCCTTGGGCCCCTGTTTCACCACCGCCAGCTCCACCCCGGCGTCCAGCAGCGCGCGGGCGGCGGCGTGCGGTTCCCGGGTGCCGGTGGCGATCTCCACCTCGTCCACGTTGCCGACGGCGACGGTGGTGTGCCGCAGGGCCTCGGCGTAGAAGGGGCGGGCCGCGTCGGGGTCGCTCCAGAACACCGGCCGCCAGTCCAGGTCGAAGACCGTGGTGCCGGACCGGGCGCGGTGGGCGAGTGCGTCCAGGGTCGCGGTGCGGCTGGGCTCCTCGCTCAGGCCGGTCCCGGTGACCCAGAAGACGCGGGCGGCACCGATCGCGCCGAGGTCGAGTTCGCCGGGGTGGATCTCCAGGTCGGGGGCCTTGGGCCGGCGGTAGAAGTAGAGCGGGAAGTCGTCCGGCGGGAAGACCTCGCAGAAGGTGACCGGGGTGGGCAGGCCGGGTACCGGGGTGACCCAGCGGTCGTCCACGCCGAAGCCCCGCAGCGCCTCGTGGAGGTACGTACCGAACGGGTCGTCACCGGTTCGGGTGATGACGGCGCTCGCGAGTCCGAGGCGGGCGGCGGCGACGGCGACGTTGCTCGCGGAGCCGCCGAGGAACTTGCCGAAGGACGACACCCGGTCGAGCGGGACACCGGTCTGCAGAGGGTAGAGGTCCACCCCGATCCGTCCCATGGTGATCAGGTCGTACGCCATCGACTCCCCTTCGCCAAGGATTCGTCAGGACCACTACCCCGCCAGGACTCCCACCCGGCTTTCTAGTCCGGTCCGGTGAGCCGTGTCAACGTTTTGTCCGGACATTCGGACCAGCTATTGACACCCTTTCGGGCGGCCCGCACGCTGGCGGCCATGACGTCGATGCCGCCCTCCCCGCCGTCCCGTGTCCGCGTCGGATCGGCGCCCGACTCCTGGGGCGTCTGGTTCCCGGACGACCCCGCCCAGGTCCCCTGGCGGCGCTTCCTGGACGAGGTGGCCGCGGCCGGCTACGAGTGGATCGAGCTGGGCCCCTACGGGTACCTGCCCACCGACCCCGGGGTGCTCGCCGAGGAGACCGCCCGGCGCGGGCTGAGGGTGTCGGCCGGGACCGTGTTCACCGGGCTGCACCACGGCCCGGCGGTGTGGGAGAAGACCTGGGAGCACGTGTCGGCGGTCGCCGGGCTGACCCGCGCGACCGGCGCCCGCCACCTCGTCGTCATCCCCTCCTTCTGGCGGGACGACCGCACCGGCGCGGTACTGGAGCCGGCCGAACTGACCCCGGCCCAGTGGCGCGACCTGACCGAGCAGACCGAGCGGCTCGGCCACGAGGTGCGCGAGCGGTACGGCCTGACGATCGTCGTCCACCCCCACGCCGACACCCACATCGACACCGAGGCCCACGTCACCCGCTTCCTGGACGCCACCGACCCCGACCTGGTCTCGCTCTGCCTGGACACCGGCCACTACGCCTACTGCGGCGGGGACAGCGTCGAGCTGATCGAGACCTACGGCGAGCGGCTCGGCTACCTCCACCTCAAGCAGGTCGACCCCGAGGTCCTCGCCGAGGTGCGCGCGGACGGCACGCCCTTCGGCCAGGCGGTCGCGCGGGGCGTGATGTGCGAACCCCCCGCCGGGGTGCCCGCGCTCGGCCCGGTGCTGGAGGCGGCGGCCCGGCTGGACACGGACCTGTTCGCCGTCGTCGAGCAGGACATGTACCCCTGCGAGCCGGACCGGCCGCTGCCGATCGCCCGCCGCACCCGCGCGTTCCTGAGGTCGTGCGGCGTGTAGACCCGGGCCACCGGTGAACCCTCCCGGCGGGCGCACCGCCGGACGCCCCCGCACGGCCCCGCCCGTCCGGGTCAATCCGCCACGCCCGCCGCGCCCCGGTTTCCTCTGCTGCGGTTGTGTCACGAACGCACCCCTCCTGTCACGTATGTCGCGCGTACGCGGGTCCTCCGTCACACCCGGCCCACAGCCGCTTGCCCGTGGTCACTCTGCGTCGTTGACCGGGCACAGGCTTGGTGATCACCAGCACAGCGCCGGGCTCCCCCGACGGCCGTTCCCCGGCCGCCGCCGCGGCGCGCGCAGGAGGTGCGACGCATGACCGACCGCAGGCTCTGGTCCTACAAGGAGATCGCGGCACACATCCGGGTACAGCCGGACACCGTCCGGTCCTACCGGAAACACGGCCTGCTCCCGCCACCCGACCTCGTGGAGAGCGGCAAGCCCTACTGGCACGCTGACACCGTGCGCGCCTGGGTCGCCTCCCGGCCCGGAAACCGGGGCCGCGGAGCGGACTGATCCGGATCCGGCCCCCCGCCACCGAAACGCCCGCACACCTCCCCCCGGGGGACGGTGTGCGGGCGTTCGCCGTACTGCGACAAAGCGGGCGTATACATAGGGTGCCGGTGAATCCCCTCCGCACTCGGCACCCCCTTAGGGAATACCCCCTAGGGGTATAATGTTCGAAGAGTGAGGGTCCCCCGAGGACACCCCGGCACGACGAGGAGAACGACATGAGCGCCCAGACCGACACCCCCGGCTCCGTCACCGCCGTCTACCAGGTGAGCGGCATGAGCTGCGGCCACTGCGAGGGTTCCGTCTCCGGCGAGATCTCCGAGCTCCCCGGCGTCGCTTCGGTGAAGGCCGTCGCCTCCACCGGTGAGGTCACCGTCGTCTCGGCGGCCCCGCTCGACGAGGAGGCCGTGCGCGCCGCCGTCGACGAGGCCGGCTTCGAACTGACCGGCCGGGCCTGAGCACCACCCCGCAGGTCCGCGCGTTCCGCGCGCGGACCGCGCAACCCTTCCCCGACCGGGCCGTACCGACCAGCTCATACTGGATTCCGTGAGGTCCGGTCCGATGTCTGGAGTCCGGGCATGACCAGCACCACCGCAGAGACCGGGCGTACGGCGCCCGAGGCGGACGAGAACCGGGTCGAGCTGCTCATCGGCGGCATGACCTGCGCGTCCTGCGCCGCGCGGGTGGAGAAGAAGCTCAACCGCATGGACGGCGTGAGCGCCACCGTGAACTACGCGACGGAGAGGGCGAAGGTCAGCTTCGGCGCCGGCGTCCACGTCGCGGACCTGATCGCGGTCGTCGAGAAGACCGGGTACACCGCCGAGGAACCCCGGCCCCCGGAGCCCGAACCCGCCGCCGGCGCGGAGGAGTTCGCCGGGGCGGCCGAGCCGGACGCCGAACCGTCCGCGCTCCGGCAGCGGCTGCTGGTCTCCGCCCTGCTCGCCGTGCCCGTCATCCTGATGGCCATGGTCCCGCCGCTCCAGTTCGACAACTGGCAGTGGCTCTCGCTGACCCTCGCCGCACCCGTGGTCGTCTGGGGCGGGTGGCCCTTCCACCGGGCCGCCTGGACCAACCTGCGGCACGGCGCGGCCACCATGGACACCCTGGTCTCGGTCGGCACGCTGGCCGCGTTCGGCTGGTCGCTGTGGGCCCTGTTCCTCGGCCACGCGGGCATGCCCGGCATGCGGCACGCCTTCTCGTTCACCGTCTCCCGTTCCGAGGGCACCTCCGTCATCTACCTGGAGGTCGCCGCCGGGGTCGTCGCGCTGATCCTGCTCGGCCGCTACCTGGAGGCCCGCTCCAAGCGCCGGGCCGGTGCCGCGCTCCGGGCGCTGATGGAGCTGGGCGCCAAGGACGTGACCGTACTGCGGGACGGGCGGGAGACGCGGATTCCCGTGGGCTCGCTCGCCGTGGGCGACCGGTTCATGGTGCGGCCCGGCGAGAAGATCGCCACCGACGGCACGGTGCTGGAGGGCACCTCGGCCGTCGACGCCTCCATGCTGACCGGCGAGTCCGTGCCCGTCGACGTCTCCCCCGGCGACCGGGTCACCGGCGCCACCGTCAACTCGGGCGGGCGGCTGCTGGTCGAGGCGGACCGGGTCGGCGAGGACACCCGGCTGGCCCGGATGGCCCGGCTGGTGGAGGACGCGCAGAACGGCAAGGCCGAGGTGCAGCGCCTGGCCGACCGGATCTCCGCCGTGTTCGTGCCCGTCGTCATCCTCATCGCGCTGGGCACCTTCGGCGTCTGGCTGGGCGCCACCGGGGACACGGTCGCCGCGTTCACCGCCGCCGTCGCCGTGCTGATCATCGCCTGCCCCTGCGCCCTGGGCCTGGCCACCCCGACCGCGCTGATGGTCGGCACCGGACGGGGCGCGCAGCTCGGCATCCTGATCAAGGGCCCCGAGGTGCTGGAGTCCACCCGTCGCGTCGACACCGTCGTCCTCGACAAGACCGGCACCGTCACCACCGGGCGGATGACGCTGCAGGAGGTGTACACCGCTTCCGGCGAGGACGAGAAGCAGGTGCTGCGGCTCGTCGGCGCCCTGGAGCACGCCTCCGAGCATCCGGTCGCCCGCGCCGTCGCGGAGGGCGCCGCGGAGCGCGTCGGCGCGCTGCCCCCGGCCGGGCACTTCGAGAACGTCCCCGGCCGAGGCGTACGCGGTCGCGTGGACGGCCACGAGGTGGCCGCCGGACGGCTCTGGCAGGACCTGCCGGAGGAACTGGCCGCCGCGCGCTCCAGGGCCGAACAGGAGGGCCGTACGGCCGTCGTGGCGGGCTGGGACGGGAAGCCGCGCGCGGTGCTCGCCGTCGCGGACGCGGTGAAGGAGACCAGCGCCGAGGCGGTGCGCGAACTGCGCGCGCTCGGCCTGACGCCGGTGCTGCTCACCGGGGACAACCGCACGGTCGCCGAGGCGGTCGCGCGCGAGGTCGGCATCGACGAGGTCATCGCCGAGGTGCTGCCCGAGGGCAAGGTGGACGTGGTCCGAAGGCTGCGGGACGAGGGCCGGACCGTCGCCATGGTCGGGGACGGGGTGAACGACGCGGCCGCGCTCGCCACCGCCGACCTCGGTCTGGCCATGGGCACGGGCACCGACGCGGCGATCGAGGCCGGCGACCTCACCCTGGTCCGGGGCGACCTGCGGGTGGCCGCCGACGCCATCCGGCTCTCCCGGCGCACCCTCGCCACCATCAAGGGCAATCTGGCGTGGGCCTTCGGCTACAACCTCGCCGCGCTGCCGCTGGCCGCCGCGGGGCTGCTGAACCCGATGATCGCGGGAGCGGCGATGGCCTTCTCCTCGGTGTTCGTGGTGACCAACAGCCTGCGGCTGCGCCGGTTCCGCGGCGGCGGGCCAGGAAGTGCCGCGGATGGCCGGAAGAAGTCCCCCGAGGAGAAGTAGAAGTCCCTCTGGAGTCCGGCGCGCGCCTCACATAAGCTCTTCACAAGGCTCGCGCATCATCCTTACGCCTGGGTCCCGATCGCCGTGTCGGGGCTCTTGCGCACCCATGGGACGTATGCAAGAGACGCAGATCACAGTGACGCGAACGTAACCATCGAAGGGGTTCGAAGGTCTAAGTTGGCGGTGTCAGTCCAGCGTCTTGGGGGGCGCCGGCTGGCGTCTGGGGATGTCTTGGGGGACTTCTCCGGATGGGGGTACCCCCTGCTCGAACGAAGTTCAGAGCTTGGGGGAGCGTTGCCGGGGCACGTACACCGGGAAGCTTTGAGCGGCCCTCCCAGCGTGCGCTGTCCCGGCAGACCGCAACACGTTTCACGTCACCGGAGCATGGCGGGCCCGCCCGTCCTGCTCGGACAGCGAATTCAGGCGCTGTCTCTCCGAGCGCCCGGCCCGGATCCCGTGGGGGGAATCCGCACCGGGGCATGGGAAGGCGCCCTGGACGTCGGCCCGTGGGGGGACCGACGCCAGGGCGCCTTCCGCTTTTCCGGACTCAGCGCTGCTCGACCGGCACGAAGTCGCGCTCGACGACACCCGTGTAGATCTGGCGCGGACGGCCGATGCGCGAACCCGGCTCCTTGATCATCTCGGTCCACTGGGCGATCCAGCCCGGCAGCCGGCCGAGGGCGAACAGGACCGTGAACATCTCGGTCGGGAAGCCCATGGCCCGGTAGATCAGACCCGTGTAGAAGTCCACGTTGGGGTAGAGGTTGCGCGAGACGAAGTAGTCGTCGGAGAGCGCGTGCTCCTCCAGCTTCAGCGCGATGTCCAGCAGCTCGTCGGACTTGCCGAGCGCGGAGAGGACGTCGTGCGCGGCGGCCTTGATGATCTTGGCGCGCGGGTCGAAGGACTTGTACACCCGGTGGCCGAAGCCCATCAGGCGGACGCCGTCCTCCTTGTTCTTCACCTTGCGAATGAAGGAGTCGACGTCGCCGCCGTTGGCCTGGATGTTCTCCAGCATCTCCAGCACCGACTGGTTGGCACCGCCGTGCAGCGGGCCCCACAGTGCGTTGATGCCCGCGGAGATGGAGGCGAACATGTTGGCCTGCGAGGAGCCGACCAGGCGGACCGTGGAGGTCGAGCAGTTCTGCTCGTGGTCCGCGTGCAGGATCAGCAGCTTGTCCAGCGCGGAGACGACGACCGGGTCGAGGTCGTACTCCTGGGCCGGGACGGAGAACGTCATGCGCAGGAAGTTCTCGACGTAGCCGAGGTCGTTGCGCGGGTAGACGAACGGGTGGCCGATCGACTTCTTGTAGGCGTACGCCGCGATCGTCGGGAGCTTGGCGAGCAGCCGGATCGTGGAGAGGTCGCGCTGCTTCTCGTCGAACGGGTTGTGGCTGTCCTGGTAGAAGGTGGACAGCGCCGAGACCACCGAGGACAGCATGGCCATCGGGTGGGCGTCGCGCGGGAAGCCCCGGTAGAAGTTCTTGACGTCCTCGTGCAGCAGGGTGTGCCGCGTGATGTCGTTCTTGAACTTGGCCAGCTCGTCGACGGTGGGCAGCTCACCGTTGATCAGGAGGTACGCCACCTCGAGGAAGGTGGAGCGCTCGGCGAGCTGCTCGATCGGGTAGCCGCGGTAGCGGAGGATGCCCGCCTCGCCGTCGAGGTAGGTGACGGCGGATTTGTACGCGGCCGTGTTGCCGTAACCGCTGTCCAGGGTCACCAGACCGGTCTGGGCGCGGAGCTTCCCGATGTCGAAGCCCTTGTCGCCGACGGTGCTGTCGACCACCGGATAGGTGTACTCGTCGCCGCCGACCCGCAGTACTACCGCGTCGTTCTTGGTGTGCTCGCTCACGTCTTCCCTCACCGACTTAGTGCCTCATCTTCGAGGTGCCCTGACTGTCTCTACCATCCCCCATTTGGCTCAGGAGAGTGCACTCGGGGTCGCCACTTGGCCCACTGGCGGCACTCAGTGCCGTCAACCTGCTCATCCTGCCCCCTCGGTGGGGCATCCGGAAAGCCTCTGTGACCTTCATGACTCATTTGATCGATCATTTTCGCCGACACGCACGGAACCGGCCAGCCTGAAGCCGAGCGCCGTGCACCGCCGGCCTGCCGACACCGTGCGCACGGCCTGCCCGATCGCCTTGCGCGAACCCACCAGCACCACCAGCTTCTTGGCGCGGGTGACCGCCGTGTACAGCAGGTTCCGCTGGAGCATCATCCAGGCACCGGTGGTGACAGGGATCACCACGGCCGGGTATTCACTGCCCTGGGAGCGGTGAATGGTCACGGCGTATGCGTGGGCCAGTTCGTCCAGTTCGTCGAAGTCGTACCCCACCTCCTCGTCCTCGTCGGTCAGCACCGTCAGGCGCTGCTCGACCGGGTCGAGTGAGGTCACCACTCCCACAGTGCCGTTGAAGACTCCGTTCGCGCCCTTGTCGTAGTTGTTGCGGACCTGGGTGACCTTGTCGCCGACCCGGAAGACCCGGCCGCCGAAGCGCTTCTCCGGCACGTCGGGGCGGCCGGGCGTGACGGCTTGCTGGAGCAGGGCGTTGAGGGCGCCGGCACCCGCCGGGCCCCGGTGCATCGGGGCGAGGACCTGCACGTCCCGGCGCGGGTCGAGGCCGAAGCGCGCCGGGATACGGCGGGCGGCCACGTCCACGGTGAGCCGGCCGGCCTCCTCGGTCTCGTCCTCCACGAAGAGGAAGAAGTCGTCCAGCCCGTCGGTGAGCGGGTGCCGGCCCGCGTTGATCCGGTGGGCGTTGGTGACCACGCCGGACCGCTGGGCCTGGCGGAATACGCGGGTGAGCCGGACGGCGGGCACCGGGCTCCGCTCGGCCAGCAGGTCCCGCAGCACCTCCCCGGCGCCGACGCTGGGCAACTGGTCCACGTCACCGACGAAGAGCAGGTGGGCGCCGGGCGGTACGGCCTTGACCAGTTTGTTGGCGAGCAGCAGGTCCAGCATGGACGCCTCGTCCACCACCACGAGGTCGGCGTCCAGCGGGCGCTCGCGGTCGTAGGCGGCGTCTCCGCCGGGCTTCAGTTCCAGCAGGCGGTGCACGGTGGACGCCTCGGCGCCGGTCAGTTCGGCCAGCCGCTTGGCGGCGCGTCCGGTGGGCGCGGCGAGCACCACCCTGGCCCGCCGGGCGCGGGCCAGTTCGACGACCGAGCGGACGGTGAAGGACTTGCCGCAGCCCGGCCCGCCGGTGAGGACGGCGACCTTCTCGGTGAGCGCGAGCCGGACGGCCGCCTCCTGCTCCGGCGCGAGGTCGGTGCCGGTACGGTCCTTCAGCCAGCCGAGCGCCTTGTCCCAGTTCACGTCCCGGAAGGCGGGCATCCGGTCCTCGCCGGTGCGCAGCAGCCGCGACACCTGGGCGGCGAGGGAGAGTTCGGCCCGGTGGAAGGGGACGAGGTAGACGGCGGTGACGGGCTCCCCGCCCTCCGGTCCGGGCACCTTCTCCCTTACGACTCCGGGCTCCTCGCCCTCCTCGCCGGGTGCGGCCAGCTCGGCCAGGCACTCGATGACCAGGCCGGTGTCGACCTGGAGGATCTTGACCGCGTCCGCGATGAGGCGTTCCTCGGGCAGGTAGCAGTGGCCCTGGTCGGTGGACTGGGAGAGGGCGTACTGGAGGCCGGCCTTGACGCGTTCGGGGCTGTCGTGCGGGATGCCGACGGACCGGGCGATCCGGTCGGCGGTGAGGAAGCCGATGCCCCAGACGTCGGCCGCGAGCCGGTAGGGCTGGTTCTTCACCACGGAGATGGAGGCGTCGCCGTACTTCTTGTAGATGCGCACGGCGATGGAGGTGGAGACCTCGACACTCTGGAGGAAGAGCATCACCTCCTTGATCGCCTTCTGTTCCTCCCAGGCGTCGGCGATCCGGCCGGTGCGCTTGGGGCCGAGGCCGGGGACCTCGATCAGGCGCTTCGGTTCCTCCTCGATGATCCTCAGGGTGTCCAGGCCGAAGTGCCGGGTGATGCGGTCGGCGAAGACCGGGCCGATGCCCTTGACCAGGCCGGAGCCGAGGTAGCGGCGGATGCCCTGGACGGTGGCGGGCAGGACGGTCGTGTAGTTCTCGCAGGTGAACTGCCTGCCGTACTGAGGGTGCGAGCCCCAGCGGCCCCGCATCCGCAGCGACTCCCCCACCTGTGCGCCGAGCAGCGCGCCGACCACGGTGAGCAGGTCGCCGCCGCCCCGGCCGGTGTCGACGCGGGCGACGGTGTAGCCGGTCTCCTCGTCGGCGTAGGTGATGCGCTCCAGCACACCCTCCAGCTCGGCCAACTGCCGTTCGCCCGTGCTGTTCCCCGTCTGTCCCGACGCCTGCTGAGCCATGGTCCGAAGGTACCGGTGGGGGCGGACAGCGAGTCCCGCACCGGTCACGCTCATCTGAGCGGGGTTCATCACGATCTGATTTCAGCCACCCCGGAGGGGCTTGCCGGGAGCCCGTGTAATCGATTCCAATCCTCCGGAACACGTCGTTGTAAACGATTCCACAAGGAGGTGGAGCCGTCGATGGCGAGCATCAAGGACGTCGCCGCCGCGGCGGGTGTCTCCGTCGCCACGGTCTCGCGCGTGCTGAACGCTCATCCCTCGGTGAGCGCCGAGGCGCGCTCCCGTGTGCTGGATGCCGTGAAGGCACTGGAGTACCGGCCGAACGCCGTCGCCCGGTCCCTGCGCACCGACCAGACCCGCACCCTCGGTCTGATCATCAGCGACGTGCTGAACCCGTACTTCACCGAGCTGGCCCGCTCGGTGGAGGAGGAGGCCCGCGCCCTCGGCTACAGCGTGATCATCGGTAACGCCGACGAGCGGCCCGATCTCCAGGACCACCACATCCGGACCCTGCTGGACCGCCGGATCGACGGACTTCTGGTCTCGCCCGCCGACGGCGCCTCCCCGCTGCTGCAGGACGCGGCGCGCGGGGGCACCCCGATGGTGTTCGTGGACCGGTGGATCCCGGACCTCGACGTCCCCGTCGTACGGTCCGACGGCCGCGCCGCCGTGCGGGACCTGGTCGCGCACCTGTATGCCCTCGGGCACCGGCGTCTCGCCATCATCGCGGGACCGGGCAGCACCACGACCGGTAGCGAGCGTGTGGAGGCCTTCCGCGAGGCGATGGCGGACCACGGGCTCGGTCTGCCGGACGCCTACACCGGCCAGGGCGACTTCCAGGCCGCCAGCGGCCGCCGGGTCACCGAGGGGTTCCTCGACCTGCCGGAGCCGCCCGAGGCGGTCTTCGCGGCCGACAACCTGATGGCGCTCGGCGCGCTGGACGCGATCCGCGCCCGCGGGTTGCGGGTTCCGCAGGACATCGCGCTCGCCGCGTTCGACGACATCCCGTGGTTCGTGCACACCGACCCGCCGGTCACGGCGATCGCCCAGCCGACGGGCGAACTGGGCCGGACCGCCGTACGGGCCCTGGTGGCCCGGATCGAGGGACGGGACCCGGAGTCCGCCGCCTTTCCCGCCCGGCTCGTCGTGCGCCGCTCGTGCGGTGAGCCCCCCGCCTCCGGGCCTCCCTCCCGGACTGCCTCCCAGACCCCCACACAGTCCCCCTCCCCAGTGCGAAGGAGCACGTCGTGAGCGACCCGGATGAGTTGCTGCGTATCGAAGGCATACGGAAAGCCTTCCCGGGCGTGGTCGCGCTTGACGGCGTCGACTTCGACCTGCGCCGGGGCGAGGTACACGTACTGCTCGGCGAGAACGGCGCCGGAAAGAGCACCCTGATCAAGACCCTCTCCGGTGCCCACACCCCCGACGCCGGGCGGATCCTCGCCGGCGGCGAGGAGGTGCGCATCCAGGGCGCGCAGGACGCCGAACGCCTCGGGATCGCCACGATCTACCAGGAGTTCAACCTGGTCCCCGAGCTGACGGTCGCCGAGAACATCTTCCTGGGCCGCCAGCCGCGCCGCCTCGGGATGATCGACCGCAAGAAGATGGAGGCGGACGCGGAGCTCCTCCTCGCACGGGTGGGCGTCGACGTCTCGCCCCGCGCCCGGGTACGTGAACTCGGCATCGCGCGCCTCCAGATGGTGGAGATCGCCAAGGCGCTGAGCCTGGACGCACGCGTACTGATCATGGACGAGCCGACCGCCGTGCTCACCTCGGAAGAGGTCGAGAGGTTGTTCGCCATCGTGCGTACCCTGCGCGCGGACGGCGTCGGCATCGTGTTCATCACCCACCACCTGGAGGAGATCGCCGCGCTCGGCGACCGGGTCACCGTGATCCGGGACGGACGCAGCGTCGGCCAGGTCCCGGCCTCCACCCCCGAGGACGAGCTGGTGCGGCTGATGGTGGGCCGGTCCATCGAGCAGCAGTACCCGCGTGAGCGGCCCCCCGCCGCCGGCGAGCCCCTGCTCCGCGTGGAGGGCCTCACCCGCGGCGGCGTCTTCCACGACGTGAGCTTCGAGGTGCGCGCCGGCGAGGTCGTCGGCGTGGCCGGACTGGTCGGCGCGGGCCGTACCGAGGTCGTCCGCGCCGTGTTCGGCGCCGACCCCTACGACGCGGGAAGCGTCAGGGTCTCCGGAGCCGAGCTGCGGCGCGGCGACGTGAACGCGGCCATGACCGCCGGGATCGGTCTGGTACCCGAGGACCGCAAGGGCCAGGGCCTGGTGCTGGACGCCTCCGTGGCGGAGAACCTGGGCCTGGTGACCATGCGGTCCGCGACCCGGGCCGGGCTGGTGGACCGCAAGGCGCAGTACACCGCCGCCGAACGGATCGCGGCACAGCTCGGCGTGCGCATGGCGGGCCTCGGCCAGCATGTGCGGACCCTGTCCGGCGGCAACCAGCAGAAGGTGGTCATCGGCAAGTGGCTGCTGGCCGACACCAAGGTGCTGATCCTCGACGAGCCGACGCGCGGCATCGACGTCGGCGCCAAGGTCGAGATCTACCAGCTGATCAACGAACTGACGGCTCAGGGCGCCGCCGTCCTGATGATCTCCAGCGACCTGCCCGAGGTGCTCGGCATGAGCGATCGGGTGCTGGTGATGGCACAGGGCCGGATCGCGGGCGAACTCACCGCCGACGAGGCCACCCAGGACACCGTCATGGCCCTCGCCGTCAGCACCCCCACCACCGAAGCCGTGAACACCACCACCGAGAAGGAGGGCCCCCGTGGCCACTGACACGCTCAAGAGCACGACGGGGGCGGGTGCCCCGGGCGGCCTGCGCCGTCTGCTCCTCGACAACGGCGCGCTGACCGCGCTGATCGTCCTCGCCGTCGCCCTGTCGGCCCTGTCCGGCGACTTCCTGACGACGGACAACCTGCTCAACATCGGCGTCCAGGCCGCCGTGACGGCGATCCTCGCCTTCGGTGTGACGTTCGTGATCGTCGCGGCGGGCATCGACCTGTCGGTCGGTTCGGTGGCCGCGCTCACCTCGACCGTGCTGGCCTGGAGCGCCACGCAGTCCGGCATGCCGGTCGCGCTCGCCGTCGTCCTCGCCATGGCCACCGGTGTCGGCGCGGGCCTGGTCAACGGCTTCCTCATCGCCTACGGCAAGCTGCCGCCGTTCATCGCGACGCTGGCCATGCTGTCGGTGGCGCGCGGTCTGTCCCTGGTGATCTCCGGCGGTGTCCCGATCGCCTTCCCGGCGTCGGTCACGCATCTCGGTGACACCCTCGGCGGCTGGCTGCCGGTGCCCGTCCTGGTCATGGTGGCCATGGGGCTGCTCGCGGCCCTGGTGCTCGGCCGCACCTACATCGGCCGCTCGATGTACGCGATCGGCGGCAACGAGGAGGCCGCGCGGCTGTCGGGCCTCCGGGTCAACCGGCAGAAGCTCGCCATCTACGCCCTGTCCGGCGTGTTCGCCGCCGTCGCGGGCATCGTGCTCGCCGCCCGGCTGGGCTCCGCGCAGCCGCAGGCCGCCGACGGCTACGAGCTGGACGCCATCGCCGCGGTCGTCATCGGCGGCGCCTCCCTGGCGGGCGGCACCGGCAAGGCCTCGGGTACCTTCGTCGGCGCGCTGATCCTCGCCGTGCTCAGGAACGGCCTCAACCTGCTGAACGTGTCGGCCTTCTGGCAGCAGGTCGTGATCGGTGTCGTCATCGCCCTCGCCGTGCTGCTCGACGCGGTGCGCCGCAAGGCCGGGGCCACCCCGGCGGCCGGTGCGGGCGGCCCCAAGGGCAAGCAGGCGGCGACGTACGGACTCGCGGCCGTGGTCACGGTGGCCGTCGTGGGCGCGACCTCCTTCCTGCACAGCGGCTCGACGTCCTCGGCGAACCCGAGGATGGGTCTGTCGCTGTCCACCCTCAACAACCCCTTCTTCGTGCAGATCCGCTCGGGCGCCCAGGCCGAGGCCAGGAAGCGCGGCGTGGACCTGACCGTCACGGACGCCCAGAACGACGCCTCCCAGCAGGCCAACCAGCTGCAGAACTTCACCAGCTCCAAGGTCGGCGCGGTCATCGTCAACCCGGTGGACTCCGACGCGGCGAGCAACTCCGTGAAGGCCGCCGGCAGGGCGGGCATCCCGGTCGTCGCCGTCGACCGCGGCGTCAACAAGGCGTCCATCGACGCGCTGATCGCCTCCGACAACGTCGCCGGCGGTGAGCTGGCGGCCCGGTCGATCGGCGAGAAGCTGGGCGGCAAGGGCAAGATCGCCATCCTGCAGGGCCAGGCGGGCACCTCCGCCGCCCGTGAGCGCGCGGCAGGCTTCGCCAAGGGTCTGAAGGCCTATCCGGGCATCGAGGTCGTCGCCCAGCAGCCCGCCGACTTCGACCGCACCAAGGGCCTGGACGTCATGTCCAACCTGCTCCAGGCGCACCCCGACGTCCAGGGCGTCATCGCCGCGAACGACGAGATGGCTCTCGGCGCGATCAAGGCTCTCGGCTCCAAGGCGGGCAGGTCGGTGGCGGTCGTCGGCTTCGACGGCACACCGGACGGCCTGACCGCGGTCAAGCGCGGCACGCTGTACGCCTCGGTCGCGCAGCAGCCGAGCCAGCTCGGCCGGATCGCCGTGGACAACGCCCTGGACGCGGTGCACGGCAAGAAGATCAAGCCGATGGTGAAGGTGCCCGTGAAGGTCGTCACGAAGCAGAACGTGGCGGGCTTCACCGGCTGACGGCGCGCAGGGGCGGGCGGCCGTGTCCGGCAGGTGCGGCTGCCGCCCCGGTCCATCTCTCAGGGAGACAACTCATGTACGACTACGACCTCCTGGTCGTGGGTTCGGCCAACGCGGACCTGGTGATCGGTGTCGAGCGGCGGCCCGCCGCAGGCGAGACGGTGCTGGGCGGCGACCTGGCCGTGCACCCGGGAGGCAAGGGCGCCAACCAGGCGGTCGCCGCCGCCCGGCTCGGCGCCCGCACGGCTCTGCTGGCGCGGGTCGGCGACGACGGCCACGGCCGGCTGCTGCTGGACTCGCTGCGCTCGGCCGGTGTGGACACCGCGAGCGTGGCGGCGGGCGGGGCGCCGACCGGCGTCGCGCTGATCACCGTCGACCCCTCCGGGGACAACAGCATCGTGGTGTCGCCCGGCGCCAACTCCCGGCTCGACGCCGGTGACGTGCGGGACGCGGAGCGTCTCGTGCGCGGCTCCCGGGTGGTGTCGGCGCAACTGGAGATCCCCGTGGAGACGGTGGCGGAGGTCGTCCGGACACTGGGGGACGGGAACCGGTTCGTGCTGAATCCGTCGCCTCCGCAGCCGCTGCCGGCGGAGGTGCTCGCGGTCTGCGACCCGCTGATCGTCAACGAGCACGAGGCGCGGGTGCTGCTCGGCGACGCCCTCACCGGCGAGGAACCGGAGGACTGGGCGCGGCTGCTGCTGGACGCGGGGCCACGTTCGGTGGTCGTGACGCTGGGCGCCGAGGGCGCGCTGGTGTGCGACGCGTCCGGGGCGCGGCGGGTGCCGTCGGTGAAGGTGGACGCGGTGGACACCACCGGTGCCGGGGACGCGTTCACCGCGGCGCTGGCCTGGAAACTGGGGTCGGGCGCGGGGCTGGCCGAAGCCGCCGCCTACGCGGCCCGGGTCGGCGCGGCGGCCGTGACCAGGCGGGGCGCGCAGGAGTCGTACCCGACGGCGGCCGAAGTCGACGCGCTCGGGACGCCGGACAGCACGAAGGGCGGGGGACGGTGAAGAAGGCAGGCATTCTCAACCGGCATCTGGCCGGTGCCGTGGCGGCACTGGGCCACGGCGACGGGGTCCTGGTGTGCGACGCGGGCATGCCGATACCGGACGGGCCCCGGGTGGTGGACCTCGCCTTCCGTGCGGGCGTCCCCACCTTCGCCCAGGTCCTGGAAGGCCTGCTGGACGAATTGGCCGTCGAGGGAGCCACGGCGGCCGAGGAGGTACGGGCGGCCAACCCCGAAGCGAGTGCGCTGCTGGACGCCCGGCTGCCCGGACTGGCCCTGGTCCCGCACGAGGAGCTCAAGCGGATGTCCGCGCGAGCACGGCTGGTGGTACGTACGGGTGAGGCCCGCCCCTACGCCAACGTGCTGCTGCGCTGCGGGGTGTTCTTCTGATCGCACGGGTCCGAGGGCCGGCGTCCTGGCCGGGACCGGCGGGACCGGACGCCTGAGAGAGTTTCGAGGGGGTGGCCCCGGTCTCGTCGACCGGGGCCACCCCCTCGGCTTTCCCCCTGCGCGCCAAAGCTTCGCGATCCCCCCACGGAATCCCCCCCGAAGCCCTGACGCGTAGTACGACACCGGGTGGCGGCGAAGGGTTGCACGCCCGTGGGAAGTTTTTTCGCGGGCTCCCAGCGGCCTGCCCGTGATCCCCGGCGGATCGGCGACGCGGCGCGGCGCCGCAGCTGTCGCCGGACCGTCCGCCGGGGGCCGCGGGACATCCCTCAGTAGCTCAGTCCGTACCCGAGGGGATACAGCTCCTTCGCCGGGTCGTCCGCCCGTGCGACCGGCACCGGGAGCTTGCCGCGCGGCTTCACCCGGCCCGCGATCACCCGTGCGGCGGCCCGGAGTTCGACGTCGGTCCAGCAGTAGGCGGCCAGGTGCGCCCTGACCTCGGTCAGCTGGGCGACGTCGTACGGGTTGCGGATCGCCAGGGCGATGACGGGGCGGCCGGTGTCCAGCAGGCGTTGGGCCAGGGTGCGCTGGGAGCTGCCCGCCGTGACGTTGTAGGTGGCCACGATCACCGCGTCGGCGTCCCTCGCGGCGGTGACCGCCCTGGTGATGGCGTCCGCGGTGGGCGCGGTGCCCGTGGACAACGCCGTCGCGCTGAAGCCGAGTCCGTTCAGCGCTGCGGCCAGTACACCGGTGGGCGGGCCGGTGGTGCCGGACGGGGAGGCCGGGTCGGCGCCGACGACCAGGACCTTCGGCTGCCTGCGCCGGTCCAGCGGGAGCAGCCGGCCCTCGTTGGCGAGCAGGGTGGTGGTGCGCTCGGCGATGCGGTCCGCGGCGGCGAGGTGCTGCTTGTCGCCCACGGTCCGGTCGACGCCGGCGCGGGTGACGCGGGTGCTCCGGAACAGGCCGAGCTTCGCCTTCATGCGCAGGATGCGGAGAACCGATTCCTCCACGCGGGCCTCGGTCAGCTCGCCGTCCCGGACGGCGGCCAGCACCGCGTGGTAGGCCACGTCCATGGACGGCGGGTTGAGGAGCTGGTCCACGCCCGCCTTCAGCGCGAGCACCGGGACCCGGTCGTCGCCGTACTTGGTGCGGACGCCCTCCATGCCGAGGGAGTCGGTGATGACGACGCCGTCGTAACCGAGTTCGCCGCGCAGGATGCCGGTGACGACGGGATGGGAGAGGGTCGCGGGGTCGCCGGAGGGGTCGAGCGCGGGAAACTGGATGTGCGCGGTCATCACGGAGTCGATGCCCGCGGCGACGGCGGCCCGGAACGGCACCGCGTCCAGCGTCTCCCACTGCTCCCGGCTGTGCGTGATGACGGGGAAGCCGGTGTGGCTGTCGACGGCGGTGTCGCCGTGGCCCGGGAAGTGCTTGGCGGTGGCCGCGACCCCGGCCGCCTGGTAGCCCCGCACCTCGGCCGCGACCAGGGCGCCGACGAGGGCGGGGTCGGCGCCGAAGGACCGTACGCCGATGACCGGGTTGGCCGGGTTGACGTTGACGTCGGCGTCGGGCGCGTAGTCCTGGTTGACGCCCATCGCGCGCAGCTCGGTGCCGGAGATGCGGCCGGCGGTGCGGGCGTCGGTGCGGGAGCGGCCGGCGGCGAGCGCCATGGCGCCGGGGAGCAGGGTGGCGGGTTTGCCGATCCGGCAGACGGCGCCGTGCTCCTGGTCGGTGGCGATGAGCATGGGCAGTCCGCGCGGCCGGGCCAGGGAGGAGCGCTGGATGCCGTTGGAGAGGTCCGCGATCTGGTGCGGGTCACGGGTGTTGTGGGCCCAGGTGAAGTAGATGATGCCGCCGACCCGGTACCGCTCGATCAGCTCGTCGGCGGTGCGGACCCCGAGTTCCGACAGGTTGGCGTCGATGTCCGCCTGGTCGGGGGCGGTGGCGGAGTGGCCGTAGATCCGGGAGACGAAGAGCTGGCCGACCTTCTCCTCCAGCGTCATCCGGGCGATGGTCCCGCGCAGCGCCGCGTCGTCGGGTACGGCGGCGTGGGCCGTGCCGGAGGCGGCGGGGACGGCGAGCGCGGCGCCGAAGCCGGCCGCGCTCGCGAACAGGGACCGTCTGGAGGGTCCCGCGGTGCTTCCCGTGCTTCCCGTGCTGGTGTGGTGCACGTGCGCCCCTTCCGAAGGAGAGAACCGCTGAAGGAAACTTTCGGAAGTCACCAATATCCGGGAAGTTTCTTTCCGTCAAGGGAACTCACGGGGCGTCACCCACCGCGACGGAAACGGCGGAAGGGGCGCCGGACGGGTTTCCGGCGCCCCCTCCCCCGCACGCGTTACGGGCGCAGCGCGGGCTCGCGCTCCACGTCCCGCACGTCCAGCCTGGCGTCGAACCGGGCCAGCGGCTTCGCCGCCGACGGGTCGGCCTGGACAGCCGGGGACGCCACCCCGGCCCACTTGAGGATGCGGGCGGTGGCGAAGCCCCGCTCGTCGGCGACCAGCCCGGCGACGTTCGCGCCGTGGTTCATGCCGGGCGCGGTGTACACGTACGCGTCACGGGCGCCCGCGCCGGGGCGGAACCGCTCCGAGCCCCACGGGTCGTTCTGCCCGTACACGAAGAGCATGTGCCGGGCGTGGTGCCGGACCCAGTTGTCCACGTCCCGCATGGCGCCGTACTGGAAGCGCATCGGGATGGAGCGGGGCACGAAGTTGCGCGGCGGCTGGTAGCCGTAGCGGATCAGCTTCCGCTCGATGTGCGGGAAGTGGATGGTGGGCGCGCCGAGCTGGGTACCCGCCTGGTAGTAGTACGGCGTGTACTGCTCAAGACCCTGGTCGGTGTAGGCGGAGAAGCCGGAGATGGTTTCGACCGAGTCCCAGATCGCGTCGTCGGTCGCGGTGGCCGCGCCGGCCGGGACGGAGTCGCAGTCGGCGAGGCCGCTGTACTGCCAGAAGCCCCAGACGTAGTCCAGGACGACGGCCTCGTACGCCTTGTCCAGCGAGCCCACGGTGGTGAAGGTGTAGCCGTTGTCGGCGGCGTACTCGGCGTACCGCTGCTCCAGGGGCTTGCGGCGGACCAGGGCCTCGCGCTGGACGGCGTTCAGCCTGTCGCGGCACTCCTTGGTGCCGACGCGCTCGAAGAAGCGGTCGTAGGCCGAGTCCTCGTCGTTCACCACGTCGTTGGGGGCGACGTAGGCGACCACGCCGTCCATGTCGCGGGGGTAGAAGCGCTCGTAGTAGGTGGCCGTCATGCCGCCCTTGGAGCCGCCGGTGGCCAGCCAGTTGGCGGAGTACAGCGGCTTCAGCGCCTCGTAGACGGCGTGCTGGTCGCTCGCCGCCTGCCAGATGTCCAGCTTGGACCAGTCGGCGGGGGCCGGGCGGGACGGGGTGAAGAAGCGGTACTCCAGCGAGACCTGGTTGCCGTCCACGATCTGGGTGGGCTCACGGCGGGACGGCGTGGTGGAGACGTTGTAGCCGCTGGTGTAGAAGACCGTCGGACGGCTCACGTCCTTGTGCAGCACGGTGATCCGCTGCTGGAAGGTGCCCCGGTCCGGGTGCCGGTGGTCGACCGGCTGGGTGAAGTTCAGGACGAAGTAGCGGTAGCCGGTGTACGGCTTCTCCTCCACCAGGCTGATGCCGGGTATCGCCAGCAGCCGGTCCTTGATGTCCGTGGGTGCCGGCGGTGCGGCGGTGGCCGCCCCCGCTGTGCCCGCCGTGCCCAGTGTGCCGATGAGCACCGTGAGCGCCAGCAGCCATCTCAGCGCCTTGCGCATGCGCACTCTCCCCTGTGAGACAGATGTCCGCCGGAAGCTATCCGAGCAACTGCCATCACACCAGAGGGGATTGGCTGCCTCGCGCGATCAGCACAGAATCCAGCCGGAGCTGACGGTGCTCCGGCCGGCCGCTCCGCGCACCTTGACGCACCGGTGCCCGGCGTGCACGGTCACCGGTCCGGCGTGGTACCGGTAGCGGCCCCGGTCGGTCACCGGCCGGTTGCCGCGCGCCTGCACACTGACCAGGAGGACACCGGAACCGGGTTTCCTGGCGACGGTGGTCGCGCACACGAAGCCGTTGACCCGGTAGAGGTGGACGGTGCCGGCCGCGAACGGCAGCGTGCGCACCTCGCGTCCCGCGCACCGCCCGCCGGCCGCCGCCTCGGCGGTGCCGGGCGCCGCGAGGGCGAACACCCCGGACAGGGACAGCGCGGCCGCGCCGAGTGCCGCCCACCGCCGTATCGCCCCACCGTCCACTGCTCGTCCTCCCCCGCCTCAGGGCACACTTCTGCGATCTACGTACTGATGTACGGACGCTTCGGATGTGCCGGATGGTTGCGCGGACCCCGGCGCGCGCACTCCTCAGGAGGTGACGCCGACCGGTTCCTCCGGCTCCGACTGCCCGATGAAGGTACGCCACATGTCGGCGTACCGGCCGTCGCGGGCGAGGAGTTCGGTGTGCCGGCCGTCCTCCACGATCCGCCCGTGCTCCATCACCACGACCCGGTCGGCGCGGGCGGCCGTGGTCAGCCGGTGGGCGACCACCAGGGTGGTGCGGCGGCCCGCGAGCCGGTCGGTGGCGTGGTTGACCTGGGCCTCGGTGGCCAGGTCGAGCGCGGCCGTCGCCTCGTCCAGCAGCAGCACGTCGGGGTCGACCAGCTCGGCGCGGGCCAGCGCGATGAGCTGGCGCTGCCCGGCCGAGAGGTTGCGGCCGCGCTCGGCGACCTCGTGCAGATAGCCGCCGTCGAGGGTGGCGATCATCTCGTGCGCGCCGACCGCCCGCGCGGCCGCCTCCACCTCGGAGTCGGTGGCGTCGGGCCGGCCGTAGGCGATGGCGTCCCGGACCGTGCCGGGGAACAGGTACGCCTCCTGCGGCACCACCCCGAGCCGGTGCCGGTAGGAGGTGAGGTCGAGCGCGCGCAGGTCGGTGCCGTCGGCGGTGACCCGGCCCGAGGTCGGGTCGTAGAACCGGGCCACCAGCTTGACCAGCGTCGACTTGCCCGCGCCGGTCTCTCCGACGAACGCCACGGTCTGCCCGGCCGGGATGGCGAGGTCGATCCCGGTGAGCGCCTCCTCCTCGTCGCCGTAGGCGAAGGACACGTCCTCGAAGGCGATGTCACCGCGCAGCGAGAGCACCTCCAGCGGGGCGTCGGCGGCCCCGGTGGAGGCCGGTTCGCGCAGCAGCTCCTGGATACGGCCCAGCGACACGGTGGCCTGCTGGTAGCCGTCGAAGACCTGGGACAGCTGCTGCACCGGGGCGAAGAACAGGTCGATGTAGAGCAGGTAGGCGACCAGCGCGCCCGTGGTCAGCGTCGCCGCCTCCACCCGCCCGGCACCCGAGATCAGCACGGCGGCGGCCGCGACCGAGGACAGGAGCTGGACGAAGGGGAAGTAGACCGAGATCAGGAACTGGCCCCGGACACGGGCCTGCCGGTAGGAGTCGCTGCGCTCGGCGAACCGGCGCCCGCCGTCCCGCTCGCGGCGGAACGCCTGCACGATCCTGAGGCCCGCCACCGACTCCTGGAGGTCGGCGTTCACCACCGACACCCGCTCCCGCGCCAGCTCGTACGCCTTCACACTCGCCCGGCGGAAGAAGAAGGTGGCGAGGATCAGCGGGGGCAGCGTGGCGAACACGACCAGAGCGAGCTGGACGTCCAGAACCAGCAGGGCGCCCATGATCCCGAAGAAGGTGACGACCGAGACGAACGCGGTGACCAGGCCCGTCTGCAGGAACGTGGACAGCGCGTCCACGTCGGTGGTCATCCGGGTCATGATCCGGCCGGTCAGCTCGCGCTCGTAGTAGTCCAGGCCGAGCCGCTGGAGCTGGGTGAAGATCTTCAGCCGCAGCGCGTACAGCACCCGCTCGCCGGTGCGGCCGGTCATCCGGGTCTCGCCGTACTGCGCGGTCCACTGCACCAGCACGGTGAGCAGGCCGAGCAGGGAGGCCGCCCAGACCGCGCCGAGGGCGGTACGGGTCACGCCCTCGTCGATGCCGTGCCGGATCAGCACGGGCAGCAGCAGGCCGGAGCCCGCGTCGACGGCGACCAGCGCCAGGCTGACCAGGAGCGGGCGCCCGAAGCCGTGCAGCAGGCGGCGCAGCCCGTAGGAGTCCTCGGCGCGCACCGCGCGGGCCTCGTCCACGTCCGGGGTGTCGGTGGCCGGGGGCAGCGCCTCGACCTGGGCGAGCAGCTCGGGGGTGGCCGGGGTGCCGGAGAGGGTCTGCTCCCTCGGTGTGCGGTCGCCGGTCCACAGCCGGGGGGTGACCCCGCGCTCGGCGTCGAACTCGGCGTCCAGCTCCTCGCGGACGGAGGTGTCCTCGGCCGGCCCGGCCGGGCGGGCGTGGCCCGGCGAGGGGGCGCCCAGTTCGTCGGGGTCGGTGAGGAGCCTGCGGTAGAGCGGACAGCGCTCCTGGAGCTCCTCGTCGGTGCCGAGGTCCACCAGCCGACCGCCGTCGAGCACGGCGATGCGGTCGGCGAGGCTGAGGGTGGAGCGGCGGTGGGCGATGAGCAGGGTGGTGCGGCCCGCCATGACCTGGGCGAGCGCCTCGTGGATCTCGTGCTCGACCCGCACGTCCACCGCCGAGGTGGCGTCGTCCAGTACCAGCAGGCGGGGGTCGGTGAGCAGGGCGCGGGCGAGCGCGAGGCGCTGGCGCTGGCCGCCGGAGAGGGTCAGGCCGTGCTCGCCGACCTTGGTGTCGTACCCCTCGGGCAGCTCACGGACGAACCGGTCGGCCTGGGCGGCGCGCGCGGCGGCCTCGATCTCGTCCTCGGTGGCGTCGGGACGGCCGTAGGCGATGTTCTCGCGGACGGTGGCGGAGAACAGGAAGGAGTCCTCCGGGACCAGGCCGATCGCGGCGCGCAGCGAGTCGAGCGTCAGCTCGCGCACGTCGTGGCCGCCGACCAGGACGGCACCGTGGGTGACGTCGTAGAAGCGCGGCAGCAGCAGGGAGAGGGTGGACTTGCCGGAGCCGGAGGAGCCGACCACGGCCAGGATCTCGCCGGGGCGGATCTCCAGGCTGAGCCCGTCGAGCACGGGCCGCTCGGGGTCGTAGCCGAAGGAGACGCCGTCGAACTCGACGGAGGCGGGGGCGTCGGCGGGCAGGGGCTTGGTGCCGTCCCTCAGCGACGGCTCGGTGTCGATCAGCTCCAGGACGCGCTCGGTGCCGGCGCGGGCCTGCTGGCCGATGGTGAGGACGACGGCGAGCATCCGGACCGGGCCGACGAGCTGGGCGAGGTAGGTGGAGAAGGCGACGAAGGTGCCCAGCGTGATGTGCCCGCGCACCGCCAGCCAGCCGCCGAGGGCCAGCATCGCGACCTGGCCGAGCGCGGGAACGGCCTGGAGGGCGGGGGTGTACTTGCTGTTCAGCCGGATGGTGCGCAGCCGCCCCGCGAACAGCCTGCGGCCGACCTCGCGCAGCTTCCCGGTCTCCTGCTCCTCCTGCCCGAACCCCTTCACCACGCGGACGCCGCTCACCGCGCCGTCGACCACGCCCGCGACGGCGGCGGCCTGGGCCTGGGCGTACCAGGTGGCGGGGTGCAGCCGGGTCCGGCTGCGGCGGGCGATCCAGCCGAGGGCGGGGGCGACGGCCAGCGCGACCAGGGTCAGCGGCAGCGACAGCCAGGCCATGATGCCGAGCGAGATCAGGAAGAGCAGGACGTTCCCGATGGTCATCGGGAGCATGAACAGCAGGCCCTGGATGAGCTGGAGGTCGCTGGTGGCGCGGCCGACGACCTGCCCGGTGGACAGCTCGTCCTGGCGGCGGCCGTCGAGCCGGGTGATCGTGTCGTACATCCCGGTGCGCAGGTCGTATTGGACGTCCAAGGCTAGCCGTCCGCCGTAGAAGCGGCGGACGTAGGTGAGGACGTAGATCAGCACCGCGGCGCCGATCAGGGCGCCGGCCCAGGGGGCCATGTCGCGGGTGTGGTCGCCGATCACGTCGTCGATGATCACCTTGGTGATCAGCGGGACGAAGGCCATGACGGCCATCCCGCCCAGGGAGGCGCCTAGCGCCAGGACGACGTCCTTCGGATGGCGCCAGGCGTATGCCGCCAGTCGTCGTGCCCATCCTTGTTGCGGTCCCACGCGGGTGTCCTCCGTCGTTCTGCCTGATCTTCCGTGAGGCACAAACACGGGGGTGCGAGGGGGTATTCCGGGCAGGGTCGCGCCGCCCGGCGGGCGGGGGCGTTTGGACCCGTGCGGGAACGCGTCGCGTCGTACGGCGTCCGCGCGGAAGGCAAGTCCGGAGAAGGGCCACGTCAGCGCGCCGGACGCGGCCCGCCCGGACGCGGCGGCACGGCGGTGCGCCTGCGGGGACTGGTCCCCGCCGGACAGCGGCGGCGAGGGCCGCGAACAGGGTCCGGGTGCGCATGCCGGTCACCGTAGGGCGTGCGCGGTGACCGGCGGGTGAGCGCCCGGTGAGGGATCAGCCCTGCGGCGGGGTCGCGACGAACGCCTCGCGGGGGGTGCTGGTGGGGACGTAGCGGGAGGTCGCGGCGGTGGTGGGGACCAGGTCCTTGTGTATGACCCTGGCGATGTTCTGGATGGTGGTGACGCCGTAGTCCATCGTGCTGTTGTCCTGGGTCAGCACGGTGATGGTGTAGTCGTGGCCGCCGCCGTCGAAGGTGCCGAGGCTGTGGACGCGCCAGCCGTGCGTGGAGCGCTGCAGCCAGCCGTTCTTGACGTGCACGGCGACGGTGGAGGGGGCGCCGGCCGGGGTGCCCCAGCGCTGGGACGATACGACCTGGCCCATCAACTTCAGAATGTAGGCGCGGGAGTTGTCGCTCAGCACGGAGTTCTTGGCGGTGACGAGCTTCAGCAGCTTCTGCTCGTCGGTGACGTTGATCTGGGTGAGGCCCCAGTAGCCGTTCGCACCCGGCGTCGTCCTCGTCATCCCGGCGGCCGTGAGGAAGCTCTTGACCTTCGCGGCGCCGAGCTGCTTCCACAGCTTGCTGGTCGCGGTGTTGTCCGACTTCGTGATCATCGCCGTGGCGAGCGAGGTCTCGGTGCCGGTCAGGTACCGGTTGTGCTTCTTCGCGTCCCACAACAGGGTGGCCAGCACGGTGACCTTGACGGTGCTGGCGGAGTCGTACGCGCTGGTCGCCCGCAGCGTGCACGACGTCTTCGTGCCCGCCTCGTAGACCCCGACCGCCACGCTCCCCTTGCGTTTGTCGACCGCGGCCCCGATGTCCTTGCTGAGCTTGGCCGCGAGCCCGGCCTTGGCGGAGGTGCAGGTGACCGCGGCGGCGGCGGATGCGGGGGCGGCCCCGGCGACGGGCACGAGCAGTGCTCCGCCCAGAACGGCGGCGAGCGCACCCTTGCGGGCGCGGGGTGATATCCGGTGCGTCATGCACGGGTTGACTCTTGGGGAGGGGGGAGGGTTGCACAGGTGTTCGTGGAGGCGTGGGGGGGAGCTCCCCCCGACGTGATCATGACGCGATCTCTGCCGCCTCTTGGCGTTCTCTTCGATTGCAAACCGCCGTCCCCACTAGGGTCGTTGGGTTGGTGCGTCGACGGAGAGGACGGTGTTCCGAGGCATAGGAATGTCACGCGGGGACGTATCCGCCGCAGCGGCGGCCTGGCGGGAGCTTCCCCCGGCCCGGATGCTCCGCCTCCGGCATGCGAAGAACCTGCTCACACCGCTACGGAGCATCATGGACGCCCTCGACCCGGATGACCCGGCCCGCTCGGAGCTGTCCGCGTGGCTGGACCTGGTTCCCGAACTGCCTTGAGGCCCCGAGGAGAGCAGGACGCATGACAAATGGCATCGACGCGGCCGGACTCCAGGTCTGGTCGGTCGAGGAGAAGACCCTCGACACGGCGGTGTGCGTGGTGCGCTGTGTGGGCGACATCGTGCGTGTCGGCCAGAAGTTTCAGGAGGTACAGGAGTTCATGGGACCTCTGACCCTGGTCCGGATTCTCCGCTACCAGAAGGACGTCGATTTCGTGGACCCGCCGCACAGCGCGAAGGTGCACCTGTCGGGAGCGGCGGTCAGCGTGCTCGAACGGGGCACGGTCCTCACCGCTGCGCGCACCGGGGCATGACCGGGCCGGTCCGCGTCAGGAGATGCGGAGCCCGTACCGAGGCCGACCCCGCTTCCGGCATGTATGCAATCAGCCGCTGACCCGAGGGAGCCGGAAGCGTCAGCGTCTCGAAGGCCAGGTCCAAAGGGCCCGCGGTCGGGTGGTGCAGCTGCTTCACGCCCGAGGTGCACGTGCGGACCGGGTGGCGCTTCCAGCGGGACAAGAACTCATGGGAAGGGATGGTCAGTTGGCTCACGAGATCGGTGAGGCGCTGGTCGGCGCCCGGCATCGCGGCCGCCAACTGCCTCACCGACGCGCTCGCGTGTTCCGGGCGGCACGGGGTCGTACGGCGGAACGGGCGGGTCAGTGCGCGCAGGTGGGCCGTCTCGTCCTCCGTCAGGCGCTCCCCTTAGCCCTCGCCGTACTGTTCCTCGCCCCGGCGGTCGCCGCGCGGCCGCCCCGCTGATACCGCTCGCGGTGCTGCGGAAGCCGACCGTGGCCTGGGGGAACGCCGTCGGGCTGCTCGCGTTCCTCACCGAGACCTCGCTGGTCTTCCCGCTGACCCTGTACCTCCAGGAGGTGCTCGACTTCTCCCCGCTTGCGGCCGGGCTGGCCTTCGGCGTGCTGGGCGCGGGTACGGTCGTCGGCGGCTCGGTGGCGCCCCGGGTCATCGCCCGGCTGGGCAACAGGCGGACGCTGATCGCCGGCGGCCTCGTCCAGGCGGTGTCCACGGCCGCGCTGCTGGGCCTCGGCGAGGGGCACGGCTCGCTGGCACTCCTGCTCGCCGCCACCTTCACCGGCGACGTCGGCAACATGCTCGTCATCGTCGGCTTCATGGTCACCGCCACCTCCGGCCTGGCCGACCACGAACAGGGCCTCGCCACCGGCCTCACCACGATGACCCAGCAGATCGGCATCACCATGGGCACCCCGATCATGAGCGCAACCGCCACCGCCGCGATGCCGAGCGCGACCGCCCCAGCCGTCCTGACGGGCCTGAAGACGGCGATCGCGGTGAACGCGGTGCTGGTGCTCCTGGGCGTACTCGCGGGGCGCCGGGCCGGCCGGCGGCCCCAGGGGCCCCAAGCAGCCTTCACGACAACCGACTTGCCGGATCTCGACACACAACAGCCACCTCCTCTTCACCGCCATCTATGCGTGTCCATGTCACGCTGCGGTTGTCCGCTCAATCAACCCGCGTAGATCGGTCCCCCCATGCCCGTGACGCACACACACCGTTGGAAGACTCCGGCACTGGTCGCTTCGGCGCTACTCGTCGGCCTCGCCCTCCCCACGGCGGCCGCCACCCCGGCAAGCGCGACGACGACCTCGTACGACACCACGTACTACAAGAACGCCGTCGGCAAGACGGGCGCGAGCCTCAAGTCCTCGCTGCACACCATCATCAGCAGCCAGAGCAAGATCTCGTACTCGGCGGTCTGGGACGCGCTGAAGGTCACCGACCAGGACCCGAACAACAGCAACAACGTGATCCTGCTCTACAGCGGCGTCTCACGCGCAAAGTCCCTCAACGGCGGCAGCACCGGCGACTGGAACCGCGAGCACACCTGGGCCAAGTCGCACGGCGACTTCGGCGAGGTGACCGGTCCCGGCACCGACCTGCACCACCTGCGCCCCGCGGACGTCCAGGTCAACAGCATCCGCGGCAACAAGGACTTCGACAACGGCGGCAGCGCGGTCAGCGGCGGGGGCGGCAGCCTCACCGACTCCGACTCCTTCGAGCCGCGCGACGCGGACAAGGGCGACGTGGCCCGGATGATCCTGTACATGGCGGTCCGGTACGACGGCGGCGACGGCTTCGCCGACCTGGAGCCCGACGAGAAGGTCAACAACGGCAGCGACCCGTTCATGGGCAAGCTGTCCGTCCTCAAGCAGTGGAACGACGAGGACCCGCCGAGCGCCTTCGAGGAGAAGCGCAACCAGGTCATCTACGACACCTACCAGCACAACCGCAACCCGTTCATCGACCACCCGGAGTGGGTCGACGCGATCTGGTGAGGGCACGACGGTGGTGAACCCGCCCGCGGAGGGGGGTTCACCACCGCCCGGTGTCCGGCGCGGCCGGTCAGCCCAGGTGCGTGGGCGCGAACATCCGCAGCACCGCCGGGAGGACGACCACCGAAGGGCCTGGCGCGGCTAGGGCCTTGGCGAGGTCCGCCTCCAGCGTCTCCGGGGAGGTCCGCACACCCGGCACTCCGAAGGACTCCGCGAGCGCGACGTAGTCCGGCCGCGTCAGCTCGGTCGCGGTCGGCTCGCCGAAGGCGTCCGTCATGTACTCGCGGAGGATGCCGTAGCCGCCGTCGTCGACGATGAGCCACGTCACGGGCAGGTCGTACTGCCGGGCCGTCGCCAGCTCCGCGATGGAGTACAGCGCGCCCCCGTCGCCGGAGACGGCGAGGACCGGTCGGGTCGGGTCGGCGGCGGCCGCGCCGAGGGCGGCGGGGAAGCCGTAGCCGAGGCCGCCCGCGCCCTGGGCGGAGTGCATGGTGTTGGCGCCGCGCGGGTCGAAGGCGGACCAGGCCCAGTAGGCGAGGATCGTCATGTCCCAGAAGGACGGCGAGCCGGCCGGGAGCGCGCGGCGCACGGACGCCAGCACGTCCTGCTCCAGCGTGAGTTCCTGCCCGGCGATGCGGTCGGCGATCCGGGCGAGCACGTCCCGCACCCGCTCCGGGGCCGTGGCGTCGCTCCGCTCGGACACCGTCTCCAGCAGCGCCTGCAGCGCGAGGCGGGCGTCGGCGTGGATGCCCAGCGCCGGGTGGTTGGACTCCAGCTTGCCGAGGTCCGCCTCGATCTGGATCACCCGGCCGCGGGGCTTGAACGTGTGGTAGTTCGAGGAGAGTTCACCGAGCCCCGAACCGACCACCAGCAGGACGTCCGCGTCCTCCAGCAGGTCGGTCATGTGCCGGTCCTCCAGCCACGACTGGAGGGACAGCGGGTGCTCCCAGGGGAAGGCGCCCTTGCCGCCGAAGGTGGTCACCACGGGCGCGGCCAGCCTCTCCGCGAGCCGGAGCAGCTTGCCCGAGGCGTCGGACCGTACGACTCCCCCGCCCGCGATGATCGCGGGGCGGCGCGCACGCGACAGCAGGTCCGCCGCCACCGCCGTGAGTTCGACGCGCGGGAGGAGTTCCTCCGGGGTCGCGTCCGGGGCCGTCACCACCGGCAGCGAGGTCTTGGCCAGCAGCACGTCCTGCGGGATCTCCACCCACACCGGCCCGTGCGGAGCGGTCAGCGCGGACCGCCAGGCCTCCGCGACGGCCGAGGGGATCTGCGACTGCGAGCGGACCGTGTGCACCGACTTCACCACGCCCCGGAACGACGCCGACTGGTCCGGGAGTTCGTGCAGATAGCCGTGCCGGCCGCCGCCGAGCCCGGCCGTCGGGATCTGGCTGCTGATCGCCAGGACCGGCGCGGAGGCCGACGCCGCCTCCTGGAGCGCCGCCAGCGAGGTCAGCGCGCCCGGCCCGGTGGAGAGCAGCAGCGGCGCCGCCTCCCCGGTGATGCGGCCGTACGCGTCCGCCGCGAACCCCGCGTTGTTCTCCACCCGCAGGCCGACGTAGCGCAGCGAGGAGCGGCGCAGCGCGTCGAACATGCCGAGTGCGTGCTGGCCGGGCAGGCCGAAGACGGTCGTCGCGCCCAGCCCGGCCAGGGTCTCCACGACCAGGTCGCCGCCGTTGCGCCCCGGCGGGGGATTCAGGGCCGCCTCTGTCTGCGCCTCGGTGGGGCGGAGTTCCAGGTCGTGGTCGTGCGTCACTTGGAGCGTGCCTCCGCGATCTGCCGGGACATGATGGTGGTGAGCTCGTACGCGGTGTGCGAGGCCGCGACCGAGGTGATCTCGGCGTGGTCGTACGCCGGGGCGACCTCGACCACGTCGGCCGAGACCAGGTTGCAGGACGCGAGCCCGCGCAGGATCTCCAGCAGCTCGCGGGAGGTCATGCCGCCCGCCTCCGGGGTGCCGGTGCCGGGGGCGTGCGCCGGGTCGAGGCAGTCGATGTCGATGGAGATGTACAGCGGGCGGTCCCCGAAGCGCTGGCGGAGCTGGTCGGCGACCTCGTCCGCGCCCCGGCGGTAGACGTCGGCCGAGGTGACGATGCCGAAGCCCATCTTCTCGTCGTCGGTGAGGTCCTGCTTGCCGTACAGCGGGCCGCGCGTACCCACGTGGGACAGCGCCTCGGTGTCGAGGATGCCCTCCTCCACCGCGCGGCGGAACGGGGTGCCGTGGGTGTACTCGGCGCCGAAGTAGGTGTCCCAGGTGTCGAGGTGCGCGTCGAAGTGCAGCAGCGCCACCGGGCCGTGCTTCCTGGCGACCGAGCGCAGCAGCGGCAGCGCGATGGTGTGGTCGCCGCCCAGGGTCATCAGGCGGGCGCCGGTGCCGAGCAGGTCGTCGGCGGCGGCCTCGATGGTGTCGACGGCCTCGTTGATGTTGAACGGGTTCACCGCGATGTCGCCGCCGTCCGCGACCTGCGCGAGGGCGAAGGGCGAGGCGTCCTGCGCGGGGTTGTACGGGCGCAGCAGCCGGGACGCCTCGCGGATGGCGTTGCCGCCGAAGCGGGCGCCCGGCCGGTACGAGACACCGGAGTCGAACGGCACGCCGACCACGGCGACGTCCGCACGGCCGACCTCGTCCAGCCGGGGCAGCCGGGCGAAGGTCGCGGGACCCGCGTAGCGCGGGACGCGGGAGGAGTCGACGGGCCCGCGGGGCGTCTCGGAGCTGCTCATTCTGAAATGCCTTCTTCCTTGCGCTTCGTCGCGCATGTACTGCTTTCCGTACGACTCTACTGGTGAGCCGGGACCGGTTCGGACGGGAGTTCGGGGGACTTGCCGGCGAGGCGGTCGCGCCAGGCGGCGAGGACGCGTTCGTCGGTGGGCCTGGTGGCCAGGGAGACCACCAGGTAGGCGGCGAGGGAGGCGAGCAGGCCGTAGTACACGGGCTCGTTGGCGAGGATGCCGTAGGCCGCCATGAGGCCGATCACCGCGAGGCCGCCGACGATCACGGAGGCGAGGGCGCCCTGCACGGTGCCGCGCTTCCACAGCAGTCCGCCGAGGATCGGTACCAGCAGCCCGCCGACGAGCAGGTTGTAGGCGACGGTCAGTGCCTCGACCACGTTGTTCAGCGCGATGGCGGTGCCGATCACCGCCAGGCCCATGATCAGGATGAAGGCGCGGTTGCCCCTGACCTCGTCGCGCTCCTCGCCACCGGGGCGGACGATGCCGCGCAGCCGGGACCAGATGTCGTTGTTGGCGACGGTCGCGCAGGCGATCAGGGCACCGGAGGAGGTGGACATCACGGCGGCGAGGGCGGCGGCCAGGACGAGGCCCCGGACGCCGACGGGGAGTTCGTCCTTGACGATGGTGGCGAAGGCGTCGTCCGGGCTCGCGAGCTTGGGGTAGAGCACCTTGGCGGCGGTGCCGATCACCGAGCCGGCCACCGCGTAGACCAGGCAGTACGTGCCGGACGCGGTGCCGCCCCACTTGGCGGTGCGGTCGTCGCGGGCGGTGAACACGCGCTGCCAGATGTCCTGGCCGATCAGCATGCCGAAGGTGTAGATCAGGACGTAGGTGAAGATCGTCTCGCCGCCGATGCCCAGCGGGTCGAAGTAGGAGGTCGGCAGCTTGGCCCTCATCCCGGAGAAACCGCCCGCCTTGACCACGGCGATGGGCAGCAGCAGGAGCAGGACGCCGATGGTCTTCACCACGAACTGCACCATGTCGGTGAGCGTGATCGACCACATGCCGCCGAGGGTGGAGTACGCGACGACGATCGAGCCGCCGAGGACGATCGCCAGCGTGCGGTTCATGTCGAACAGCACGTCGAAGATGGTGGCGTAGGCGATGGTCGAGGTGACCGCCAGCATCAGGGTGTACGCCCACATGACCACGCCGGAGATGACCCCGGCCCGGCCGCCGTAGCGCAGGTCCAGCATCTCGGAGACGGTGTAGACCTTCAGCCGGGCGATGCGGGCGGAGAAGAACACCGACAGGGCGAGCAGGCCGAGGCCGATGGTGAAGACCATCCAGGCACCGGAGAGGCCGTACTTGTAGCCGAGGCCGACCCCGCCGATGGTGGACGCGCCGCCGAGCACGATGGCGGCCATGGTTCCGGAGTACATGGCCGGGCCCAGTCTGCGGCCGGCCACCAGGAACTCGCTCTTGGACTTGGCGCGGCGCATGCCCCACCAGCCCATGGCGAGCATCC
Organism: Streptomyces sp. NPDC001781; assembly: GCF_053596035.1. NCBI lineage: Bacteria > Bacillati > Actinomycetota > Actinomycetes > Kitasatosporales > Streptomycetaceae > Streptomyces > Streptomyces sp. NPDC001781. Next base: position 146,628 of record NZ_JBSFFI010000002.1, on the reverse strand, counting down.
CGGCGAGATAGACGACGATCACTGTGTAGTCGACGGCCATGGGCTGGGCCCTCCTTCGCGCGCTTGTCCGGTGGCGTGTCGTGCTCTGGCGTGGGTGTGCCGACGGCAGCGGTCCGCGGGGACATCCGCCCGTACCCGAGGCTGCCGTTCCGCTAGACGATAGGTGGCCGGAAAGCGACTGCGAAGTGTACGTTTCATCCATATGAACGGGGTGGACAGGAGGATGTGCACACCATGTCGGAGCCGACCGCCCCGGCCGTCCCGCCGACCCCGCCCGTGCCGCTGACCGCGCTGCTGGCCCGCGAGGACCTGGGGCTGCGCCAGATCGCCGGCCCCCCGGCCCAGGACACCGTGATCCACTGGGCGCACACCTCGGAGATGGCCGATCCCTACCCCTATCTGCTGGGCGGCGAGCTGCTGCTGACGGCCGGGGTGCACGTGCCGGAGGCGGCGGGGGCCGAAGCGGGCGCCCCCTGCTCGAGCGAGGTCGAGAGCTCGGGGGAGTATTTCGAGGACTACGTGGCCCGGATCGTCGCGGCGGGCGGCGCGGCCCTCGGCTTCGGGCTGGCCCCGGTGCACGACACGGTCCCGCGCGCGCTGGTCGCCGCATGCGAGGCGCAGGGGCTTCCGCTGCTGGAGGTGCCGCCCCGGACCACGTTCTCCGGGGTGGCCCGCGCGGTGTGGCAGCTCATGGCGCAGGCCCGGCTCGCCGAGCTGCGCCGGGTCACCGAGGCCCAGCAGAGCCTCGCGGCCGCCGCCTCCCGCCCCGACCCGGTCCCTTCGGTCCTGCGCCGGCTCGCCCGGCACCTCTCCGCCCACGTCCTCCTGTCCTCCCCCGACGGCACGGTGATCGCGAGCGCGGGCCGCGCCCCGGTACCGGGCACGCGGGAGGCACTGCGGAAGCTGACGGCGGTGGTACGTCCGGACACCGGCCCCGCGGACACCGCCCGGGAGGCGCCCGCCTCCGCCACCGACGCCCTCGGGAACAGCCAGCTCGCCGCCTACGCCCTGGGCGGGAGCAGCGGGTTCGTGCTCGGTGTGGCCACCGGGCGGCGCGAGCCGGCGGACCACACCATCGCCTCCGTCGCCGCCGTTCTGCTCTCCCTGCTGACCGGTGACCACCAGAGCGGGCAGGGCGCGGCCCGTTCCTCGGCGCTGGTCCGGCTGCTGCTGGGCGCGGCCCCCGCGGAGGTGGCCGGGCTGCTGGGGAACGGCGGGCGGTGGCTCGTCGTGCACGGCCGCCCGGAGAACGGCGCCCCCGATCCGGTGGGCGCGGCCGCCCTCGGTGCGGCGCTGGGCTCACCGCTGATCGACCTGGGCCGTGACGTCGTACGCGTCCTGGTGCCCGCCGGGCGGGAGCCGGCCGCGCAGCCCGGCTGGACCCTCGGTGTCGGCGCGCCCGCAGAGCCGGACGGCTGGCCGTCCGCCGACGCCCAGGCCGCCCGCGCGCTGGCCCGCGCCCGCGCCACCCGTGTCCCGCTGGTCCGGTACGGCGCCCGGCCGGGGCTGGCGGAACTGGTGCCGCGCGCGGACGCGGAAGAGCACGCGCGGACCCTTCTCGCCCCGCTCACCGCGGGCCCGGCCCTCACCGAGACCCTGCGCACCTGGCTTTCCCTGCACGGCAGTTGGGACCGTACGGCGGTCGCGCTCGACGTGCACCGCAACACCGTGCGCCAGCGCATCGGCCGCTGCGCGGCCCTCCTCGACACGGACCTGGACGATCCGGACGTACGCATGGAGCTGTGGTTCGCCCTGCGCGACCACTGATCCACCCGGAGTCCCCGTCAGGGCCTCTCGTTCGGATCATGCCGGGCTCGCGAGGTCCGGCATGATCCACACGAAAGCGACCTGGAGGGGCGTCCCGGAGACGGCGGATCGTTCGCTGCCCCACAATGGGGGGCATGCCGATATCCGGGACGCCCAGCCGCGCTCAGCTCGTCGACCATCTGGTGAGAACGCGGATCGCGGGGGACGTGGCCACGCCCCGCGAGAACAACCTCTCCCACTACCGCAGGCTGGCCAACGGCGACCGGCATTTCTGGCTCGGCCTGGAGCTGGGTGACCGCTGGACCGACGAGCAGGACGTGCTCGCGGTGATGGCCGAGCGGGCCGGAGTGAACGACGACGCCGAGCACCGGTACGGGCAGGACACCATCGACCCGGAGCTGACCGTCGCCGCGCTGGAGCGTCTCGCGCTACGGCTGCGCAAGGCGGCCGAGGACGGCCAGCGGGTGCTGTTCGCCACCGGGCATCCGGGCGGCCTGCTGGACGTGCACCGGGCCACCGCCGCCGCGCTGCGCGCCGCCGGCTGCGAGATCGTCGTCATCCCGGAGCGGCTGCAGACCGACGAGGGCTATGTCATGCAGTTCGCGGACGTGGCCGTGCTGGAACACGGCGCGACGCTCTGGCACACCCATTCCGGGGAGCCTATGCGCGCCATCCTCACCGGTCTGGAGCGTGAGGGCCGCGAGCTGCCGGACCTCGTCGTGGCCGACCACGGCTGGGCCGGATACGCGGCGCAGCACGGCGTCGACGCGGCCGGGTACGCCGACTGCAACGACCCGGCGCTGTTCCTCGCCGAGGCAGAGGGCACCCTCCAGGTCGCGATCCCCTTGGACGACCACGTGGCCAGCCCCCGCCACTACGACCCGATGACGGCGTATCTGCTCGACCAGGCCGGACTCGCCTGATCCCCCCCGACGCGGGAGTGCGACCCCCTCGAGGGCCGCACGTCTCGCTCAGATCGCGGTGTTTTCGTCAGCGACCGTGACCGCCGCCACCGTAGCCACCGCCGTGACCGCCGTAGCCGCCGCCGTAGCCGCCGTGGCCGTAGCCGCCGTAGCCGCCATGGCCGTAGCCGCCGTAACCGCCGTGGCCGTAGCCGCCGTGGCCGTAGCCGCCGTGGCCGTAGCCACCCCAGTAGTTGCCGTTGTCACCCCAGTTGTTCCAGTTGTTCCAGTTGTTCCAGTTGTGGTGACGACCCCAACCCCAGTCGTCGTCGTTCCACCAGCCGCGGTCGTTGTTGAACCTGTTGTGGTGACCGTCCCGGTAGTCCCTGTCGTAGGAGCTGTAGGAGCCGTGGTGGCCGTTCGGGGTCGCCGAAGCGGTGCCCGCGGCGCCCACCGCTGCTCCGCCGGCCAGCAGAAGGCCGGTGGCGGACAGGGCGACAAGACGCCTCGCGCGCGTTGATCGCATGAGAAATTACCTTCCATCTCCATCGTCTCTCGCGACCCCGATCTGGGTGCGAGGTGGATGGCCGTCACCGCGAAGAGGAAGATTGCGGCACGGTCTTCAGGTGTCACCGCAGTGTGCTGAGCGGCACGGTCGTACTCCGCCGACGCCTTACAGACCACCCTTACGCGATGAGCGCCTTCGGGTGCTGCGGCTGAGGTCCGGGAAGCCGGACCTCGTCGCCGGGCAAGCCGTGTGCTGCGGCTTTCACTCTTAAAGCGTAGTCCCGGATGCGTCGCGCGTCCTGTTGAGCGGTCTACTGAGTGACGGGTTCTTCCGGACGCCGCGCACACGGCGCCGGCGTCCTCGCGACCGAGGACGCCGGGGCAGGCCGACTCACCTGTTGGTGAAGGAAGTTGACCCGTCAGCGCGGTACGCGGACCACGCCCTCCTGGACCACCGAGATCGCGAGTTTCCCGTCCCGCGTGTGGATGCGGGCCTGGCCCAGACCCCGGCCGCCGTGCGCGGACGGGGATTCCTGGTCGTAGAGCAGCCACTCGTCGGCGCGGAAGGGGCGGTGGAACCACATCGCGTGGTCCAGGGAGGCCCCGACCACGTCCCCGACGGCCCAGCCGCCGCGCCCGTGGGCGAGGAGCACCGAGTCCAGCAGGGTCATGTCGGAGACGTAGGTGGCGAGGACGACGTGCAGCAGGGGGTCGTCGTCCAGCTTGCCGTTGGCGCGGAACCAGACCTGGCTGTGCGGCTCACGCGGGACGCCGAACTCCCCGTACGGCGGCTCGTCCACGTACCGCAGGTCGATGGCCTCGCGCGCCTCCAGGAATCGCTCGACCACCTCGGGGTCGAGGTGGGCGTAGCCACGCAGGCGCTCCTGGGACGTCGGCAGGGTGGCCGGGTCGGGCGCGTCGGGCATGGCGGCCTGGTGGTCGAGGCCGTCCTCGTGACTCTGGAAGGAGGCGGAGAGGTGGAAGATCGGCTTGCCGTGCTGGACGGCGACCACGCGGCGGGTGGTGAAGGAGCGGCCGTCGCGGATGCGGTCGACGCTGTAGACGATCGGCGCGCCGGGGTCGCCGGTGCGCAGGAAGTACGCGTGCAGCGAGTGGGCGGCGCGGTCGGCGGGCACCGTGCGCCCCGCCGCGACCAGCGCCTGGGCGGCGACCTGGCCGCCGAAGACACGGGGGATGACGGCGGAGCGGGACCGCCCGCGGTAGATGTCCTCCTCGATCCGCTCGAGGTCGAGCAGATCGAGGAGGTCCTGAAGTGCCTGGCTCATGGCGTGTAGTTGTACCGGCCAGTCATTGCGGGGCCTTACAGGCCCATGTCCTTGGCGATGATCGACTTCATGATCTCGCTGGTGCCGCCGTAGATGCGGTTGACGCGGTTATCCGCGTACAGGCGGGCGATCGGGTACTCGTTCATGTAGCCGTAACCGCCGTGGAGCTGGAGGCAGCGGTCGATCACGCGGTGGGCGACCTCGGTGCAGAACAGCTTGGCGGAGGCGGCCTCGGCCGGGGTGAGCTCGCCGGCGTCCAGCGCCTCGGTGGCGCGGTCGGCGACGGCCTCGGCGGCGTCCACCTCGGCCTGGCAGGCGGCCAGCTCGAACTTGGTGTTCTGGAAGTGGGCGACCGGCTTGCCGAAGACCGTGCGGTCCTGCACGTAGTTCTTGGCGAACCGGACGGCGGCCTTGGCCTGGGCGTAGGCGCCGAAGGCGATGCCCCAGCGCTCGGAGGCCAGGTTGTGGCCGAGGTAGTAGAAGCCCTTGTTCTCCTCGCCGAGCAGGTCCTCGACGGGGACCTTGACGTCCACGAAGGCGAGTTCGGCGGTGTCGGAGGTCCTCAGACCGAGCTTGTCGAGCTTGCGGCCGACGGAGTAGCCCTCGGACTTCGTGTCCACGGCGAAGAGGGAGATGCCGAACCGGCGGTCGTCCTCCTTCGGGGCGGAGGTACGGGCGCAGACGATGACCTTGTCGGCGTGCACACCGCCGGTGATGAAGGTCTTGGCGCCGTTGAGGACGTAGTGCGTGCCGTCCTCGGAGAGCTTGGCGGTGGTCTTCATGCCCGCGAGGTCCGAGCCGGTGCCGGGCTCGGTCATCGCGATGGCCCACATCTCCTCGCCGGTGACGAACTTCGGCAGGAAGCGCTTCTTCTGCTCGTCCGTGGCCAGCATCTTGATGTAGGGCAGGGCGAGCAGCACGTGCACGCCGGAGCCGCCGAACTGGACGCCCGCGCGGGAGGTCTCCTCGTACAGCACCGCCTCGAACTTGTGGCTCTCCAGGCCCGCGCCGCCGAACTCCTCGGGGACGTTGATCCCGAAGATGCCCAGCTCACCGAGCTTGTGGTAGAAGTCGCGCGGAGCCTGACCGGCGGCGAACCACTCGTCGTAGACCGGCACGACCTCGGACTCGATGAAGTCCCGGAGAGTCTCCCGGAACGCCTCGTGATCCTCGTTGAACACCGTACGGCGCACGCCGCCACCTCCACGTACCTCGGCATGACACAGGGCATGTCTAAGCGCTTGCTCAACCGAAGGTACCGGCGAGTACGTTCACCGTCCAGGGTGAGCTTCCCCACCCCCGGCGACGGTCAGTTCCCGGCCTTGCCGTATCGCCGGAAGACGGCGGTGTCGATCAGCCAGGGACCGAAGGGGGCGGTGTCGCCGAAGATGTACGCGTCCTTGCGGGCGTAGCGGCCCTTGCAGGGGTCGGAGTGGGCGCTTCGACGGGCACGTCATGGCCAGTATCGGGCCCGACGGACCGATCTCGACACTTCAGGCCCCTTCGAGCCGCTCGGCGTAGGCGCCGAGCTCCTCGGCGATCGCGCGCATCTTCGCGTAATCCGTGAGGTCAGCGTACTGAGATGCCTCCTGCTGCGGGCCCGTTCAAGAGCCCGCCGCCGCGAAGGCGCCCCGCGCCATCCGGTGCAGCAGCGTCGCCGTCGTCGCCCTGCCCGGGAGGGTGCCGGAGCGGCCGAGGTGGGGGGTGGAGTTGAGGAGGCCGAAGACGGAGTGGACCGCCGAGCGGGCGGCGGGCTCGGTGAGGGCGGGATGGACCTCGCGGACGACGCCGACCCAGAGCTCCACGTACTGGCGCTGGAGCTGGCGGACGAGCTTGCGGTCGCTGTCGCGCAGGCGGTCCAGCTCGCGGTCGTGGAGGGTGATCAGGGGGCGGTCGTCCAGGGCGAAGTCGATGTGGCCCTCGATGAGGGCGTCCAGCACCCCACGGGCGCCGTCCCGGGTGTCCGTCTCCGCCAGGCGGCGGCGCGCGCCGGTGAGGAGCTGGCCGCTGATGCCCACGAGCAGCTCCGCGAGCATCGCGTCCTTGCCGGGGAAGTGCCGGTAGAGGCCGGGACCGCTGATGCCGACCGCAGCCCCTATCTCGTCCACGCCCACGCCGTGGAACCCGCGCTCGGCGAAGAGGCGGGCCGCCTCCCTGAGGATCTGCTGGCGCCGGGTCGGGGCGTCGGTTCTGCTGGCCATGCGGTTCATTGTAGACAGCGAGGTTAGCGGTCGTTAACCTGAGGGAAGTGCGTTAACGCTCATTAACAAGGTGAGGGGTTCGCAGGATGCACGAGGCACCGGAGCTGACGAGCGCGGCAGACCCCGCGTCGGAGGCCTGGCGGGCCAATGAACAGGCCCATCTCGCCCTGGGCGAGGAGCTGCGCGCCAAGCTGGCGGCCGCGGCCCTCGGCGGAGGGGAGAAGGCGCGCGCCCGGCACACCGCGCGCGGCAAGCTGCTGCCGAGGGACCGGGTGGACGCCCTGCTCGATCCGGGCTCCCCCTTCCTGGAGCTGGCCCCCCTCGCGGCCGACGGGATGTACGACGGACAGGCCCCGGCGGCGGGGGTGATCGCCGGGATCGGCCGGGTCAGCGGCCGCGAGTGCGTGATCGTCGCCAACGACGCGACCGTCAAGGGCGGCACGTACTACCCGATGACGGTGAAGAAGCACCTGCGCGCCCAGGAGGTGGCCCTCGACAACCGGCTGCCCTGCGTCTACCTGGTGGACTCCGGCGGCGCCTTCCTGCCCATGCAGGACGAGGTCTTCCCCGACCGCGACCACTTCGGCCGCATCTTCTACAACCAGGCCCGCATGTCCGCGGCCGGCATCCCGCAGATCGCCGCGGTCCTCGGCTCCTGCACGGCCGGCGGCGCGTACGTCCCGGCGATGAGCGACGAGGCGGTGATCGTCCGCGACCAGGGCACGATCTTCCTCGGCGGCCCCCCGCTGGTGAAGGCCGCGACAGGCGAGGTCGTCACGGCGGAGGAGCTGGGCGGCGGCGAGGTCCACTCCCGCGTCTCCGGCGTCACCGACCACCTCGCCGAGGACGACGCGCACGCGCTCAGGATCGTGCGGAACATCGTCGCCACCCTGCCCGCCCGCAAGGACGCCCCCTGGGAGGTGACCGCGGCCGTCGAGCCCAAGGTCGACCCCTTCGGGCTGTACGGCGCGGTCCCGGTCGACTCGCGCACCCCCTACGACGTCCGCGAGATCATCGCCCGCGTGGTCGACGGCTCGCGCTTCAGCGAGTTCAAGTCCGAGTTCGGCCAGACCCTGGTCACCGGCTTCGCCCGCGTCCACGGCCACCCGGTCGGCATCGTCGCCAACAACGGCATCCTGTTCTCCGAGTCCGCCCAGAAGGGCGCGCACTTCATCGAGCTGTGCGACCAGCGCGGCATCCCGCTGGTCTTCCTCCAGAACATCTCCGGCTTCATGGTCGGCAAGGACTACGAGGCCGGCGGCATCGCCAAGCACGGCGCCAAGATGGTCACCGCCGTCGCCTGCACCCGGGTGCCGAAGCTGACGGTCGTCGTCGGCGGCTCCTACGGCGCGGGCAACTACTCGATGTGCGGCCGCGCCTACTCCCCCCGCTTCCTGTGGATGTGGCCCGGCGCCAAGATCTCCGTCATGGGCGGCGAGCAGGCCGCCTCGGTGCTCGCCACCGTCAAGCGGGACCAGATGGAGGCGCGCGGCGAGGACTGGCCCGCCGAGGACGAGGAAGCCTTCAAGGCCCCGATCCGCGCGCAGTACGAGGGCCAGGGCAGCGCCTACTACGCCACCGCCCGCCTCTGGGACGACGGCGTGATCGACCCGCTCCAGACCCGTCAGGTGCTCGGCCTCGCCCTGACCGCCTGTGCCAACGCGCCGCTGGGAGAGCCCCGGTTCGGCGTCTTCCGGATGTGAGAGGGAGGGGAACTTCCGTGTTCGACACAGTGCTGGTCGCCAACCGGGGCGAGATCGCCGTGCGGGTCATCCGCACGCTCCGCGCGCTCGGCGTGCGCTCGGTGGCGGTCTTCTCCGACGCCGACGCCGACGCGCGGCACGTCAGGGAGGCCGACACGGCCGTCCGGATCGGCCCGGCCCCGGCTTCGGAGAGCTATCTGTCGGTGGAGCGGCTGCTGGAGGCCGCCGCCCGCACCGGCGCCCAGGCCGTCCACCCCGGCTACGGCTTCCTCGCCGAGAACGCCGGCTTCGCGCGCGCCTGCGAGGAGGCGGGGCTCGTCTTCATCGGGCCGTCCGCCGACGCCATCGCCCTGATGGGCGACAAGATCCGGGCCAAGGAGACGGTGCGCGCGGCCGGGGTGCCGGTCGTGCCGGGCTCCAGCGGCAGCGGGCTGACCGACGCCCAGCTTGCCGACGCGGCCCGCGAGATCGGCATGCCGGTGCTGCTGAAGCCCTCGGCCGGCGGCGGCGGCAAGGGCATGCGCCTGGTGCGGGACGAGGCCGCGCTGGCCGAGGAGATCGCGGCCGCCCGCCGCGAGGCCCGCGCCTCCTTCGGCGACGACACCCTGCTGGTGGAGCGGTGGATCGACCGCCCCCGGCACATCGAGATCCAGGTCCTCGCCGACGGCCACGGCAACGTCGTGCACCTCGGCGAGCGCGAGTGCTCGCTCCAGCGGCGCCACCAGAAGATCATCGAGGAGGCGCCCAGCGTCCTGCTCGACGAGGCGACCCGCGCCGCGATGGGCGAGGCGGCCGTGCAGGCGGCCCGCTCGTGCGGGTACCGGGGCGCAGGCACGGTGGAGTTCATCGTGCCGGGTGGTGACCCGTCCTCGTACTACTTCATGGAGATGAACACCCGCCTCCAGGTGGAGCACCCGGTGACCGAGCTGGTCACCGGTCTCGACCTGGTCGAGTGGCAGCTCCGGGTCGCGTCCGGCGAGCCGCTGGGCCTCGCCCAGGAGGACGTGACGCTGACCGGGCACGCGGTGGAGGCCCGCATCTGCGCCGAGGACCCCTCCCGCGGCTTCCTCCCCTCGGGCGGAACGGTCCTGCTGCTGGCCGAGCCGCAGGGCGACGGCGTCCGCACCGATTCCGGGCTCAGCGAGGGCACCGAGGTCGGCAGCCTGTACGACCCGATGCTCTCCAAGGTGATCGCCTACGGCCCCGACCGCGCGACCGCCCTGCGCAAGCTCCGCGCGGCCCTCGCGGAGACGGTCACCCTGGGCGTCCCGACGAACGCGGGCTTCCTGCGCCGGCTGCTCGCGCACCCCGCCGTGGTGGCGGGCGAGCTGGACACCGGGCTGGTGGAGCGCGCTGTGGACGGCCTGCTCCCGGCGGAAGTTCCGCCGGAGGTCTACGAGGCGGCGGCGGCCGTCCGCCTGGAGGAGCTGCGCCCCGAGGGCGGCGGCTGGGTGGACCCCTTCTCGGTGCCGGACGGCTGGCGGCTGAGCGGTACCCCGAAGCCGGTGTCGTTCCCCCTGCGCGTGCCCGGCGAGGAACCCGTGGCCCACGCCCTGCGCGGAAGCGGCGCCCACGTCACGCCCGGCACGGTGAGCGTCACACTGGACGGTGTCCGCCACACCTTCCGCCGCGCAGCCGACTGGCTGGGCCGGGACGGTGACGCCTGGCAGGTGCGGGACCACGACCCGGTGGCCGCCTCGCTGAGCCGCTCCGCGCACGCGGGCGCCGACTCGCTGACCGCGCCCATGCCGGGCACGGTGACGGTGGTGAAGGTGGCCGTCGGCGACGAGGTCGAGGCCGGGCAGAGCCTGCTGGTGGTGGAGGCGATGAAGATGGAGCACGTCGTCTCCGCCCCGCACGCCGGCACGGTCGCCGAGCTCGACGTGACGCCCGGCAGCACGGTCGCCATGGACCAGGTGCTGGCCGTCATCACGCCGAAGGAGGAGGCGGAGTGAACGCGCTGCCCATGGTCGTCCCCGGCCCCGGCCTCCCCGCGCGGGTCCGCATCCACGAGGTGGGCGCGCGCGACGGGCTCCAGAACGAGAAGGCGGCCGTACCGACCGCGGTGAAGGCGGAGTTCATCCGCCGGCTGCGCGCGGCGGGCCTGACCACCATCGAGGCGACCAGCTTCGTGCACCCCAAGTGGGTGCCCCAGCTGGCCGACGCCGAGGAGCTGTTCCCGCAGGTGTCCGACGTGGACGCCGAGCTGCCGGTGCTGGTGCCCAACCAGCGCGGTCTCGACCGGGCCCTCGCGCTCGGGGCACGGCGGATCGCGGTGTTCGCCAGCGCGACGGAGTCCTTCGCCAAGGCCAACCTCAACCGCACGGTGGACGAGTCGCTGGCCGTGTTCGAGCCGGTGGTGCGGCAGGCCAAGGACGCGGGCGCCCATGTCCGCGGCTATGTGTCGATGTGCTTCGGCGATCCCTGGGAGGGCGAGGTACCGCTCCCCCAGGTGGTCCGGGTGTGCGCGGCCCTGAGGGACATGGGCTGCGACGAGCTGAGCCTCGGCGACACCGTCGGAGTCGCCACACCGGGCCAGGTCCGCGCCCTGCTCACCCTGCTGAACGAGGCGGGCCTGCCCACCGCCGGGCTGGGCGTCCACTTCCACGACACCTACGGCCAGGCCCTCGCGAACACCTACGCGGCGCTCCAGCACGGCGTCACCACTGTCGACGCCTCCGCGGGCGGCCTCGGCGGCTGCCCGTACGCCAAGTCCGCCACCGGCAACCTCGCCACCGAGGACCTGGTGTGGATGCTGCGCGGCCTCGGCATCGAGACCGGGGTCGACCTCGGCCTGCTGACCGCCACCAGTGTCTGGATGGCGGGCCGGCTGGGCCGCCCGAGCCCCTCCCGCACCGTCCGCGCCCTCGGCGCCACGATCCAGCCCGACAAGGACCAGTGATCAGCATGGACCATCGCCTCAGCCCCGAGCTGGAGGAACTCCGCCGCACGGTGGAGGAGTTCGCGCACGACGTCGTGGCGCCGAAGATCGGCGACTTCTACGAGCGGCACGAGTTCCCGTACGAGATCGTCCGCGAGATGGGCCGGATGGGCCTGTTCGGACTGCCGTTCCCCGAGGAGTACGGCGGGATGGGCGGCGACTACCTGGCGCTGGGCATCGCGCTGGAGGAACTGGCCCGGGTGGACTCGTCCGTGGCCATCACCCTGGAGGCGGGCGTCTCGCTGGGCGCCATGCCGATCCATCTCTTCGGCACCGAGGAACAGAAGGCCGAGTGGCTGCCCCGACTGTGCGCGGGCGAGATCCTGGGCGCGTTCGGGCTGACCGAACCGGACGGCGGCTCGGACGCGGGAGCGACCCGCACGACGGCCCGGCTGGACCCGGACACCGACGAGTGGGTCGTCAACGGCAGCAAGTGCTTCATCACCAACTCCGGCACCGACATCACCGGCCTGGTGACGGTCACCGCGGTGACCGGCCGCAAGCCCGACGGCAAGCCGCTGATCTCCGCGATCATCGTCCCCTCGGGCACGCCGGGCTTCACGGTCGCCGCTCCCTACTCCAAGGTGGGCTGGAACGCCTCGGACACCCGTGAGCTGTCCTTCCAGGACGTGCGGGTCCCGGCCGCCAACCTGCTCGGCGAACAGGGCCGCGGCTACGCGCAGTTCCTCCGCATCCTGGACGAGGGCCGCATCGCGATCGCCGCGCTGGGTACCGGGCTCGCGCAGGGCTGCGTCGACGAGTCGCTGCGCTACGCCAAGGAGCGGCAGGCCTTCGGCCGACCCATCGGCGCCAACCAGGCCGTCCAGTTCAAGCTGGCCGACATGGAGATGAAGGCCCACACCGCCCGCCTCGCCTGGCGCGACGCGGCGGCCCGCCTGGTGGCGGGCGAACCCTTCAAGAAGGAGGCGGCCATCGCCAAGCTGTACTCCTCCACCGTCGCCGTCGACAACGCCCGTGACGCCACGCAGATCCACGGCGGCTACGGCTTCATGAACGAGTACCCGGTGGCCCGCATGTGGCGGGACTCCAAGATCCTGGAGATCGGCGAGGGCACCAGCGAGGTCCAGCGCATGCTGATCGCGAGGGAGTTGGGCCTGAGCGGCTGAGTCAGGAGAACGACCCGGCGGGGCGGGCGCCCTGACCCTGGACAACAAGCAAGGTTAGGCTAACCTTGCTTCGAATTGGTCAGGCGGTGTCCGCCCCGGTCGAAAGCAGTCACACCCATGCCCCACACCCGTACCACCCATCTCACTCGCCGCGGCGTCCTCGCCGCGGGCGGCGCCCTCGGGCTCGGCGTCGCGCTCGCCGCGTGCGGCGACGACAAGGGGAACAGCGGTGGGTCCGGGGGGCGGGAGAAGCCCGGCAGGCCCGGCTCGTGGAGCTTCAAGGACGACCGCGGCCAGACCGTGGAGCTGGACTCGGTCCCCACCAGGATCGTCGCCTTCACCGGAGTCGCCGCCGCGCTGTACGACTACGGCATCGAGGTCAAGGGCGTCTTCGGCCCGACGAAGACCAAGGACGGCAAGGCCGATGTGCAGGCCGGCGACATGGACGTCAGCAAGCTGACCGTCTTCGGCAATGTCTTCGGCCAGTTCAACGTCGAGGAGTACGCGGCCTTCGGCCCCCAGGTCCTTCTCACCACCACCTTCGACCCCAAGGGCGCCCTCTGGTACGTGCCCCTGGAGTCCGCCGCGAAGATAGCGAAGCTGGCGCCCAGCGTCGCGGTCTCGGTCTACGACCGCCCGCTCACCGGCCCCCTCCAGCGGATGTGGGAGCTGGCGGAGTCCCTCGGCGCCGACACCGGGTCGGCCAGGATCACCGACGCCAGGAAGCGCTTCGAGGATGCCGCCGCCCGGCTGCGCAAGGCAGCCAGGTCCCGCCCCGAGATCAGGGTGATGGCCGGTTCCGCCGCGCAGGACGCGTTCTACGTCTCCGGCACCGACCTCTCCGCGGACCTGGAGTACTTCAAGTCCCTCGGCGTGAAATTCGTCGAGCCCTCGGAGGCGGCCAAGAAGCCCACCGGAGGCTGGTTCGAGACGCTGAGCTGGGAGAACGTCGACAAGCACCCGGCAGACGTCATCATCATGGACGACCGCTCCTCGGCCGTTCAGCCCGCCGACATCACCAAGGCCACCTGGAAGAAGCTGCCCGCCGTCAAGGCCGGCCAGGTCATCCCCCGCTCGGCAGAACCGATCCTGTCCTACGACAAGTGCGCCCCGCTGCTGGAGAACCTCGCCGAGGCCATCGAGACGGCCAGGAAGGTCGGCTGACCCTTTCCACCTGGATCGCCCCGACGTTCAGGAGCCCCGCATGACGACGGCCGCGACCGCTCCGTTCCGGTTCTTCGCCCTCCGGGTGGCCCGGACGAGGCGGCTCGGCCCGTCTCTGCTCCGTGTCACCTTCACCGGCCCCGAGCTGCCGGAGCTCCACTCGCTCGGCCGTGACCAGTCCCTCTCGCTGTTCCTGCCGCATCCCGGCCAGAGCGAGCCGGTGGTGCCGCTGGAGCTGGGTGACGACTGGTGGCACGGCTGGCGTGAACTCCCGGACGACGTACGGGCCGTGATGCGCTCGTACACCCTGCGCGCGCTGCGCCGGGACCCGGACGAGATCGACATCGACTTCGTCCTGCACGGCACCGCCCCCGGCGCCCCGGCCCCGGCCGGCCCGGCCTCCCGCTGGGCCGCCGGTGCCGCCCGGGGCGACCGGGTGCTGCTGCTCGGCCCGGCGCTCGCCGACAACCGGGCGGTCCGCTTCCGCGCCCCGGACGACACCGACCTGGTCGTCATGTGGGGCGACGAGACCGCCGTACCGGCCGCGACGGCCGTACTGGAGTCGCTGCCGGCGGCCACCCGTGTCCACGCCTGGCTGGAGGTGCCGCACGCCGGGGACATCCAGGACGTGCACACCGAGGCGGACGCCCGCGTCACCTGGCTCGTACGGCACGGGGGCGCCCCCTCGGCCGTGGAGGCCCTGCGCGCGGCCGAACTGCCCGCGCACAGCGGTCCGTACGTCTGGCTCGCAGGAGAGGCGGGCCGGGTGCGGGAGCTGCGGCGGCACTTCACCGGCGAACGCGGCACCGACCGGCGGCGGGTGACCTTCACCGGTTACTGGCGACGCGGACTGACGGAGGAACAGCTCCGCGAGAGCGCCGCCTGAGCACCGGAACCCCTCAGGGACCGTCACCGCGGCAGAGGTGTGCCCAACACACCTTTACTTAGGTTAGGCTAACCTAAGTTGAAGCCGCGGAACTTCACCCGCTCGCGTCTCCCCCGGAGGACCACCCCATGCGCTCGCACCTGCTCAACGGCCTCACCGCGGAGACGTACCGCCGCTCCGTGACCGAAGGAGTGGAGCGGGTGGCGGCCAGACTCGCCACCACCGCACGACCGTTCACCGGCGTCACAGCCGACGGCCTCGCTCCCCGCGTCGACTCCGTGGACCTCGACCGGCCCCTCGGAGACACCACCGCCGCGCTGGACGAGCTGGACGAGGTCTACCTCCGGGACGCCGTCTACTTCCACCACCCGCGCTATCTCGCCCACCTCAACTGCCCGGTCGTCATCCCGGCGGTGGTCGGCGAGGCCGTGCTCTGCGCGGTCAACTCCTCCCTGGACACCTGGGACCAGTCGGCCGGCGGCACACTCATCGAGCGCAGACTGATCGACTGGACGAGTGCCCGCATCGGCCTCGGACCCGCCGCCGACGGCGTGTTCACCTCGGGCGGCACCCAGTCCAACCTCCAGGCGCTGCTGCTGGCCCGCGAGGAGGCCAAGGCCGAGTCGTACGGCCGGCTCCGCGTCTTCGCCTCCGAGGCCGGCCACTTCAGCGTGCAGAAATCCGCCGCACTCCTCGGTCTCGGCCCGGACGCGGTCGTCACCGTCCCGGTCGACCACGACAAGCGGATGCACACCGTCGCGCTCGCCCACGAACTGGAACGCTGCGCCCAGGAGGGGCTCGTGCCGATGGCCGTCGTCGCCACCGCGGGCACCACCGACTTCGGCTCCATCGACCCGCTCCCCGAGATCGCCGCGCTCTGCCGGCAGTTCGGGGTGTGGATGCACGTGGACGCCGCCTACGGCTGCGGACTGCTCACCTCGCTGAAGCACCGCGACCGCATCGACGGCATCGAGCTCGCCGACTCGGTCACCGTCGACTACCACAAGTCCTTCTTCCAGCCGGTGAGTTCCTCCGCCGTGCTGGTCCGGGACGCGGCCACCCTGCGGCACGCCACCTACCACGCGGAGTACCTCAATCCGCGCCGCGCGGTCCTGGAGCGCATCCCCAACCAGGTGGACAAGTCCCTTCAAACCACCCGCCGCTTCGACGCGCTGAAGCTGTGGATGACGCTGCGGGTGATGGGCGCCGACGGCATCGGCGAACTCTTCGACGAGGTCTGCGAACTGGCCCAGGAGGGCTGGCGGATGCTCGCCGCGGACCCCCGCTACGACGTGGTCGTGGCGCCCTCGCTGTCCACCCTGGTCTTCCGCTACGTCCCGGCGGCCGTCACCGACCCGGCCGAGGTCGACCGCGCCAACCTGTACGCCCGCAAGGCCCTGTTCGCCTCCGGGGACGCCGTGGTCGCGGGCACCAAGGCCGACGGCCGCCACTACCTGAAGTTCACCCTGCTCAACCCCGAGACCACCGCGGCCGACATCGCCGCCGTCCTCGACCTGATCGCCGGCCACGCCGAGCAGTACCTGGGAGAGTCCCTTGACCGCGCTTCCTGAAGCCAGCCCCGTCCTCGACTTCGTGGGGATCGGCCTCGGCCCCTTCAACCTCGGCCTGGCCTGCCTCACCGAGCCCATCGAGGAGCTGAACGGCGTCTTCCTCGACGCAAAGCCCGACTTCGAGTGGCACGCCGGGATGTTCCTGGACGGCGCCCACCTCCAGACGCCGTTCCTGTCCGACCTGGTCACCCTCGCCGACCCGACCTCGCCGTACTCCTTCCTCAACTACCTGAAGGAGAGGGACCGGCTGTACTCGTTCTACATCCGGGAGAACTTCTACCCACTGCGGGTCGAGTACGACGACTACTGCCGCTGGGCCGCGGGCAAGCTGACCAGCGTCCGCTTCGGCACCACGGTCACCGAGGTGACCTGGGAGGACGGCCTGTACGCGGTGCACACCGACGCCGGTGACACCTACCGCGCCGAACACCTGGTCCTCGGCACCGGCACCCCGCCCCACATCCCGGAGGCGTGCGAGGGTCTGGACGGCGACTTCATCCACAGCTCCCGCTATCTGGACGGCAAGGCGGAGCTGCAGAAGAAGCGCTCCATCACCCTGGTCGGCAGCGGGCAGTCGGCGGCCGAGATCTACCACGACCTGCTCAGCGAGATCGACGTCCACGGCTACCGGCTCAACTGGGTCACCCGCTCTCCGCGGTTCTTCCCGCTGGAGTACACCAAGCTCACGCTGGAGATGACCTCCCCGGAGTACATCGACTACTTCCACGCGCTCCCCGAGGACACCCGCTACCGGGTCACCTCCCAGCAGAAGGGCCTGTTCAAGGGCATCGACGGCGACCTGATCAATGAGATCTTCGACCTGCTCTACCAGAAGAACCTCGGCGGCCCCGTCCATACCCGGCTGCTCACCAACTCCGCTCTGACGAAAGCCAGTCATCAGGACGGCGTCTACACCCTCTGCCTCCGCCAGGAGGAGCAGGGCAAGGACTACGAGCTGGGCAGCGAGGGCCTGGTGCTGGCCACCGGCTACCAGTACCGCGAGCCGGAGTTCCTGAGGCCGGTCCGCGACCGCCTGCGCTACGACGGCCACGGCAACTTCGACCTGGGCCGCAACTACGCCGTCGACGTCACCGGCCGGGGTGTCTTCCTCCAGAACGCCGGTGTCCACACCCACAGCATCACCAGCCCCGACCTGGGCATGGGCGCCTACCGCAACGCCTGCATCATCCGCGAGCTGCTCGGCTCGGAGTACTACCCGGTCGAAAAGACCATCGCATTCCAGGAGTTCGCCGTTTGACATCCTCCCCGCCCCACTGGGGCGGGGACCCCCACAGCTCGCGCTCTGGGTTTTCCTGCTTCGTCACCGACCGCCCGACCGGAGAGTTTCCGTTGAGGTCTTACATCGGCTCCACAGGCCGACACCGTCTGCCCGACGGCCAGAAGATTCTTGGCGGCGTTGTGGTCGCGGTCGTGGCCAGCCGCACGACGTCACGCACTCGAGGAGTTCTTGATGAGTAATACCACCCAGGCGGGCTTCACGATCCGCCCGCTCGACCCCCTGAAGGACGCGAGCCTGGTGCACGGCTGGGTGACCGGTCCGAAGGCCGCGTTCTGGATGATGCAGGACGCGGAACCGGCGGACGTCGAGCGCGCCTACACGGAGATCGCGGCCGACGAGCACCACCACGCCTTCCTCGGTCTGGACGACGGGGTCCCGGTGTTCCTGATGGAGAGCTACGACCCCGCCCACCGCGAGCTGGCCGGGCTGTACGAGGCGCAGCCGGGAGACGTCGGCATGCACTTCCTGGTGGCGCCCGCCGACCGGCCCGTGCACGGGTACACCCGGCGGGTCATCACCGCGGTGATGACGCATCTGTTCGCCGACCCGCGCACCCTGCGCGTCGTCGTGGAGCCCGATGTGCGCAACACCGCCGTGCACCGGCTGAACGAGGCCGTCGGGTTCGTGCCCGAGGGCGAGTTGGAGAAGCCGGAGAAGCGCGCCCTGCTGAGTTTCTGCACGCGGGAGCGGTTCGAGGCGGCGACGGGGAGGGTGGCGTGACCGTCGCCGACTCCGTGGCCCACCTCTCCCCCGAGCGCTGGGACCGGGCCAACCGCCTGCTGGTCCGCAAGGCCCTCGCCGAGTTCGCGCACGAGCGCCTGCTGACCCCCGAGCCGGAGGGCGGGGAGTACGTCGTCCGCAGCGACGACGAGCTCACCTCGTACCGGTTCTCGGCCGTGCGCCGGGGCCTGGACCACTGGCAGGTGGACGCCGGTTCCATCAGCCGTACCCGTGAGGGCGCCGGACTGCCGCTGGCCGCGCTGGACTTCTTCATCGAGCTGAAGGAGACCCTGGGGCTCGGCGACGAGATCCTGCCGGTGTACCTGGAGGAGATCTCCTCCACCCTGGCCGGCACCTGCTACAAGCTGACCAAACCCCGGACGAGCGCCGGGGAACTGGCCGCGGCCTCGTTCCAGGACATCGAGACCGGAATGACCGAGGGCCACCCCTGCTTCGTCGCCAACAACGGGCGGCTCGGCTTCGGCGTGCGGGAGTACCTCGCGTACGCGCCGGAGACCGCGAGCCCGGTGAGACTGGTCTGGCTGGCCGCGCACCGCTCGCGCGCCGCCTTCACCGCCGGCGCAGGCGTCGAGTACGAGGAGTTCTTCCGCCGCGAGCTCGGCGAGGCCACCCTGGAGCGGTTCCGGGGTGCGCTCACCGGTCTGGGACTGGACCCGGACGACTACCTGCTGATCCCGGTCCACCCTTGGCAGTGGTGGAACAAGCTGAGCGTGACCTTCGCCGCCGACGTGGCCCGCCGCAACCTGGTGTGCCTGGGCGAGGGCGACGACGAGTACCTGGCCCAGCAGTCCATCCGGACGTTCTTCAACCGGACGCACCCCGAGAAGCACTATGTGAAGACGGCGCTGTCCGTGCTCAACATGGGCTTCATGCGAGGTCTGTCGGCCGCGTACATGGAGGCGACCCCGGCGATCAACGACTGGCTGGCCCGGCTGATCGAGAACGATCCCGTGCTCACCGCGACCGGTCTCACGATCATCCGCGAGCAGGCCGCCGTCGGCTACCGGCACCTGGAGTACGAACAGGCCACCGACCGCTACTCCCCCTACCGCAAGATGCTGGCCGCGCTGTGGCGGGAGTCGCCGGTGTCCCGGCTCGCCGAGGGCGAGTCCCTGGCGACGATGGCCTCCCTGCTGCACACCGACCACGAGGGCGCCTCGTTCGCGGGCGCGCTGATCGAGCGCTCGGGACAGACGCCCGCCGACTGGCTGCGCGACTACCTGCGGGCCTACTACGTGCCGCTGCTGCACAGCTTCTACGCCTACGACCTGGTGTTCATGCCGCACGGTGAGAACGTCGTCCTGGTGCTGAAGGACGGCGCGGTGCGGCGCGCGGTGTACAAGGACATCGCCGAGGAGATCGCCGTCATGGACCCGGACGCGGCCCTGCCGCCGGAGGTCCAGCGCATCCGGGTGGAGGTGCCCGAGGACAGGAAGCTGCTGTCGATCTTCACCGACGTCTTCGACTGCTTCTTCCGCTTCCTCGCCGCCAACCTCGCGGACGAGGGCGTGCTCACCGAGGACCGGTTCTGGGGCACGGTCGCGGAGGTCACCCGCGAGTACCAGGACGCCAACCCGCGGCTGGCGGAGAAGTTCGAGCGGTACGACATGTTCGCGCCCCGGTTCGCGCTGTCCTGCCTGAACCGGCTCCAGCTTCGCGACAACCGGCAGATGGTGGACCTCGCCGACCCGTCCGGCGCGCTCCAGCTCGTCGGCACCCTGGAGAACCCGCTCGCCGGGCGCTGAGGGGCCTACGCGGACCACGGGCACCCCGGAGACGGTCCTCCGGGGTGCCCGTACCCTTGCGCCGGCCTGTCAGCCCGTCGGCCAGGGGACCTCGGGCGAGCGGTAGTAGTCGATGCCGAGGGCGTCCCAGCGCGGGGCCTGAGCGGCCAGCCGCACCCGGTAGGCGTCCCAGTCGTGGGTGGAGGCCGGTG
The DNA here is from genome assembly GCF_053596035.1 of Streptomyces sp. NPDC001781. Classification (NCBI taxonomy): domain Bacteria; kingdom Bacillati; phylum Actinomycetota; class Actinomycetes; order Kitasatosporales; family Streptomycetaceae; genus Streptomyces; species Streptomyces sp. NPDC001781. Next base: position 126,596 of record NZ_JBSFFI010000002.1, on the reverse strand, counting down.
ACCAGCCGAGCTCCGCCGCGCCCGGCAGCCGCGGGAACGCCATGTACTCGAGGTCGGAGGACTTCTTCAGCGTCTCCGTCCACAGCGGCGCCTCGACTCCCCTGATCGCCGAGGCGGGCACTTGGTCGAGATAGGCGCCCGGGTCCCAGTCGTAGGACCGCCGTACCTCCACCAGGCCCGCCCAGTCGAGGCCCAGCGGGGTGTCCTTGGTGTACTTCATGTCGAGGTAGACCCGGTCGGCCGGGGACAGGATCAGCCCGGTGCCGTTCCGCGCGGCCTCGGCGACCTGTGCCTTCTCCGCCGCGCCGGTGCGGTCCAGGCCCCAGTACTGGGCGAGGGCGCCCTTCACCGGATGGGCGCCGGTGAGCTGGTGCCACCCGACGGCGGTCTTGCCGTACTTGGCGACGAGCGGCTGCACACGGTCCATGAACGTCACGTAGTCCGCGTGGCTGGTGGAGTGCGCCTCGTCGCCGCCGATGTGCAGGTAGCGGCCCGGGGTGAGCGCGGCCAGCTCGCGGATCACGTCGTCCACGAAGTCGTAGGTGACCTTCCTGGGCACGCACAGCGAGCTGAAGCCGACGTGGGTGCCGGTGTAGAGCGGGGGCGCCACGCCGTCGCAGTTCAGCTCGGCGTAGGAGGCGAGGGCGGCGTTGGTGTGGCCGGGTATGTCGATCTCGGGCACGACCTCCACGTAGCGGCCGGCCGCGTACCGGACGATCTCCCGGTAGTCGGCCTTGCTGTAGTGACCGCCCTCGCCGCCGCCCACCTCGGTGGAGCCGCCGAACCGGGCCAGGCGCGGCCAGGAGTCGACGGCGATGCGCCAGCCCTGGTCGTCGCTGAGGTGCAGATGCAGCTCGTTGACCTTGTACAGGGCCAGCTGGTCGATGTAGCGCTTGACCTGGGCGACGGTGAGGAAGTGCCGGGAGACGTCCAGCATGGCGCCCCGGTAGGCGTAGCGCGGGCGGTCCTCGACCGTACCGCCGGCGATCCGCCAGGGGCCGGGCTGGACGGTCTTCTTCTCGACGGCCGCCGGCAGCAGCTGACGCAGGGTCTGCACGCCGTGGAAGAGGCCGGCGGGGGCGGCGGCGGTGATGGTGACGCCACCGGCTCCGCTGTGCAGCCGGTATCCCTCGGCACCCAAGTGGCCCTTCTGCAGGCGGAGTCGGATGCCTCCGCCGCCGTGGTCGGTGAGCGGCAGCGGATAGCCGGTGGAGGGCCGCAGGATGCCGGTGAGGTAGGCGCCGATCCGGCGGACCTCGGCGGAGCCGTCCACCCGGACGGCGGTGGCGCGGGTGATGCGGTACGGGGTTCCGCCCGGCTCGACCGAGGCCGGTGCAGGGACGACCCGGTCCGGCGCGGGCGGTGCCGCCTGCGCGGCGGGGTCCGCGGCGAGGGTGAAGACCCCGGCCGCCGCGACAAGCAGAAGTGATCCGAGGATCCGGGTCGTTCGGGGAGTGGTGCCGTGGTGCCGTCTCACATGCGCTCCCTTCGGATGTGGTCGAGACCACTCTCCCGCAGATCCGGGAAAACGATCCCTCCCGTGACGGCAGCCGTCCGTCAGGACGGCCGCCCTGTCTTCGGCGGACAGGTCATGAGTCGCTGGTGCGGCGGCCGCGCGGACCGCGCGAGCCGCACCGCGAGGGGATGCCGCCCGGCGGGGAGTTCGCCCCTGCCGGGCGGGCGGTCCCCGGCCGGCTGTGAGGACCGCCCGCTCCGGCGGACGACGCGCCCGGCCTTCCGTCCGGACACGTGGGCCTACTTCGCCCTGCGGGCCACCGTGAAGTGGTCGATGCGCTCACCGGTCTCCGCGATGCCGGACACGGTCAGGGTGGTGTGCCGGCCCCGCGGCGCGGGGGTCACGTCCACGCGCAGGAACGAGTAGTCGAGGTAGCGCACCCGGGACCAGGCGACGGTCTCGGACTTCTTGCCGTCCTTGAGGTTGACGAAGGAGGAGACGGACTCGACCTCGTGCTCGTGCCCCTCGTAGGTGTCGGGCGCGGTGAAGGAGTACAGGCCGCGGCCGGCCGCGCCCGCGGTGACGTAGACGACGCCCTCGGTCTCGGGGTAGGCGGTGCCGCCGACGGGCAGCTTCTTGACGACCGTGTCGCCCTTGATCACGTCGGTGCGCTCGTACTGGTGGTTGTGGCCGTTGATGACCAGGTCCACGGTGTACTTCTCGAACAGCGGCACCCACTCCTGGCGCACGCCGCCCTCGGAGGCGTGGGCGGTGGAGGTGCAGTAGGCGCAGTGGTGGAAGAAGACCACCACGAAGTCGACGTCCCGCGCGGCCCGGAACTTCTTGAGCTGCGTCTCCAGCCACTTCGTCTGCGTGCCCCCGGAGATCCCGAGGTTGGCCGGGATCTCGTACGAGATGTCGTTGGCGTCCAGCGAGATGACGGCGGTGTTGCCGTAGACGAAGGAGTAGACGCCGGGGAGATCGGCCGGGTCGGGGCCGTTGTCCGGGAGGGACCAGCGCGCCTCCTCTCCGCCGTAGCCGTTGGGCGAGTACCAGGCCTCCATGTCGTGGTTGCCGTAGGCGGGCATCCAGGGGACCTGTTTGGCGACGGACTCGGTCTGGTGCAGGAACTGGTCCCAGGTGCGCGAGTCGAAGCCGGTGTCGGTGGTCTTGCCCGCTCCGGCGGGGTCGCCGTAGGCGATGTCGCCCGCGTGCAGGTGGAAGGCGGGGTTCTGGCCGAGGATCAGGGCGTTGTTGGCCAGGCCGTGGTAGCCGACGCCCTCGTCGCCGAAGGCGGTGAAGGTGAAGGGTGCCTTGTGGGCGGGGGCGGTGGTGAAGGTGCCGAGGGTGCCGAGCAGGTGGGGCTCGGCGGGGTCGAAGCCGTGGTGGCCCACGCCGTAGTAGTAGGTCTGGCCGGGACGCAGGTGGCTGAGCCTTGCGTGCACGTAGTACTGGGTGTGGTCGCCGCTCGCCCCGACCCCGGCCGGGGTGTGCAGGGTGCGCACCTCGGCCTCGATCCTGCGGGAGAGGTCCCAGGGGTGGGCGCCGATCCGGATGAAGGGGCGCTTCACGGCGACCGGCACCTGCCAGGAGACGGCGACCTCGGTACGCGGGTCGTTGCCCCAGGCGAGATGGCGGCCGAAGGGGGCCACGAGCGCGCCGTCCACGTGCTCGGTGCCGCGCGGCGCCGGGGCCGCGGGCGCCGCGGCGGCGGCCGGGGTCGCGGCGCCGGGTACGAAGACACCGCCCGCGACGGTGCCGAGGGTGACGGCGCCGCCCCTGATCAGGGTGCGCCGGGAGAATCTGGTCCGCAGGTACTCGTGCCGCTCGGCCATGCTCATCCGCTCGGCCAGCTTCTCGGGTACGCCCATACGAGGAATGTCCATGGCCAGCAAAACTCGTCGCCGGGGGCAACGCCGTCCAGGACGGGAAGTGGACACCGGGCGAACAGCGCATCATGAGCGGACCAACAGGCGCCTGCCCGGATTCGGGCACGATTCTTGCGAAACCGGCGCCGGTACCCGAAGATCTACCGGGTGCACGAAGAACTTGTCGATCACTTGACGCGCTCGACCCCGCTCAGCCGGGGTGAGGCGCTGCGAGTGATACAGGACGTGCTCGCCTTCTTCGACGAGACGACCCAGGACTACGTCCGTCGTCGACACCGAGAACTGCAGGCCCAGGGCCTGCAGAACGCGGCGATCTTCGAACGGATCGATGCGGACCTGAAATACCGCGCGGTGGCACCGCCCGAGCTCACGCTCCGGCAGCTGCGCCGCATGGTCTACGGCTGAGAAGCCAGGGTGAGGGAGCCACTACATGTGCGGAATTGTCGGATACATCGGTAAGCGGGACGTCGCTCCCCTGCTGCTGGAGGGTCTCCAGCGCCTGGAGTACCGGGGCTACGACTCGGCGGGCGTCGTCGTCAGCTCGCCCAAGGCGCCGGCCCTGAAGATGGTCAAGGCCAAGGGCCGGGTCCGTGACCTGGAGGCCAAGGTCCCCGCGCGCTTCAAGGGCACCACTGGCATAGCCCACACCCGCTGGGCCACCCACGGCGCCCCCTCCGACGTGAACGCCCACCCGCACATGTCGGCCGACGACAAGGTCGCCGTCGTCCACAACGGCATCATCGACAATGCCTCCGACCTGCGCCGCAAGCTGGAGGCGGACGGTGTGGAGTTCCTCTCCGACACCGACACCGAGGTCCTCACCCACCTCGTCGCCCGCGCGAGCGCCGAGAAGCTCGAGGACAAGGTCCGCGAGGCGCTCCGCGTGGTCGAGGGCACCTACGGCATCGCCGTGATGCACGCCGACTTCCCCGACCGCATCGTGGTGGCCCGCAACGGCTCCCCGGTCGTCCTCGGCATCGGCGAGAAGGAGATGTTCGTCGCCTCGGACATCGCCGCGCTGGTCACCCACACCCGCCAGATCGTCACCCTGGACGACGGCGAGATGGCCACCCTGAAGGCCGACGACTTCCGCACGTACACCACCGAGGGCACCCGCACCAGCGCCGAGCCCACCACCGTGGAGTGGGAGGCCGCCTCCTACGACATGGGCGGCCACGACACGTACATGCACAAGGAGATCCACGAGCAGGCCGACGCCGTGGACCGCGTGCTGCGCGGCCGCATCGACGACCGCTTCTCCACCGTGCACCTGGGCGGCCTCAACCTGGACGCCCGTGAGGCCCGCCGCATCCGCCGGGTGAAGATCCTCGGCTGCGGCACCTCGTACCACGCGGGCATGATCGGCGCCCAGATGATCGAGGAGCTGGCCCGCATCCCCGCCGACGCCGAGCCGGCGTCCGAGTTCCGCTACCGCAACGCGGTCGTCGACCCCGACACCCTGTACATCGCCGTCTCCCAGTCGGGTGAGACGTACGACGTGCTGGCCGCCGTGCAGGAGCTCAAGCGCAAGGGCGCCCGCGTCCTGGGCGTGGTCAACGTGGTCGGCTCGGCCATCGCCCGCGAGGCGGACGGCGGCATCTACGTGCACGCCGGCCCCGAGGTGTGCGTGGTCTCCACCAAGTGCTTCACCAACACCACGGTCGCCTTCGCGCTGCTCGCGCTGCACCTGGGCCGCACCCGCGACCTCTCGGTGCGCGACGGCAAGCGGATCATCGAGGGCCTGCGCAAGCTGCCCTCGCAGATCGCCGAGATCCTCAAGCAGGAGGAGCTGGTCCGCGAGCTGGCCGAGGAGTACGCGGAGAGCCGCTCTATGCTCTTCATCGGCCGCGTCCGGGGCTACCCGGTCGCCCGCGAGGCGTCCCTGAAGCTCAAGGAGATCACCTACATCCACGCCGAGGCGTACCCCGCCTCCGAGCTGAAGCACGGCCCGCTCGCCCTGATCGAGCCCGCCCTGCCGACGGTCGCCATCGTCCCGGACGACGACCTGCTGGAGAAGAACCGCGCCGCGCTGGAGGAGATCAAGGCCCGCAGCGGCAAGATCCTCGCGGTCGCGCACCAGGAGCAGGAGAAGGCGGACCGGACCATCGTCGTCCCGAAGAACGAGGACGAGCTGGACCCGATCCTCATGGGCATCCCGCTCCAGCTCCTCGCGTACCACGCGGCGAAGGTCCTCGGCAGGGACATCGACAAGCCGCGCAACCTGGCGAAGTCGGTGACGGTGGAGTAGATCCACACGCCGGGCACATCCAGGCCCCGGACACAGGAAACGGACCCTCGCGCGAGCCTTCGTGGGGGTCCGTTCCCTTGCCGCTGTGCCCGGCCGGTGGCCGTCACCCTCCGGCCGGCAGCACGACTCACCCGCGGCGTCGGCTGTTGTATGCCCGGCAGAGGGACGGGGACACCCCTACGCGCGAGTAGCTTCACCGTGCGCGAACCGGTGCGCTCTCAGGGTCGGCCGGGGCTCAGGGGATGACGATGACGGGCCGCCGGGCCCGCTTGGTGAGCCGTCCCGCGACGGAGCCGAAGAGGCGGCCGGCGATGCCGTGCGTGGAGCCGACGACGATCGCGTCCGCCTCGTACTCCCGCCCGACCTCCTCCAGCTCGTGGCAGATGTCGCCGCCGCGCTCCACGAGGATCCACGGCACTTCGCTCAGATGGTCGGCGCAGGCCAGCTCCAGGCCGAGCACCTCGGTGCGGTGGTCGGGCACGTCCACGAAGACGGGCGGCTCGCAGCCGGCCCACACGGTGGTGGGCAGCCGGTTGGCCACGTGGACGATGATCAGACCGGAGCCGGATCGGTGCGCCATGCCGACCGCGTAGGCGAGGGCGCGCTCGCTGGAGGTGGAACCGTCGAAGCCGACGACCACCCCGTGCCGGAAGGCGGGATCGCAGGAAGGGCGTGCCTCAGGTGCCGCCAGGGGGTCGGTCGCCGTGGGTTCGGCTACCGGCCGCTTGCGGTCCGCGGGTTCGAAGAATTCGTGACCGGCCATGGCTGTCTCGGCGTCGTGATCCTTGTATGAAGGGGGACATCGTGCGGCGGAGCTGTGTCCGGGAAACGTCTTCCCCTGCCCGTACCCCCAAGGGTACGGCGGCACGCCTCCCCGTCGCAGTTCGTGCGCACGCTCCGTGAGCGGCCCTCCGGGACGTCCCCAGGGGTTCAAGGGAGCATGCACGAGCGGCGCCCCTTACGCAATGGTCGCTGCCCCGTACAGGCGGTTTGCCGGGACCCGCCCGTCATGGGGTGACCGTCCGGCCGTCCGCGCGTTGAACCCCTGGAACCGACGCCCCCAGGGAGCCCGCAGATGCCCGCACCCCGCTCCGCGCCCGGCCCCGACACGGCGGGCGAGGTGATCGGCTGGGCGGTCTTCGCCTGCCTGCTGGTGCCGGTGGTCCTGCTGTGGTGCGGTACCGCGCCGGTCACGGCCGTGGGAGCGGGGCTGGGACTGGCCGGCGTCACCCTCGCCTGCCGGACGCTGCTGCGGCGCTCGGTGCGGGAGGCCGGGCGGGGAGTCGCAGATCACAGCGGATCCACTACACCGGTCGACTGACCGGTTTCCGCACCCCCGAACGTTGGTTTTCAGCCAAGTTCCTGATATCGCTCCGGGGGGGTTCCAACCGCCCCTCGACCCCCGTTCCACCTGCACAAACAAGGGTGGGTCGACCCGTCGCACCCTATGCGGTTTGGCCACCCCGCCCAGGCGTACTTCCCTGCACGGCCCACGAGTGCAACCCTTCGTGATCGAATGCTTCACGCCAAGTTGTCATGTCGACAATGCGCCGCGTGTGGAACTGGCCACCGACAGACCGCGGCAGCCAGTAGATTTCGATCTTGATGTCTTACGGCGGGGGACTTGTGCAGGACCGAGGGGAAACGTGCAGGAGCGACAGACCCGAAGCGTAAAGGGAGCCGCGACCACCGAGGGGGGCTTAGCCGTATGAGCCACGACTCCACCGCCGCGCCGGACACCACCGTCCGCAAACTCGCCGGGCGACGCCGCAAGGAGATCGTCGCGGTGCTGCTATTCAGCGGCGGCCCCATCTTCGAGAGTTCCATACCGCTCTCGGTGTTCGGTATCGACCGCCAGGACGCCGGAGTGCCGCGCTACCGACTGCTGGTGTGCGCCGGCGAGGACGGCCCGCTGCGGACCACGGGGGGCCTGGAACTCACCGCGCCACATGGGCTGGAGGCGATCTCCCGCGCGGGCACGGTCGTCGTGCCGGCCTGGCGCTCGATCACCTCGCCGCCACCGGAGGAGGCGCTCGACGCGCTGCGCCGGGCGCACGAGGAGGGGGCCCGCATCGTCGGCCTGTGCACCGGGGCGTTCGTCCTGGCCGCGGCCGGCCTGCTGGACGGCCGCCCGGCCACCACCCACTGGATGTACGCGCCGACGCTGGCCAAGCGCTATCCGTCGGTGCACGTCGATCCGCGTGAGCTGTTCGTCGACGACGGCGACGTGCTCACCTCCGCCGGTACGGCCGCCGGGATCGACCTGTGCCTGCACATCGTGCGGACGGACCACGGCAACGAGGCCGCCGGTGCGCTGGCCCGCCGCCTGGTGGTACCGCCCCGCCGCAGCGGCGGTCAGGAGCGCTACCTCGACAGGTCTTTACCCGAGGAGATCGGCGCCGACCCGCTGGCCGAGGTCGTCGCCTGGGCGCTGGAACACCTCCACGAGCAGTTCGACGTGGAGACCCTGGCGGCACGCGCCTACATGAGCCGCCGCACCTTCGACCGCAGGTTCCGCTCGCTCACCGGCAGCGCGCCGCTGCAGTGGCTGATCACCCAGCGGGTGCTGCAGGCGCAGCGGCTGCTGGAGACCTCCGACTACTCGGTGGACGAGGTCGCGGGCCGGTGCGGGTTCCGCTCGCCGGTCGCGCTGCGCGGGCACTTCCGCCGCCAGCTCGGCTCGTCGCCCGCGACGTACCGGGCCGCCTACCGGGCCCGCAGGCCCCAGAGTGAGCGGCCCGCCGAGCAGGAGCAGCAGCTCGCACAGCACGGGATGCCGCAGGGGCCGTCGGGACTGCCGGGCCACGGTCCGGTGGCGGTGCCGTCGGTGCTGCATCCGGACCGGGACGGCGGGGTGCCGCTGCAGAGCCGCCGCCACGCCGCGGGCGCGGTGAGTCTGCTGCCGGGACCGCGCGGGGGCGGCTGAGGATCGTCGCGGTGCGAGGGGGTGGGAGGGGCTCGGCCTTCCCCACCCCCTTCTCCGTGCGCTTCTCCGTGCGTACGCGCGGGTCCGGGGGCTGCGGATCCCCTTAAGGTGAGACACATGAACGATCGCATGGTGTGGATCGACTGCGAGATGACCGGCCTCTCGCTGTCCGACGACGCGCTCATCGAGGTGGCCGCCCTCGTCACCGACTCCGAGCTGAACGTGCTCGGTGAAGGGGTGGACATCGTCATCCGCCCGCCGGACTCCGCGCTGGAGACGATGCCGGAGGTGGTGCGCCAGATGCACACCGCGTCCGGTCTGCTGGACGAGCTGGCCGGAGGCACGACGCGGGCCGACGCCGAGGAGCAGGTGCTCGCGTACATCCGTGAGCACGTCAAGGAGCCGGGCAAGGCCCCGCTGTGCGGCAACTCCGTGGGCACCGACCGCGGCTTCCTGCTGCGCGACATGCCGACGCTGGAGGCCTACCTCCACTACCGGATCGTCGACGTCTCCTCGATCAAGGAGCTGGCCCGGCGCTGGTACCCGCGCGCCTACTTCAACAGCCCGGAGAAGAACGGCAACCACCGGGCGCTCGCGGACATCCGCGAGTCCATCGCCGAGCTGCGCTACTACCGCGAGGCGGTCTTCGTCCCCCAGCCCGGCCCGGACTCCGACACCGCGAAGTCGATCGCCGCGAAGTACGTCGTGCCACCCGCGTGACCCCTCCGGGAACGCGTGCGCCGAAACGTGTGCGCGAGCACCCCCGAGAACCCTGTAGACTTCTTCTCGGCCGGTCGGGGAACGACAGTTCAACCGCCGGTCGCGGTGGGTGTAGCTCAGCTGGCAGAGCACCTGGTTGTGGTCCAGGATGTCGCGGGTTCAAGTCCCGTCACTCACCCTGATCGACTGTGGGGCCGTTCCGTTTCGACGGGACGGCCCCACAGTCGTTTCCGCGGCCGGTTCAGGGTTTGTGGGTCACCCGGAGTAATTCCGCGGGCCACCGGTGTGCCCGGTCGGACGGGTCGCTCTCGTCGCAGCCGTTGCGCGCACCGGGCCCGGGACGCGGCTCGACGAGATCGCCGATCACGAGACCCGCACCACGCAGCACCCTCACCCGGTCGCCGCAGGTGAGCCGATAGCGGGTCGCGCCGTCGCCCTCGGCGACGGCGTTCAGCCCGAAGCAGTCCTGCTGGAGCGTCGCGGTCACGCGGCGGGCGGCCTCGCCGAGGCGCCGGAGAGGCGGGGCGGCCGGATTCGAACCGGCGTCCTCCGAGATGATGTCGCGGCGCACTACCTCTGTGCTACGATCCCGCCCTGCCGGTGATCTTAAGCCGGGAACGCGCTGAAGCGACAGGGCCTCGGGTCCCCTACGAGGACTCCCGCCCCACCAGCTCCGTGGCCAGCACCGCGTGCCGCCGCTCCAGCCCCCGCGTCCCCGCCGGGCGGCGGTCCGCTATCTCCGTGAGGAGGAGGTCGATCATCGCGCGGCCCATCTCCTCTATCGGCTGCCGGACGCTGGTCAGCGGGGGGTCCATGTGGCGGGCGATGGCGGAGTCGTCGTAGCCGACCAGCGCCACGTCGTCCGGGATGCGGCGGCCCGCTTCGCGGAGGGAGTGGCGGGCGCCGGCCGCGGTGACGTCGGAGGCGGCGAAGACGGCGTCGAGGTCGGGGCGGCGGGAGAGGAGGGCGGACATGGCGCGGCGGCCGCCTTCCTCGGTGAAGTCACCGGGCTCGATGAGCAGTTCGTCCACCTCCAGGCCCGCCCCGCGCAGCGCGTCCCGGTAGCCGTCGACGCGGCGCTGGGCACCGTAGACGTCGGGTCGGCCGGTGATGTGGGCGACGCGGCGGCGGCCGCGGGCCAGGAGGTGCTCGACGGCGGAGCGGCCGCCGCCGTAGTTGTCGGAGTCGACCGAGGTGAGCGTCTCCCCCGCCGACCGGGGGCCGCTGATCACGGCAGGGATCTCCAGCCGGTCCAGCAGGTCCGGCAGCGGGTCGTCGGCGTGCACGGAGACCAGGAGGACGCCGTCGACGCGGTGGGCGGAGAGGTAGTCCGCCAGGCGTTGCCGCTTGCGGTCGCTGCCCGCGAAGATCAGCAGCAACTGCCACTCGGTGTCCGCCAGTTCGGCTCCCACTCCGCGCAGCATGTCGGAGAAGTAGGGCTCGGCGAAGAAGCGGGTCTCCGGCTCGGGCACCACCAGCGCGATGGAGTCGGTGCGGTTGGCCGCGAGCGCGCGGGCCGCGGTGTTGGGGACGTACCCGAGTTCCGCGACCGCCGCCTCCACGGCCGCGCGAGTGGCGTCGCTGACCCGCGGAGAGCCGTTGATCACGCGGGAGACCGTGCCCCGGCCCACCCCGGCCCGGACGGCCACCTCTTCGAGCGTCGGCCGCCCGCCGCCCCGGCCGCCCCGCATTCCGTGGCTCGCCATGGCCTCCGCCCCTCTCGGCCGTTCCACCCAAGGCCTCACATTCAACACCGTCCGCCGGAGAATCTCGCCGGCCGGCTAACAGCCCTGTAACTGAACCACGTTGGCCGTGCGCACTCCCTTGACACCCCGTCCCGAACGGACGACTCTTCAACCCATCACTTGTGGGAGCGCTCCCACAGTACCTGACACCTACACAACCCGCACGTTCCCCGCCCGAGCCGCAGCGAGTACGAACGGGCCCAGATCCACGCGATTTCCATGCAGTTGGCCGGGGGGTCGGCACGTCAGGCAACAGGAGGACGCAATGCGTACGAGCATCCGCAGGTCACGCGGCACGGTGGCCGTGATGGCCGCGACCGCGCTGGCCACGGGTCTGCTGGCGGGCTGCGCCAGCGACTCGGACGACGGCTCGTCGGACGCGGGCGGCGGCGACGGCAAGGGCAACATCACGCTGACGGTCGGCACCTTCGGGGTCTTCGGCTACAAGCAGGCCGGTCTGTACGACGAGTACATGAAGCTGCACCCGGACATCAACATCAAGGAGAACGTCACCACCCGTACAGACGTGTACTGGCCGAAGGTGCTCACGCGCCTCCAGGCCGGCTCCGGCACCGACGACATCCAGGCCATCGAGGTCGGCAACATCACGGAGGCCGTGCAGACGCAGGCCGCCAAGTTCGTCGACCTCGGCAAGGACGTCGACAAGTCCCAGTGGCTGGACTGGAAGCTCGCCCAGGCCACCACCCAGGACGGCAGGACGATCGGCATCGGCACCGACATCGGCCCGATGGCGGTCTGCTACCGCAAGGACCTCTTCGCCAAGGCCGGACTGCCCACCGACCGCGCCAAGCTCGCCGAGCGGTGGAAGGGCGACTGGTCCAAGTACGTCGACCTCGGCAAGCAGTACATGAAGAAGGCGCCCAGGGGCACCAAGTACGTCGACTCGGCGGCCTCGGTGTACAACGCGTCGCTGGGCGGTGCCTCCGAGCGGAACTACGACAAGGACGGCAAGGTCGTCTGGGACAAGTCCCAGGGTGTGAAGGACGCCTGGGACGACGCCATGAGCGTGGCGACCAGCGACATGTCGGCCAAGCTCAAGCAGTTCGACCCCACCTGGGACAAGGGCTTCGCCAACGGCTCCTTCGCCACGGTGGCCTGCCCCGCCTGGATGCTCGGCTACATCGGCGAGAAGGCCGGCGACTCCGGCAAGGGCAAGTGGGACGTGGCGGCGGCGCCGACCGCGTCCAACTGGGGCGGCTCGTTCCTCGGTGTGCCGACGGCGACCAAGCACCAGAAGGAGGCCGTCGCGCTGGCCAAGTGGCTGACCGCGCCGGAGCAGCAGGCCAAGGTCTTCGCCAAGCAGGCCAGCTTCCCCTCCACCCCGTCGGCGTACGCGAGCCTGAAGCCCCAGGCGGACACCACCGCGTACTTCTCGAACGCGCCGCTCACCCAGATCTTCTCCGACGCGGCGAAGACCATCCCGGCCCAGCCGCTGGGCCCGAAGGACAAGCCGATCGACACCGCCATCAGCGACATCGGCATCCTGCAGGTCGAGCAGAAGGGCAAGTCCCCGGCCCAGGGCTGGGAGGCCGCGTCCAAGGAGATCAAGGACGTGCTCGGCCAGTGACCTCCAAAGAGGCTCTCGCGCATCCCGCGTCGAGCGCCGAGACCGCGCCCGGCATCCCGCCGGGCGCGGTCCGGAGCGCTCGGGGTCGCGGTGTGCCGGACGGCGCCCCTTCCTGGCGCAGCCGGCTGTACCGCTGGGACACGAAGGCGTCGCCGTACGCGTTCGTGGCCCCCTTCTTCGTCCTGTTCGGTGTGTTCACCCTGGTTCCGCTGCTGTACACGGTCTGGTACTCGCTGCACGACGTGCAGTTGGCCGCGCTCGACCACCAGAGCTGGACCGGGCTCGCCAACTACCGGAACCTGCTGTCCTCGGACTTCTTCTGGAACGCGCTGCGGAACACCTTCACCATCGGCGTGATCTCGACGGTCCCGCAGCTCATGGCGGCACTCTGGCTGGCCCACATGCTCAACTACAAGCTGCGCGGCTCGACCGTGTGGCGCGTGGTGATGCTGACCCCGTACGCGACCTCGGTGGCGGCGGCGACGCTGGTGTTCACGCTGCTGTACTCGTGGGACGGCGGCATGGTGAACTGGATTCTCCACTTCGCCGGCGTCGACCCGGTCAACTGGCGTGAGTCGGACTGGGGATCGCAGTTCGCGGTGTCCAGCATCGTGATCTGGCGCTGGACCGGCTACAACGCGCTGATCTACCTGGCCGCGATGCAGGCCATCCCGGCCGACCTGTACGAGTCCGCCGCGCTCGACGGCGCCAACCGGCGCCAGCAGTTCTGGCACGTGACGATCCCGCAGCTGCGGCCGACGGTGCTGTTCACGGTCGTCGTGTCGACCATCGGCGCCACCCAGCTGTTCGGCGAACCCCTGCTGTTCGGCGGGGTCAGCGGGACCAAGGGCGGTTCGGAGCACCAGTACCAGACGCTCGGCCTCTACATGTACGACCAGGGCTGGATCATCGGCAACCTCGGCAAGGCGTCCGCGATCGCGTGGACGATGTTCCTGGTCATGCTGATCATCGCCGCGGTCAACCTGCTGCTGACCCGCTGGCTGAGGAGGTCCGATGACCGCCGGTGAACTCGTTCTTCCCCATGCGCGCACCGGCCGGCGCCGGGCCTCGAAGGCGGGCAGGCAGCTGCACGCCGGTCCGGTGACGTACGTGGCGCTGATCGTGTTCGCGCTTCTCTCACTGGCGCCGCTGGTGTGGACGGCCGTCGCGGCCTCGCGCACCGACCGGCGGCTCGCCCAGGCGCCGCCGCCGCTGTGGTTCGGCGGCAACCTGTTCAAGAACCTTCAGGCCGCCTGGGACCAGGCCGGGCTCGGCACGGCGATGCTCAACTCCCTGATCGTCGCCGGCACCATCACGGTCAGTACGGTGGTCTTCTCCACGCTGGCCGGCTTCGCCTTCGCCAAGCTGCGGTTCCGGTTCTCCGGGCTGCTGCTGCTGCTGACCATCGGCACGATGATGATCCCGCCGCAGCTCGCCGTCGTCCCGCTGTACCTGTGGATGAGCGACCTCGGCTGGTCCAACCAGCTCCAGACGGTGATCCTGCCGAGCCTGGTGACCGCGTTCGGCACGTTCTTCATGCGGCAGTACCTGGTGCAGGCGCTGCCGACGGAGCTGATCGAGGCGGCGCGGATGGACGGGGCGAGCAGCATCCGGATCGTCTGGCACGTGGTGTTCCCGGCGGCGCGGCCCGCGATGGCGGTGCTCGGCCTGCTGACCTTCGTGTTCGCCTGGAACGACTTCCTGTGGCCGATCATCGCCCTGAACCAGCAGAACCCGACCGTGCAGGTCGCCCTGAACGCCCTCGGCACGGGGTATGTACCCGACCAGGCGGTCATCATGGCGGGCGCGCTGCTCGGCACCCTGCCGCTGCTGATCGCCTTCCTGCTGTTCGGCAAGCAGATCGTGGGCGGCATCATGCAGGGCGCGATCAAGGGCTGAACCGTTCCGTCACGGGGGCCGGGACACCGACACCCCGGCCCCTCCTCATTCCCCGGGACTTCCCGACGTCATGCCGACTCTCCGATGGGAGCGCTTCCATGCCCGACATCTCCTCCACGGTCTCCCCCGTGGCCCCCGAGGTCACCTTCCCCCCGGCCTTCCTCTGGGGCGCGGCGACCTCCGCTTACCAGATCGAGGGAGCGGTGCGCGAGGGCGGCCGTACGCCCTCGATCTGGGACACCTTCAGTCATACGCCCGGCAGGACGGCGGGCGGTGACACCGGTGACGTGGCCGTCGACCACTACCACCGCTACCGCGGCGACGTGGCCCTGATGGCGGACCTGGGGCTCGGTGCGTACCGCTTCTCCGTCTCCTGGTCGCGGGTGCAGCCGACCGGGCGGGGTCCGGCGGTGCAGATCGGACTGGACTTCTACCGGCGGCTGGTGGACGAGCTGCTGGAGCACGGCATCAAGCCAGCCGTCACCCTCTACCACTGGGATCTCCCGCAGGAGCTGGAGGACGCGGGCGGCTGGCCGGAGCGGGACACCGCCCACCGGTTCGCCGAGTACGCGCACCTCGTCGGCGAGGCGCTGGGCGACCGGGTGGAGAACTGGATCACCCTCAACGAGCCCTGGTGCAGCGCCTTCCTGGGTTACGGCTCCGGGGTGCACGCCCCCGGCCGCACCGATCCGGTGGCCTCGCTGCGGGCGGCCCACCATCTCAACCTGGCACACGGGCTGGGCGCTTCGGCGCTGCGCGCGGCGATGCCGGCCCGCAACCAGGTGGCGGTCAGCCTCAACTCGGCTGTGGTGCGGCCGGTTTCGCAGGACCCGGCGGACCTGGCGGCAGCCCGGCGCATCGACGACCTGGCCAACGGCGTGTTCCACGGCCCGATGCTGCACGGCGCCTACCCCGAGTCCCTGCTCACCGCGACGGCCCCGCTCACCGACTGGTCCTTCGTCCTGGACGGCGACCTCGCCGCAAGCAACGCCCTGCTGGACGCGCTGGGCCTGAACTACTACACGCCTGCCCTGGTCTCGGCGGCCACCGACCAGGTCAGCGGACCCCGCGCGGACGGCCACGGCGCGAGCGAGCACTCCCCGTGGCCCGGGGCCGACGACGTGCTCTTCCACCAGAGCCCCGGCGAGCGCACCGAGATGGGCTGGGCCGTCGACGCGACCGGCCTGTACGACCTGCTGATGCGCTACACCCGCGAGGCGCCCGGACTCCCGCTCTACGTCACGGAGAACGGCGCCGCCTACGACGACAAGCCGGACGCGGACGGCCGGGTGCACGACCCCGAGCGCGTCGCCTACCTGCACGCCCACCTCTCGGCGGTCCGCCACGCCCTCGGCGACGGCGCCGACGTGCGCGGCTACTACCTGTGGTCCCTGATGGACAACTTCGAGTGGTCCTACGGCTACGAGAAGCGGTTCGGCGCGGTCTACGTGGACTACGCGACGCAGGCCCGCACCCCGAAGTCCAGCGCCCGCTGGTACGGCGAGGCGGCCCGCACCGGCACGCTGCCGTCGGTGGAGTTCGCGGGCTGAGCGGCGGACAGGAGGAGGGGCCCGGCGGTGTCCGGACCGCCGGGCCCCTCGTCGTGCGCCCCTAGTCGAAGGCGGCGAACGCCTTGGAGAAGGCGAACTCGTCCTGGGTGATCGAGCTGCACGTCGCGTCGGCGGTGGGCTTGGTGCCGCCGACGCAGCTCTTGTCACGGGTGCCGGACCACATGGACAGCGAGCCGATGCCCTTGGACCTGGCGAAGTCGACGAGCCGGGCGGCGTCGTCGACCTCGAAGACCTCGGTGGCCACGTCGTTGACCCCGATCATCGGGGTGACGCCGACCGTCTTCCAGGCGTCGGCCTCGGCGAGTGCGAGGACCCCCTTGATCTGGGCCTGGGTGGCGGTCGCGGCCTGGATCGCGTAGTCGCCCATGTCGCCGCTGTACGCCGGGCCGTAGTCCATCGCCATGATGTTGACGCCGTCGACGCGGACGCCGTGGGCCTTGGCGTCGGCCAGCAGCTCGACGCCGTCCTGGGTGAGGCCCTCGGGCATCACCGGCAGCGTGTAGGAGACGTCCAGGCCGGGGTGGCCGGCCTGGAGCTCGGCGATGGCCTGGGCGCGCCGGGTGTTGGCGGCGGCGTCGGGCAGCGCGCCGCCCTCGACGTCGAAGTCGACCTTGGTCAGCTTGAAGGCGTCGACGGCCTTGGCGTAGGCGGCGGCCAGGGCGTCGGCGGAGGAGCAGGTGGTGGCGAGCTCCGAGCCGGAGGCGCCGCCGAAGGAGACCCGGACGTCGCCGCCCCTGGCGCGCAGGTCGCCGATCCGCGCGGCCACCCCGTTCGCGGTCAGGTCGCTCACACCGCCCCACTTGGGGGTGCAGCCGCCGCCGTCGGTGACGAAGGCCAGGTTGAAGTTCTTCACGCCGGTGGCGTCGGCGGTGCCCAGCAGGTCGAACGCCGGGTAGAGCGAGGTGTCGACGTACGGGGCGAAGCCGCCCGCCGCCTCGGTGCCGCTGCCCGCGCTCGCGGTGGGGGCCGGCGTCCCGGGCAGGCTGGGGGCGCTCCGGGTGGGCGCGGGGGTCCCGGGCTCGGTGGGACGGCCACTGGGCTCGGGGGTGGCGGCGGGGTCGACGGCGCACTCGGAGCCGTCGATCCGGCAGCCGGTGGGATCACCCGTGCCGTCCACGACGAAGCCGACGGTGACCGACTTGCCCGCGGCCAGCCCGCCGGAGTCCCACTTGGCGGCCTTCACCGTGACGTGCCGCCCGTTCACGCTGGACTCGGCGTTCCACAGCGAGCCGAGCCTGGAGCCGGCCGGGAGGTCGAACTCCAGGCTCCAGTCCTTCTCGGCCGCCGCGGTGTCGTTGGTGACGACGTACTGGGCGCTGTACCCGGTCCGCCACTCGCTGGTCCTGGTGTACGCGGCGCCGACCCCGGCGGCGTGCGCGACCCCGGTGACCAGGACCGCGCCGCCACCGGCCACGGCGGCCGCGACCACGCCGCCTATCGCCTTGTTCCTGCCACTGGTCCTGCGCCGGTGCGTGCTCATGGGCGTGCCTGTCCTTCGTGCGGAGGTGGGGGGTGGTGGCAGCACGCTAGCGACGCGGAATCAGGCAATCGGTCCATCCGGGACGGTGACCGAAAGGCTTAGGGTGCGCTTAAGGACGGGATCGGGGCCGGTTAAAGATCGGCCCGGTCAGCGGGCGGGCACCGGCTTGCGCCGCCTGCGTACGGTGCCCCGGTGGCCGCGTCCGGCGGGCTTGCGGGCGTCGAACTGGAGCCAGATCCGCACCTCGGTACCGCCGAGCACGGAGGAACCGATGCGTACGTCACCCCCCGTGGACTCGGCGAGTCGGCGCACGATGTCCAGGCCGAGTCCGGTGGAGCCCGCCGTACCGGAGCCCCGGCCGCGGGCCATCGCCTCCCGGGGGTCGGGTATGCCGGGTCCCGCGTCGGAGACCAGCACGATCACCGCGTCCTCGGCGTGGTGGACGTCGACCGCGAAGGCGGTGCCCTCGGCGGTGTGCCGGAAGACGTTGCTCAGCAGGGCGTCCAGGGCGGCGGCCAGGTCGGCGCGGGCCACCGGCACCCGTACCGGGCGTTCGGCACCGGCCACCCGCCACTTGCGGCCCTCGTCCTCGGCGAGCGCCGACCAGAACTCCATGCGCTCGCGCACCACTTCGGCCACGTCGCAGCCCGCGCCCGGCCCCACGGCGGCCGTCTGCGGCTTGGCCTCGCGGGCGGTACGGATGATCGTGTCGACCTCGCCCTCCAGCTGGGCCACGGCGGCACGGGTCTGGTCGGCGGCGGTACCTGCGCCGAGCGAGGCGGCGTTCAGCCGGAGCACGGTGAGCGGGGTGCGCAGCCGGTGGGAGAGGTCGGCCGCCAGTTCCCGTTCGTTGGCGAGGAGCGCGACGACCTGGTCGGCCATGGAGTTGAACGCGACCGCCGCGAGCCGCAGTTCGGTCGGCCCCTCCTCGGGGACCCGGGCGCCGAGCTGCCCCTCGCCCAGTTCGTGCGCGCCCTCCACCAGCCGCCGGGCGGGGCGCACCATGCGCACTCCCAGCCGGTCGGCGACCGCGACCGAACCGGCGATCAGCGCGAGTCCCACGGCGGCGAGCACCGCCCAGGCGGTGCCCACCCCGTTGCTCGTCGCGGCCTCGGGCACCCACACCTCGACCACCGCGATGGCACCGGAACCGAGGGCGACCGGCTGCAGCAGGGCCGAGCCCCCGGTGACCTCGGTGGTGGAGGCGCGGCCCATCCGGCGCACCGCCTCGATGTCGCGGCCGTCGGCCCTTCCGCGGCCCAGGTCGAGGGCGCCCCGGTCGCCGTCGGCGGGCAGGTGCACGGACATCCCGGAGCCGGCCCCCGCCGCGGCCACCACCCGCTCCAGCTCGTCCCGGTCGGTGGTGATGGACAGCGCGGGCGACACCGCGGCGGCCTCGCGCTCGGCGCCCGCGAAGGCACGGTCACGGGCCATCTCCTTGACGACCAGGCCGAGCGGGATGGCGAAGGCGACGACGACCATGGTGGTCACCGCCAGGCAGACCTTGACCAGGGCCCACCTCATCGGGGCTCCACCGCGGCGGGCGGCTCCAGCTTGACCCCGACGCCGCGCAGGGTGTGCAGATAGCGGGGCCGGGCGGCCGTCTCGCCCAGCTTGCGCCTGAGCCAGGACAGGTGGACGTCGATGGTCTGGTCGTCCCCGTAGGACTGCTGCCAGACCTCGGCGAGCAGTTCTCTGCGCGGGACGACCACGCCCGGGCGGCCGGCGAGGAAGGCGAGCAGGTCGAACTCGCGGCGCGTCAGGTCGAGCCGGGCGCCGTCCAGTTCGGCCTGGCGGCGCAGCGGGTCGACGGTGAGGCCGCCGACCCGCATCACCGGCGAGGACGGTGCCTCGGCGGCGCCGGAGCGGGAGCGGCGCAGCACGGCGGCGATGCGGGCGGAGAGGTGCTCGACCGAGAAGGGCTTGGTCAGGTAGTCGTCCGCCCCGGCGTTGAGCAGCCGGACGATCTCCGCCTCGTCGTCGCGCGCGGTGGCGATGATGACGGGTACGTCGGTGATGCCGCGCAGCATCTTCAGCGCCTCGGAGCCGTCCAGGTCGGGCAGTCCGAGGTCGAGTACGACCACGTCGAACCGGAGGTGGGCGACCTCGCGCAGCGCCTCCAGCGCGGTGCCGACGCTGCGCACCACGTGGGCGGCGTCGCTGAGATGCCGGATCAGCGCCGAGCGGACGAACTGATCGTCCTCGACCACGAGCACACTTGCCATGCGCCGCACCGTACGCCATGCGGACCAGCGAGGTGCTGGCCTGTGGACAACTCTCTGTGGACAACCGGAGCCGCCTGCGCGGCGCGTGGCGGCTGAGGCAGTATGGCCCCGATGCGCAGAGGACTCGTACACGTACTGGCGTGGCTGCTGGCCACCGCGGCGGCGACCACGCTGTCCTGGTGGGGCGTGCACACGGTGATGGCGGGCACCGCGTACGACCCTCCGCGCGCCGTGCCGATCAGCGCGGCCGAGGCGGCGGCCCACGCCTCCGCCGCGGCGCCGGCGCCCCCTTCACCGAAGCCCGCGCCCCGCCGCACCTCGGCGCCCCCGTCCCCCGCTCCGACCCGTACCGCGCCCCCGGCCACCCAGGCCCCGGCCGGCCCGGCGCCCGCCACCCCCGCCGGCGACGTCAAGGCGTACGACACCGGCGGCGGCCGGGCGGTCTTCGACCTCGGCCCGGCGAGCGCGACCCTGGTCTCCGCGACCCCGGGAACCGGCTGGTCGATGCAGGTGTGGAAGACGGAGACCTGGATCAGGGTGGAGTTCAGCCGCGGCACCGACCACGTGACGGTCTTCTGCGACTGGCACGACGGTCCCCCGCACGTGGACGTGCAGACGTACTGAGGGCTCCCGTACTCCCCGGTGGATCAGCGCGCGGCGTCGGATGCGGTGCGCCGCGAGGCGGAGGGCCGTCGCCCGGGATCACGGGGCAGCCCTGAGGGGGGTCAGCGGAAGACGGAGGGCGGCGGGGCCGGGGAGGCGACCGCCGAGGTGTCCGTCACCGGGGCCGCGCCGCCGGTGAAGTCCCTGAGCCTCAACCCGTGTTCGAGGCGGGCCGGGTGGGGGTCGGACGCGGCTCGGCGGGTGAGTTCGGCGAGCGGGAGCGGTGCGTCGGAGGCGACCAGGATCGCGTTGCCGAAGCGCTTGCCGCGCAGTACCGCCGGGTCGGCGATCAGGGCGAGTTCGGCGAAACGGGCTGCCGCGGTGGCGATCTGGCCGCGCAGGTGGGCGAGCGGGGGGCCGTCGGCGAGGTTGGCGGTGTAGACGCCGCCGGGGCGCAGGGCGCGGCGCACCTCGTCGAGGAACTCGGTGGAGGTCAGGTGGGCCGGGGTGCGGGCGCCACTGAAGACGTCGGCGACGATCAGGTCGGCCCAGCCGTCCGGCACCTTGCCGAGCCCCTCGCGGGCGTCGGCCGAGCGCACCCGTATCCGGGCTCCGGGGTCGAGGGGGAGTTCACGGCGGACCAGTTGGACCAGGGCCGCGTCCCGCTCCACCACCTGCTGGGTCGAGCGGGGCCGGGTCGCGGCGGTGTAGCGGGCCAGGCTGAGCGCGCCGCCGCCGAGATGCACGGCCTGCACCGGCTTGCCGGGCGGGGCGGCCAGGTCGACGACGTGGCCGATGCGGCGCTGGTACTCGAAGGACAGGTGCGCCGGGTCGTCCAGGTCGACGTGCGACTGCGGGGCACCGTCGATCAGCAGCGACCAGGCCCGCGCCCGGTCGGGGTCGGGTATGAGTTCCGCGAGGCCGCCGTCGACGGCCTCCACCACGGCTTCGGCGGCCGCCCTGCGCCGGTTGTCCCTGGACCTGCCCATCGGGCCATTCTCGCAGGCGGTCCGGGCCCGCCGCACGGTGCCGGTCAGCGGCAGCTGTCGGCGGCCTCGATCATCCGGGCCGCCTCGCCGAGCGCCCGGCGCAGGGTCGCGGGGTCGGTGGCGAGGTCGGCCCCGCCGGGCGGCAGCAGCCAGTCCGAGCCCCGCACGGGCGGCTCCGGGTCGAGCCGGAGGCCGCGCCCGGAGGTGCGGGTGCAGGTGCTGCCGGGCACGTCCCAGTGACCCGCGGTGCCGGGCGGGACGAGGAAGCCGAGGGTGTCGCAGCCGTCGTCGTGCAGCACCGGGCCCACGCCTTCGGCCGCCTCGCGGCGCAGGATGTCGACGGCCTCCAGGCCCTGGCGGGCCGGCACCGTGACCAGGTCGCACGCCGCGTCGCCGGGCGGCCGTGACCACGGTGCCGCCGGACGCGGATCGATGTTCGGGCGGGTCTCCATGCCGGCCTCCAGCACGCTGCCTGTTGCGGTCCGCGACGTACAACGCGGGACGGCGTCAAGGGCTACGGCGCAAGTGCCCCGCAAAGGATGGCAGTTCATGGCAGATCGTGGATGAGATATCCGTTTTGTAGCTAAACACTGCGTGTCGGACCGGGCACAGCCTGTACGTTCTTGCCCCGCCGGACCCACGGTGTCACACGGGCGACCACACCCGTGGAGGGCCCCGTTCCGGCACGGTTCGACGGTTCGCACGAGAGGACCGGCCATGGCGTCGTCAACCGATACCCCGGCGCAGCCCGACCGGCCGCTCCGCCCCAACACCGCCTTCCGGCAGGTGCGCGGCCGCCGCTCCCCCGCCGAGTTCGCCGCCCTGGTGCGGCGCGCGGCGCGGGAGATCGGCGAGCGGGTGAGCTGCGACGCGCGCTACGTCGGCAGAGTCGAGGCGGGTGAGATCCGCTGTCCCAACTACGCCTACGAGCGGGTCTTCCTGCACATGTTCCCCGGCCGCACCCTCACCGACCTCGGCTTCGCGCCGCGCTCGGCCGTGCGCGGACGCGGCGCGCGCCCGTCCGCGCCACCGGGCCCGGTCCGGGCGGCCGCCAACGAGCATCCTTACGACCCCCTGAACCACGAGGAGAGCGACGTGCTGCGTCGCGCATTCATGACCGGTACGGGTGCCACGGTGGCGGCCGCCGCCACGCTGGTCCCGCTGGCCGCCGCCACGGGCGCCTCGGCCGCCGCGCGGCGGCCCGGCACGTCGGAGGCGGCCGCCGTCGAGGAGGCCGTCCGGCGCATCCGGGTGCTGGACGACAAGCACGGCGCGGACGGTCTCTACCGGCGCGCTGCGGAACCGCTGCGCGCCGCGTACGCCCTGCTGGACGCGGGCGCGACCCGGCAGACCACCGTGGAGCGGCTGCACTCGGGCGCCGGTGAGCTGGCCATCTCGGTGGGCTGGCTGGCCCACGACTCGGGCCGCTTCGACGACGCCCGCTCGCACTACGCGGAGGCGCTGGCCACCGCCCGGATGACCGGGGACGCGGGTCTGGAGGCGCACGCCTTCTGCAACACCGCCTTCCTCGCGCGGGACGCCGGGCGCCCCCGCGAGGCGGTCCGGGCCGCGCAGGCCGCGCAGCGGGCCGCCCGCCCGCTGGGCTCACCCCGGCTGATGTCGCTGCTGGCACTGCGCGAGGCGGGCGGCTGGGCGGGGCTCGCCGACCGCACCGGCTGCGAGCAGGCCCTCGTACGGGCGCAGGCGCTGTTCGGGCGCGGCAGGACCGAGTCCGACCCGGAGTGGATGAGCTTCTACGGCGAGGCCGAGCTGGCCGGCCTGGAGGCGCAGTGCTGGTCGACGCTGGGCGACTGGCGCCGGGCGACCCGGCACGCCCGCCGCGCGGCCGGCCTCCAGGACCCGCACTTCTCCCGCAACATCGCCCTGTACAGCGCCGAGCTCGCCGACGACCTGGCCCGCGACGGCCACCCCGACGAGGCGGCCACCGCGGGTCTGCGCGTGCTGGACCTGCTCGCCCAGGTCCAGTCCTCCCGCATCCACACCATGCTGGCGGGCACCGCGCGGGTCCTGCTCCCGCACCGCCGCGCCACCGGGGTGGCGGACTTCCTGGACCGCCACGCCTCGCTGCCGCGCCCGCGGCGGGGGTAGGGCCGGTACCCGAGGCCTGTGACAGCCCTCAGCCGACGAGGTGCCCCGTGTCGTTCCAGCTCTCGATCGCCGGCTCGCCGTAGGCCCAGCCGAGGGTGGAGAGCGAGGTGGGGTTGAGGCGCAGGCGGGCGGCGAAGTCGATGGGGAGGCCGAGCCAGCGGGCGCCGATGGAGCGCAGGATGTGGCCGTGGGCGAAGATCAGGACGTCGCGGTCGGCGGAGCGTGCCCACTGGACGACCTCGTCCGCGCGGGCGGAGACCTCCGCGGGCGTCTCGCCCTCGGGGACCCCGTCGCGCCAGATCAGCCAGCCGGGCCGGACGTCCTGGATCTCGGCCGGGGTCATGCCCTCGTACGCGCCGTAGTCCCACTCCATGAGCGTGTCCCACACCTCGGCGCGGTCCTCGAACCCGGCGAGCCCGCAGGTCTCGTGCGCGCGGACCAGCGGGCTGGTGCGTACCTCCACGTCCGCGAATCCCGCCGGCGGCGTCTGCCGCAGCCGCTCACCGAGCAGCTTGGCCCCGCGCCGGCCCTCCTCCAGGAGCGGCACGTCGGTCCTGCCCGTGTGCTTGCCGGACAGCGACCAGGCCGTCTGTCCGTGCCGGGCCAGCAGGATGCGCGGTGCCATGGGGAACCTTTCCGGAAGAGGGACGCCGGGTGGACGCCGGGGAAACCCGTTCACCGGGTCCTTCCATGATGGCGCACCGCGCGCGCGGGCAACCCGGTGGGCGACAGGTGCGTCTTCGCAAGCCGGAACGCCCGCGCGGACGGGCGCGCCGACACCGTAAAGTGTCACGGCGCCCGCGGGGGGTGCCGGGCCAGCGTGAACGGGGAGGGCGATCGGATGCCGCAGACCGAGGCAGCGGACACCGGGGCGGTGCCGGCCGGCCGGCCGCGCTGGTGGACCGAGCTGCCGCTGATACTGCTGGTCTACGGCTGCTACACCGCCGGCCGGCTCCTCGCGCGCGGGGACGTCTCCTCGGCCGTGGACCACGGTCTGGCCATCCTCGGCGTCGAGAAGGCGCTGTACCTGAACGCCGAGCACCCGCTGAACCGTCTCTTCACCGCGGAGCCCTGGCTCGGGGTGCCGGCCGACTTCTGGTACGCCTCGCTGCACTACGTGGTGACGCCCGCGGTCCTCGTCTGGCTGTTCCGGTACCGTCCCGAGCACTACCGGGCGGCCCGCACCTGGCTGATGACGTCCACGTTCATAGGACTCATAGGCTTCACCCTGCTGCCGACCTGCCCGCCCCGCCTGCTCTCCCCCACCCACGGCTTCGTGGACACCATGGCGCACTACAGCTCGTACGGCTGGTGGGGCGGCGAGGCCAGTGCCCCGCGCGGCATGGGAGGGATGACGAACCAGTACGCGGCGATGCCGAGCCTGCACGTCGGCTGGGCGCTGTTCTGCGGAGTGGTGCTGTGGAAGTACGGGCGCTCCCGCTGGGCCGGGGTCGCCGCCGTCGGCTATCCGCTGCTGACCGCGATCGTGGTGATGGGCACCGCCAACCACTACTTCCTGGACGCGGTGGCGGGCGCGGCCGTGATGGGCGCCGGCCTGCTGCTGGCCCCGTACGTGACCCGGGCCGCGACGGCCGCGCGGCTGCGGCTGACCGCCTGGGCGGCTCCGCCGGCGTCGGCCGGAAACACCGGTCCCGCCCCGGTTGTCAGTGACGGATGCCAGACTTCCGCGGGTGAGCGAATTCCACGGCAGCGCGCGTCGCGGCTCGACCCCGCGGCCGGAACCGACGCCTCCCCCAGCGACGCGGGGGACAGCGCTGCGGCACCGGCTCGCTGAGCTGCGCGGTCCCGACGTACCGGCCAAGGCGCTGGACGCGCGCGCCCTCGCGGCGCTCGCGGCCAATCCGGGCTGCCGCAGACGCGCGATCCTGGACGGCGCCGGGGTGGACAAGGCCGCGCTCGCGGACGCGCTGGGCGCCCCCTCGGACTACGGTCAGTCCCAGTTCGCGCTGATCCGGGGCAACACCTTCGAGGCCCGTGTGAAGGCGGACGGCGGCGCCGAGCTGCTGCGCCTCACCCACACCCTGCTGGACCCGGCCGCCGAACCGCCCGCCGGGGCGGCGGTGCCGGACCTGGCCGCGCCGGGCCCCGAGGGCCGTACCGCGCGTACGGCGCTGGCGCTGCGGGAAGCGGTGACGGCGGGCGGCTGGACGCTGCTGGACCACCCGATGCTGGCCCTGGACGTGGCGGGCTCGCCGGCCTTCCTGGAGCCGGACGCGGTGGTCGTGCACCCCGACGGCGGCTGGACGGTAGTGGAGATCAAGTCGTTCCCCGTGCTGGACGGCTCGGCCGACCCGGCGAAGGTGGGCGCGGCCGCCCGGCAGGCGGCGGTGTACGTACTGGCGCTGGAGGCGGTCGCCGCCCGGCTGACCCCGCCGCCCGCCGTGCGGCACGAGGTGCTGCTGGTGTGCCCGAAGGACTTCTCCAACCTGGCCACCGCACGCGCGGTCGACGTCCGCGCCCAGCGTGCGGTCACCGCGCGGCAGCTCGCCCGGCTGACCCGCGTGGAGACCATCGCCGAGGAGCTGCCCGAGGGCACCTGCTTCGACCCGGAGCGCCCGGCCGGTGAGCTGACGGCCGCCGTGGACGCGGTCCCGGCGACCTACGCGCCCGAGTGCCTGTCCTCCTGCGAGCTGGCCTTCCACTGCCGGGAACGGTCCCGCGCGGTGGACGAGGTGACCCGGCTGGGCCGCCCGCTCCGCGCCGAGCTGGGCGGTCTCGGCACGGTCCAGGAGGTGCTTTCGGCGGCGCGGGGCGAGAGCGGCGACCCCGGCGACCCGGTGGTGTCCGCGCTGCGCCGGGCCGCCGCCCTGCGCGCCGAGGCGCTCGCCGCGGCGGCGGACCGGGAGGCCGTGCCGTGTCCCTGATCGCCACCCTGGCCCGTCTGGAGGCGGTCGCCACCGGCCGTGCCCAGCCCGCCGCGACCGTGCGGCACCGCCATCTGTCCGACCGCCCGCTGGTGTTCGTCCCGCTGACCACCGCCGGTGAGACCGGCGCTCCGCTGGGCGCGCTGGTGGGCACCGACCGGGACGCGCCCCGGCTGCTGGTGGTGCCCCAGCCCCGCGACCGCGACCAGCGCTTCGCGTTCCTCGCAGAGCTGGCCGACATCGTGCTGCCGCACCTCGACTCCTGTGCCGCGGCGGTGGAGACGGCCGAGCGCACCGACACCGACCCGGAGACCGGCAAGCGGGTCAAGGTGGAGGTCGACCTGTGCGCGGACGCGCCCCAGATCGTGGTTCCGAGCCGCGCGGGCCTGGATCTCGTCCGGCTGCTGGGCCGCTCGATGCGCTTCCGGCGTACGGCCGAGCAGGAGCCGGAGACGCCGCATCCGGCGCCGCCGCGCGTGCCGTTGCTGGGCCGCTGGCTCACGCACTACGGCGAGCGGTCCCGGGTGCCGGGCTCCTCGCTGCTGCTGGCGCTGACCGACGTGCTGTCCCGGCACTGGGCCACGGGTCAGTCCGTGGTGGAGGACCAGCACCTGGGCGCGCTGCTCGCCTGGATCGACCCGCCCGACGGCGAGTCCGGTGCCGAGGCGGCCGCGCGGGCGGAGCGGGAGCGCGACGCGGCGGGCCAGCTGCTGTGTCCCCCGGCGGGCCCGGCCACCGACCCGGCGTTCGACAACAAGCTGCTGGCCCCGGCCATCGAGCGGTACGACCGGGCGCGCACCGCGCTGGCCGCCGCCGAGGACGCCCCGAGGGCCGAGGACCTGCTGACCGCCCTCACGGCCGCCGAGCACGAGATCCGCCACCTGGTCGACAGCCGTACGCGGCCGACCTGGGACGCGGTCTGGCGCGGGCTCGACCTGCTGCGGACGCTCCCCGCGGGCGCGCACGTCGAGGAGCGGTGGACCCGGGACCGCTGGTCGTTCACCGCGCACCGGGACCGGATCACCGCGGGCGAACCGCCGCAGCCGCGCCGGGACGACGCGGTGACCGCCGCCGGCAAGCTGGCCGGCCGCGAGCGCGAGCAGGCCCGGCTGGAGGCGCAGGAGGCGCTGGACGACCCGCTGGTGATGGCGGCCCGGCGGCTGGCCGGGGAGGCGCTCGCGGGAGAGGTGACCGAGGTGGTCATGGCGTACAGCGAGGGCAGGCGGCCGAGCCCGCGCCCGCTGGTGACCGTGCGCACCGGGGACCGCCCGCACCTGGGCGAGCGCGTCAAGGTGTACCGCTCGCTGAACGGCAGGCCCCAGACGGCGGAGTTCGCCGGGTACGAGGGCGCGCCGGAGGACGGCGTGCTGGTGCTGCGGATCATGGACAAGATGGGCCGGGGCAAGGAGCCGGAGGCCGGTTCGGTGCCGGAGAAGGGCGACACGGTGTGCTTCACCCTCTTCGAGCACGAGCAGCGCGGGGGCGCCAAGCTGCCCGACCCGGAGCAGACCCCGTGGACGCACGGCGGGCCGCCGGGTGAGCCCACGCGGGAGGCCCCGGACGCGGTGACCGAGGAGGACGTGCTGTGACGACCGTGGACTTCGACCCCGCAGCCGCCGCCACGCGCGCCACGGACGCGATCCTCGCCGACACCCTGCACGGCACCGAGCGCGGCGTGGTGGTCGACTCCCCGCCCGGCGCCGGCAAGTCGACGCTGGTGGTCCGCGCCGCGCTGGAGCTGGCCGGGGCGGGCCGCCCCCTGATGGTGGTGGCGCAGACCAACGCCCAGGTGGACGACCTGGTGCTGCGTCTCGCCGAGAAGGAGCCCGACCTGCCGGTGGGCCGCCTGCACAGCAGCGACACCGACGCCTACGACAAGGCGCTGGACGCGCTGCCGGGCGTCCGTACGTCGGCCAGGGCGGGCGATCTTGCCGGGCTCCCCGTGGTGCTGTCCACGGCCGCCAAGTGGGCGCACGTCAAGGTGGACGAGCCGTGGCGGCACGCGATCGTGGACGAGGCCTACCAGATGCGATCGGACTCGCTGCTGGCCGTGGCCGGGCTGTTCGAGCGGGCGCTTTTCGTGGGTGATCCCGGCCAGTTGGACCCGTTCTCCACGGTGGGCGGCGACCAGTGGGCGGGTCTGTCCTACGACCCGTCCGCCTCGGCGGTGACCACGCTGCTGGCGCACAACCCCGGCCTCCCCCAGCACCGCCTCCCGGTGTCCTGGCGACTGCCCGCGTCGGCGGCGCCGCTGGTGTCGGCGGCGTTCTATCCGTACACACCGTTCCGCAGCGGGACCGGGCACGGGGAGCGGCGACTGGCCTTCGCGGTGCCGCCGGACGGTTCGGCACCGGACCGGGTGATCGACGAGGCCGCGGAATCCGGCTGGGGACTGCTGGAGCTGCCGGCCCGGCACACCCCGCGCACCGACCCGGAGGCGGTGCGGGCGGTGGCCTCGGTGGTGCGGCGGCTGCTGGACCGAGGGGGCGCGGCCCTCTCCGAGCGTGCGGGGGCGCCCACGCCACTGACCGCCGGCCGGGTCGCTGTGGGCACCGCCCACCGGGACCAGGCGTCCGCGGTCCGCGCGGCCCTGGCCGACCTCGGCGTGACAGGCGTCACCGTGGACACCGCGAACCGGCTCCAGGGCCGGGAGTACGACGTCACGGTGGTCCTGCACCCGCTCTCCGGCCGCCCCGACGCGACCGCCTTCCATCTGGAGACGGGCCGCCTGTGCGTCCTGGCCTCCCGCCACCGCCACGCCTGCATCGTGGTCTGCCGCGCGGGCGTGGGCGACCTGCTGGACGAGTATCCGTCCACGGAACCGGTGCGGCTCGGAACCCTGGTGAAGTTTCCGGACGGCTGGGAGGCGAACCACGCCGTCCTGGCGCACCTGGCCGAACACCGGGTGCCGTACCGGCCCTGACCCCGCGTGCGGGTCTGGCCCGGGGGCGGTCTTGCGTGGGCACGGGACAATGGACGGTGGTCCGGCCGCAGGCGGGGCCGAGTGCAGCGAACGTACGAGGAGGAGATGAAGACATGGCGGAGCCCTCGCCGCGTCGCAACGAACCGCGGCTACGCCCCGCGCCCCTGCTCTTCGAGCCCGCCGAGGCGGCAGCCGATCCGGAGCACTTCTTCGACCTGGAGTCGATCGACGACCCGCGCGCCCTGCTGACGCGGGCCACCGACCTGACCCGGGCGTTCCGGGCGGCGGCCGACCGGGCGATGGAGTTCCAGGCCGTGGCGGCGGCCCAGCTCGCCGATCCGCGCCGGTTCGACCGGCTGACGGCGGCGGACATCGCCGAGCGGGCGGAGTGGACCGAGGACTACGCCAAGAAGATGGTGGAGTTCGGCCGGGACCTGATGCGGGGCGCCGACCCCGAGGGCCGCCGGGCGGTCGACCCCCACTAGGGCCTGTCCGCCCACCTGGCATATGCCAGGTGGGCAAGATACCCCCTCCCGCCCCCGGGTGTCCCCATTTTCCGCAACCCAGGGAAACCACCCGCTCACCGCCGGTACACCTGTGTGCATGACCAGCGCACCGGACGTCACCGCCGCCACCGCCGAGGGAGCCGCCTGGCTCGCCTCGGCCGGACCGTATCCGCGCAGCACGCTCGCCTTCTGGCAGGAGCGGCCCGGCGCTCCCCTGGTGCTGCCCTGCGGCACGGTCTTCGACGTGGTGAGCGCGCCCTCGGTGTTCGGCCGGCGGATGCTGGACCGGTTATGGGGTGCGGACGGGCCGGGCTGCGGTCCGGTCGCGGTGCACCGGGGCCGGACACTGCTGTTCGCGGCGCCGGGTACCGCGCAGCGGCTGCCCTCCCTGCTGGCCTGGGAGGAGTGGGGACCACGCACCCACGCCGTGCCGCCGCTGCTCTGTCACGGCACCGGGGACGCGGTGACCGTCCCGGCGCTGGGAGGCGACGCCGGGCCCGCTCCGGCGGGGTCCCGCTGGCTGGTCGCCCCGGACACCCGGCACCCCTGGCTCCCCGGCCCCGAGGTGCTGCTCTGGGCGGCGGTGCGCGCCGCCCGCGCGGAGGCCCGGGTATCGATTTTTCCTCCCGCCGACCAGGATGCTAAGGTCTACGACGTCAGCAGGCGCCGCTAGCTCAGTTGGTTAGAGCAGCTGACTCTTAATCAGCGGGTCCGGGGTTCGAGTCCCTGGCGGCGCACAGACAACGAAGGCCCTCGCGCGAGCGGGGGCCTTTCGCGTGCTCCGTCTCAGGCGCCTTCCCCGGGCGTGATCCGCACCGTCCACGCCCCGGCCGGGGTGCGCTCCTCGACCTCCACCTTCACCCCGTCCCCCGGCACGGTGAAGCTCTCCCCGAGCGACACCGGCGCGTCGGCCAGCGGCGGGTAGACGGAGTTCTCCCAGCACGCCTCGGTGTGCGGATGGGCGTCCACCACGTCGACCGGGCCGTCCCCGGACGCGACGCGGGCGTGCACCCGGTAGACGAGGATGCCCTGTCTGCACGCCGTACGGTCGTTGCCCACCGGGCCGCGCGCCTCGAAGGCGAGGGCGGTGTCCGCACCGGTGCGGACCACGGCGAGCTTGGTGCCGTTGCCGAGCCCGAAGGCCGGGGTGCCCGAGGCGCCGCGCACCGGGACGCCGGGACCGGCCGCGAGCGGTTCCAGGGTGAGCCGGGTCGGGCCCGCGCCCCGTACACAGGCCACCTGGCGGGGGGCCAGCCAGCCCAGTTTCCACTTGTGCCAGCCGAACAGGTCCGGGGCGGCTCCGAACTGGCTTCCCATCAGGTCCCAGTCGCCGACGTGGGTGTCCCAGTCGTCCTTGGAGTCCGTCGGGCGGTGGTAGAGGTCGGGGAGGTCGAAGACGTGCCCGGTCTCATGGGCGAGCACCAGCCGGTCGGGCGGGTGCTGCTCGAAGACCGTGACGACCCGGCGTACGTCGGTGCCGTCGAGCCGGACGGGTGAGTCGAGGTTGACGACCTTGGTGGCGTCGGAGTCGACGCCGGGCGCGTCGGGGTCGGCCACCAGGTAGACCACGTCGTAGCGGGAGAAGTCCAGCGCCTTGTCGGCGACGGCGAACGCGTCCCGCAGATAGGCGGAGCGGTCCGCGGGCGCCCAGTCGCGCCGTATGCGGTACGTGGTGGACGGACGGGGCATCTTCAGCCAGCGGCCCATCGGGTGCGGGCGCAGGGTGAAGCGGCCGTAGGAGGACTGCTCGAAGTAGCGGCTGGTGGCCGGGAAGTGGTCGGCGGTCAGCTCGCCGGGGGTGGTGCGGGGGGTGGCGTCCGGGAAGGACAGGAAGACCAGGGCGGCGTCGAGCGTGCCCCTCGGGCGCGGGTAGGCGGAGTTCCAGGTGTCCAGGCCCTCGGAGTGGTGGGCGTCGGTGCGGTGCAGCGCGCAGGGCTCGGGCGAGAAGGGTCCGGCCACGGAGGGGCCGGTGAGGATCGAGGTCGCGGCGAGCGCCGACATCGTGGTGGCCACGGCGGCGGCGCTGCGCAGCTTGGGCACGTCTGGGACCTCCGGTCGCGGTTGGGGACACCGCCACCCAGACTGTGTGCTTATGTTGTGCTATGCCCTGTTTATCTGAACCGGAAGGGTGAGTAAGCCCGTTTGCCACGCCGGTGGACGCCCGGCGATCGACACCCCGATTCACTCACGGAACGTCACAAGTGGTCGCGAGCCTCAAGAACCCGTCCAGGTCCAGGCAGAAACGATCTGTCAGGGAAGCGGGTCGGTCGTGGAGACTGGAGACCGGCTGGAAGGGGCCGGGACCAGCCTCTATGATCGGCACACTTTCCGGCACGGACAGGGATCGAGTGCACTGCGGGAGCGAGCGGTGAGCGGAACGTCCGAAGGGCCGACGCCAGCGGCAGACCTCGACCGGTCGGCCGTGACCGACGGTGACCACATGACCTACCACCGGGTCTTCACGACGGCCCCGCTCCCCATGGCCGTGGTGACCCCCGACGGGCTGGTCGCGCACGCCAACACCGCCCTGGGAGCGCTGCTGGGCACGACCGCCGGGGCCCTGGCCGGCCGCCCGGCCGCCGACCTCGTCGACCTCGCCCCGGACCCGCGCACCCGGCACGCGTATCGCGACGTGCTCGCCGGCCGGCAGGACCGGCTGCGCTGCACCCGGCGCCTCAAGCAGCCGGACGGCGACCCCGTGTGGGTGCGGGTCACCGTCACCCCGCTGGCCGAAGGCACGCCGGGCGCCCTGCTGTCCGTCTCCGACATCAGCGCCCGCCGTGAACTCCAGGCGCGGCTCCGGCACTTGCGGATGCACGACCCGGTGACGCGGCTGCCCAACCGCACCCTGTTCTTCGAGCGGCTGTCGGCCGCGCTGGAGGCCGGGCCCGAGGACGGCGCCGGAACCGGGCGGATCGGCCTGTGCTGCCTGGACCTGGACGGGTTCAAGGCGGTCAACGACACCCTGGGCCACCGCGTCGGCGACCGGTTGCTGGAGGCCGTGGCCAAACGGCTGACCCATGTGGCCGAGGAGGCCGGGGGCGCGCGCGCCGGCGCCCCGCTGGTGGCTCGCCTCGGCGGTGACGAGTTCGCGCTGCTCGTGGAGGACTCCACCGGCACCGAGCAGCTCTCCGAGCTGGCCGCCTCGGCGCTGCGGGCGCTGGAGGAACCCTTCGACCTGGCCGGGCGGCGGCTGTCGCTGACCGCGTCCATCGGGGTGGTCGAACGGCACACCGCCGGGACCACGGCGACCGGTCTGATGCAGGCTGCGGACACCACGCTGTACTGGGCGAAGGCCGACGGCAAGGCCCGCTGGACCCTGTTCGATCCCGAGCGCAACGCGCACCGCGTCACCCGGCAGGCCCTCTCCTCCACGCTCCGTCCCGCGATCGAGCGCGGGGAGTTCGCGCTGGATTACCAGCCGCTGGTCGGGATGGAGGACGGGCGGCTGAGCGGGGTGGAGGCCCTGGTGCGATGGCACCACCCTCAGTTCGGGACGCTGACGCCGAATCGGTTCATCCAACTGGCCGAGGAGGACGGCTCGATCGTGCAGCTCGGCCGCTGGGCGCTGGTCACGGCCTGCCGCCAGGCCCGGCGGTGGCAGCTCGCCCATCCGGACGAGCCGCCCATCTTCGTCAGCGTGAACGTCGCCGTGCGCCAGGTCTGGGACTCCGACCTGGTCGCGGACGTGGCCAGCACCCTCGCCGAGACCGGGCTCGCCCCGCACCTGCTGCAGCTGGAGCTGACCGAGTCGGCCGTGATGGGTTCCGGGGGCCGGCCGCTCCAGACGCTCCAGGCCCTCAGCGACATGGGCGTGCGGATCGCCATCGACGACTTCGGCACCGGCTACTCGAACCTGGCCTACCTCAGCCGGCTCCCGGTGTCGGTGCTGAAGCTGGACGGGTCCTTCGTGCGCGGCTTCCAGTACGAGGGCGGTGATCCCGGCCCGGCCGGGGCGGGGACCACCGCCAATCCGGCGGACGAGGTGATCGTGGAGGCGATGATCCAGCTCGCCCACCGGCTCGGGCTGACCGTCACGGCCGAGTGCGTGGAAACCTCCGCGCAGGCCACCCGGCTGCGCCGGATCGGCTGCGACACCGGGCAGGGGTGGCTCTACTCCCGCCCGGTGCCACCGGACCGCATCACCGAGCTGCTCGGGGCGCAGAGCTACGCGGCGGGCAGGCCGTAGGCGTCGGCGATCAGCTCGTAGGAGCGCAGCCGCAGCTCGCCGCGGTGGGCGTGGCTGGTGAGCATCAGCTCGTCGGCGCCGGTGCGCTTGTGCAGGTCGTCGAGGCCCGCGCGGACCTCGTCGGCGGTGCCGTGCACGATGTTGCGGGTGAAGGAGGCCGCGAACTCCTCCTCCATCGGGCTGAACTCGTGCCGGGCGGCGTCCTCGGGGTCGGGGAAGAGCCCGGGACGGCCCATGCGCAGCCGGAGCATGTTCAGCGCGGTCGCGCGGACCTGGCGGGCCGCCTCGGCCTCGTCGTCGGTGGCGAGCGCGGAGACGCCGATGAGGGCGTAGGGCTCGGCCAGCGCCTCGGAGGGGCGGAACGTCTCCCGGTACAGGTCGAGGGCCGGGATGGTGTTCTGCGCGGAGAAGTGGTGCGCGAAGGCGAAGGGCAGGCCGAGCATTCCGGCCAGCTGGGCGCTGAAGCCGGAGGAGCCGAGCAGCCAGATCACCGGCCGGTGCGCCGACTGCACGCCGCCGGGGGTGCTGCCCTGCACCGGGCCGGGGACGGCGTGGATGCGGGCGTAGGGGTGCCCGTCGGGGAAGTCGTCGTCGAGGAACCGGGTCAGCTCGGCGAGCTGCTGCGGGAAGTCGTCGGCTCCCTCGTTCAGGGTGTCGGAGCGGCGCAGCGCGGCGGCCGTCGCCCCGTCGGTGCCCGGTGCCCGGCCGAGGCCCAGGTCGACGCGGCCCGGCGCCATGGCCTCCAGGGTGCCGAACTGCTCGGCGATGACCAGCGGGGCGTGGTTGGGCAGCATGACGCCGCCCGAGCCGAGCCGGATGCGGTCGGTGTGGGCGGCGAGGTGGGCCAGGATGACGGCGGGCGAGGAGGAGGCGACGCCCGGCATCGAGTGGTGCTCGGCGATCCAGTAGCGGTGGAAGCCGCGCGCCTCGGTGAGGCGGGCCAGCTCCACGCTGGTGCGCAGCGCGTCGCCCGCGGTGCTCCCCGCTCCCACGGTGACCAGGTCGAGTACGGAGAGGGGGGCGGGGGCGGTGCCGTGCACGGCCCCCCGGATCTCGTCTGCCGGCACGGTGGATGCCTCCTGTTTACGACGTGCGCTTTCCTGCCCTGCCGTAACAGGAGGCAGTCCCCGCTTATTCCCTCCCACCGCCCGCGGGCCGCACGTCAGAGCCGGGCGACGGGCTCGCGGGTGAAGAGGGCGCCGAGGGTGTCGGTGTGCAGCCGGCGGTCGGCCAGCCGCAGCCCCTCCCACACCGAGACCTGGGACGCCGTGAGCACCGGCTTGCCGAGCGCCGCCTCCAGCGCGGACAGGTGGGCGGCGGTGCGCAGCGCGGTGTCGGGCAGCAGTACCGCCTCGGCGTCCGGGGTGTCGGTGGCCCGGGCCAGGGCCAGCAGTTCCGCCTCGTCGCCCTCGGCGGCGCGCTCTGCGACCAGGGCGTCGACCTCCTCGGCACCGGTCACCTCCAGTCCGCCCTCGGCCAGGAACGCCCGGAACTGGGCGGCGGTCTTCGGCGGGTAGGCGTGCGCGACGGCGACGGCGCGGACGCCGAGCGCCTGGGCGGCGTGCACGAAGCCCAGCGAGGTGGAGGAGGCGGGGAGTCCGGCCTGCCGGGCCAGCTCCGTCGCCTCGGTGTGGGCGCCCTTCCAGCCGTGCGCGAAGCCGCCCGCCGGGCTGGTCCACACCACGGCCTCGGCGCCGGTAAGCCGCAGCCCCTCCATGGCCGTCGTGAGCCGTCCGGCGAAGTCCGCTCCGTGCAGCGGGTCCACCGCGTGGGCGTCCTCGCCGGTGCCGGTGTGCACCAGGTCCAGCCGGACCGCGCCGGCGAGCAACTGCTCGATGCGCGGGTAGTCGTCCTCGCCGCGATGGCCCGGGCAGAGGAATCCGATCGCTGTCATGTCGGCCTTTCTGTCTTCGTCCACGGTCTGTTCAGGGATCTCCCCTGCGTCTTCCCCCGCTTCCCGCGAGGGCGCCCCGTGTGGCCCGCACGGCGGTACGGGCACCCGTGCTCCCGGTCCGGATACCCAGCGGGAGCCGGATCTCCTCCCCGGGGCGCGGCCCGTTGACGGCGCCGGGCCCCCGTGCCAGCGTGGGGCGACCGCGCGGAAGAGGGAGAGGTGGCAGGCCGATGACCCTCCCCACCCTGCTGGTGCTGGGCGGCGGTCCGCCGCCCAGGCTCGGCCGGCTCACCGGGCGGGCACGGGTGCTGCACACCGACGACGGCGGTCTGGCCGCGCTGCTGCCGGAGGCGGACGTGCTGCTGGTGTGGGACTTCCGGTCGCGGGCGGTGCGCGACGCCTGGCCCGGCGAGGGGCCTCGTCCGGCCTGGGTGCACACGGCGAGCGCGGGCGTGGACCATCTGATGTGCCCCGAACTGGCCGCCTCAGAAACGGTGGTGACCAACGCGCGCGGTGTCTTCGACCAGCCGATGGCCGAGTACGTGGCCGCGCTGGTGCTCGCGGCCGCCAAGGACCTCCCGCGCACGGTGGAGCTCCAGCGGGAGCGCGTGTGGCGGCACCGGGAGACGCGGCGGGTGGCGGGCACCCGCGCCTGCGTGGTCGGCTCCGGGCCGATCGGCCGGGCGATCGCAGCCACCCTGAAGGCGCTCGGGGTGACACCCGCGCTGGTGGGCCGGGTCCCTCGCACCGGTGTGCACGGACCGGCCGACCTGGACCGGCTGATCGCCCGCGCGGACTGGGTGATCGCCGCCGCCCCGCTCACCGGGCAGACGCGCGGCATGTTCGACGCGCACCGTTTCGGGGTGATGCAGCCCTCGGCCGTCTTCGTCAACGTGGGCCGGGGCGAGCTGGTGGACGAGTCCGCCCTCGCCGAGGCCCTGCGCAGACGCTGGATCGCGGGTGCCGCCCTGGACGTCTTCGCCACCGAACCGCTGCCCGCCGACAGCCCGTTGTGGGAGCTGCCCGGCCTGCTCGTCTCGCCGCACATGAGCGGTGACACGGTGGGCTGGCGGGACGAACTCGGCGCGCAGTTCGTGGACCTGTTCGAGCGCTGGGCCGCCGGAAGAGGGCTGGTCAACGTGGTGGACAAGAAGCGCGGCTACGTACCGGGACACTGAACTCCCGCTCCATGGAAGAAAATCCGCGCGCATGACCCGTACGGCCCTGGGTAGCGGCGCCGCCATGGCTTCTGGACTTGGCAAGAACACGGAGAGAATCCGGCCGGTGCGCCTGCGGGAGAGACGGGCGGTGCTGCTGGGCGCGCTGGCACTGGGCGGGGCGGGAGCGCTGGGGGCGACGGGGTGTACGCGGGTCGCGGCCGGGTCCGGCGAGAAGGGCGGCGACCTGCTGGACCGGCTGCGCGCCCAGGGCGTCGTACGGCTGGGAATCGCCGGCGAGGTGCCCTTCGGGTTCATCGACCGGGACGGCAGCCTCACCGGGGAGGCGCCGGAACTGGCCAGGGTGATCTTCAAGCGGCTCGGTGTGGAGCGGGTGCAGCCGGTGCCGACCGAGTTCGGCTCGCTCATACCCGGCCTGAACTCGCAGCAGTTCGACGTGGTGGCCGCCGGCATGTACGTCAACGCCGAGCGCTGCCGCCAGGTCCTCTTCGCCGACCCGGACTACCAGATGAAGGACGCCTTCATCGTCCGCAAGGGCAACCCCAGGGGCCTGCGCTCCTACCGGGACGTGGTGGAGAAGAAGGCGAGGTTCGCCACCGGCGCGGGGTACGCGGAGATCCAGTACGCGGTCGAGGCGGGCTACAAGGAGAACGACATCCTCATCGTGCCGGACCAGGTCGCGGGGCTGAACGCGGTGGAGGCCGGCCGGGTCGACGTGTTCGCCGGTACGGCGCTGACCACGCGCGAGGTGGTCAGGAAGTCCCGGAAGGCGGAGTCCACCGAGCCGTTCGCGCCGCTGGTCGGGGGCCGGCCGCACGTCGACGGCGGCGCGTTCGCGTTCCGGCCCGTCGAGACCCGGCTGCGGGACGCCTTCAACGCCGAACTGCGCGAGCTGAAGCGCACCGGTGAGCTGCTCCGCATCCTCCGGCCGTTCGGGTTCACCCGGGCCGAGATGACGGACCTCACCGCGAAGGAGCTGTGCGCCGGATGACCCCGGGACTGTGGGAACTCGTCCTGCGGGGCGTCTGGACGACCGTCCAGCTCCTCGTGCTGAGCGCGCTGCTGGCGTCGGCGGTGTCCTTCGCCGTCGGTGTCGCGCGCACCGACCGGCGCCGGCTCGTGCGCTTCCTCGCGGGGCTGTACACGGAGGTGTTCCGCGGCACCTCGGCGCTGGTGATGATCTTCTGGGTGTTCTTCGTGCTGCCCGTCGCCTTCGGCTGGCAGCTGGTCCCGCTGTGGGCGGGCACCCTGGCGCTCGGCCTGACGTACGGCGCGTACGGGTCGGAGATCGTGCGCGGCGCCCTGAACGCGGTCGACCCGGCGCAGCGCGAGGGCGGGATCGCGCTCGGCTTCACCCCGTGGCAGCGGCTCAGGCTGATCCTGCTGCCGCAGGCGGTGCCGGAGATGGTGCCGCCCTTCTCCAACCTGCTGATCGAACTGCTCAAGGGCACCGCGCTGGTGTCGGTGATGGGCATGGGCGACCTCGCCTTCAGCGCCAACCTGGTGCGGCTGGCCCTCCAGCGCAGCGCGGAGATCTACACGTACGTCCTGCTCATCTACTTCGTGATCGCGTTCGGGCTGACCCGGCTGATGCGGTCGCTGGAGAAGCGGCTGAAGGCGGGGCTGGGCCAGGGGCCCGCCCCTGAGCCGGCTGCGCGGGAGAGCGAACCGGCCGGGACGAGCAAGGTGGGTGGTGCGGCATGAGGTGGGACTGGAACGCCGTGAGCGACTTCATGCCGTACTTCTGGCAGGGACTGCTGGTCACGCTCCAGGTGGTGGCGCTCGGCTCGCTGCTGTCGTTCTCGCTGGGGCTGGTGTGGGCGCTGCTGATGCGGCTGCCCTCGCGCTGGGTGCGCTGGCCGGTCGGTGTGGTCACCGAGTTCGTGCGCGACACCCCGCTGCTGGTGCAGCTGTTCTTCCTGTTCTACGTACTCCCCGAACGGGGCGTGGCCTTCTCCGCGCTGACCACCGGGGTCCTCGCCATCGGGCTGCACTACTCGACGTACACCATGCAGGTCTACCGGGCCGGGATCGAGGCCGTGCCGGTGGGCCAGTGGGAGGCGGCGGCCGCGCTGAGCCTGCCCCGGCGGCGGACCTGGACCGCGGTGATCCTGCCGCAGGCCCTGCGCCGGGTGATCCCGGCACTGGGCAACTACGTGATCTCCATGCTGAAGGACACCCCGATGCTGATGGTGATCACCGTGCTGGAGATGCTCGGCCGGGCGCGGCTGTTCTCGCAGGCGAACTTCCAGTTCACCGAGCCGCTGACCGTGATCGGCGTGGCCTTCGTCGTCCTGTCCTACCTGGCCTCCCTTCTCCTGCGAGCACTGGAGCGACGTCTTGTCCGCTGACATCACCCTGCCGAAGCAGAACCAGTCCGGTGAGCTGATCCGGCTGGAGCACGTCACCAAGCGCTTCGGCGCCAACACCGTCCTCGACCGCCTCGACTTCTCCGTGGACGCGGGCAGACACGTCACCCTGATCGGCCCCTCCGGCTCGGGCAAGACCACGATCCTGCGCCTGCTGATGACCCTCACCAAGCCGGACGAGGGCACCGTCACCGTGGACGGCCAGGCGCTGTTCCCGGCGCCGGAGAAGCAGGTCAGGGAGGTGCGGAAGAAGATCGGGATGGTCTTCCAGCACTTCAACCTGTTCCCGAACATGTCGGTGCTGCGCAACATCACCGAGGCGCCGGTCCAGGTGCTCGGGCTCTCCCGGGACGAGGCGGAGGCGCGGGCGCGCGAGCTGCTGGAGCTGGTGGGGCTCTCCGACAAGCTCGACGCGCGGCCCACCCGGCTCTCCGGCGGCCAGCAGCAGCGGGTCGCCATCGCGCGGGCGCTCGCCATGCGGCCGCGGGTGCTCCTGCTGGACGAGGTGACCAGCGCACTCGATCCGGAGCTGGTCGCGGGCGTGCTGGACGTGCTGCGCGACATCGCCCGCGGCACCGACATCACCATGCTCTGCGTGACCCATGAGATGGGGTTCGCGCGGGACATCTCCGACCAGGTGCTGATGTTCGACCAGGGCCGGGTGGTGGAGTCCGGGCCGCCGGAGAAGATCTTCGGCGACCCGGAGCAGGAGCGGACGCGGGAATTCCTCAGCGCGGTGCTGTAGCCGGGCGGGCGCGGAGGCGGCTGTCCACCGCGCCTGCGCCCCGGCCCGTGGCGGAAGCGGTACACCGACCGGATCGCGCGTGCCGGCCGTGCCGGGCGGCGGACGCCCTCGACCGGCCGGCGGCCCCGGTCCTGCTGCCTGGCGCCGCAGGCCGTCCGGAGGCGGGTCGGGCGGTGGTCGGGAGCACCCCCGGGGACCGGGTAGTATTTTCTCTGTCGCCGGCCGCGGAAGCGGAAGGCGGGAGTCATGCGCCGCTAGCTCAGTTGGTTAGAGCAGCTGACTCTTAATCAGCGGGTCCGGGGTTCGAGTCCCTGGCGGCGCACATCTGCCGAGGGCGGACCGGGAAACCGGTCCGCCCTCGCGGTTTTCCTAGTGCTGTGACCGGCAAGGTTCACCGGCTCGCGGCGTCCGGCAAA
Source organism: Streptomyces sp. NPDC001781 (assembly GCF_053596035.1). Taxonomy (NCBI): domain Bacteria; kingdom Bacillati; phylum Actinomycetota; class Actinomycetes; order Kitasatosporales; family Streptomycetaceae; genus Streptomyces; species Streptomyces sp. NPDC001781. Next base: position 86,043 of record NZ_JBSFFI010000002.1, on the reverse strand, counting down.
CCTTTCCAGGCACAGCACTAGACCGCCGAGTGGACGGAGACCGCGAAGAGCACGCAGCCCACCGCGACCACTGCCATGAAGGCGACCAGCACTCCGGTCCCGAGGACGAGCCGCCCCCGGGCCGGCCGGAGCGCGGTGGCCCACTGCGGCCGCTCGGCCAGGTAGCGCACCGTCACATGATCGCCCGCCAGCACGGTCGAGTCGCCCCCCACCTCGTCGAACCGGAACCTCTGGCCCTCGCGGGTGGTGAACTCGTACACGTGGTGGAGCGTGCTGCGCACGGCCGTGTCATGGCCGCCGCTGGTCTTCGTGTACGTGTGGAGGCAGCGCCCCTCGGCCGTCAGGCCGTGGGCCCACGTCCGGCTGGTGCGCAGGGCGCGGCGGATCACCTGGACCGTGCCCAGGACACACCCGGTCACGATCAGTCCGGGCACGAAATAGAGAAACGCGTCCATCAGGCCCCCCTGGGTCGGCACGCCGCTCCGGTGGACCGGCGTGCCGTGAACGTACCCGTGCGGCGGGGCGGTCGGCCTCAGAAGAAGCTCAGAACGTGACGTCCGAGCAGGCGTAGAAGGCGTTCGTGGTGTCGGCCACGTTCCACACCGCGAGGATCACGTGGTGGCCGGTCAGCCCTTGGGGCAGGGTGCCGCTGTGGCTGAGCGTGGACGGCGGGCGCCGGCCCTCGTACGGGACGGAGAGGAACGGGGTCAGGTTGAGGTCGGACCGGGTCAGGGCGTGGTTCTGGTTCCAGCCCTGCCTGGTGACGTAGTAGGTGAAGTCGCTGGTGGCGTGCATGGCGGTGAACTGCCAGCGGAAGGTGTACGACTGGCCGCCGGTGACCGGGGTGGTGGGCCAGGCGCCGCCGCCGGGGGTGTTCGGGGCGTCGAGGCGGTCGAAGCGGCTGTTGCCGCCGCTGCAGAGCCGGCCGTCGCCGGGGCCGGAGCCGGGGAAACCCTTGGGCCCCTCGACGCTCTGCGGCTCCCACTGGATGTCGCCGCAGTTCGCCACGGAGCCGTTCTGGCAGAGCTTCTGCCGGCTGACGGGGAGGTCGGTGTAGCCGTGGCCGCTGGCGCCGCCGGTGGAGAGTACGAAGGCGCCGGCGGTGACCATGCCGAGCACGGCCGCGGACAACGCTGACAACCTGGTCCTGGTACGCATGCTGCCGCTCCTGGGGAACGTCGTGGGGAGGGTTCACTGAGCCGGGCTGTGCGAGGACGGTGCGATAGGTCCAGACCAAGTGTCAGATTATTGCCGGGAGTTGAACGTGTCCATACCGTTCGGCGGCATGCCTCAGGCCGGTTCCCGGCGGGCCGCGCAGAAGGCCACCGTGAGGTCCCGGACCAGCGCCTTGCGCTCGTAGTCGTCCAGCTCGACCAGCCCGCGCGTGGTGAGCCGGGTGACCGTGTCCTCGACCGAGTCCACCACCGAGCCGAGCATGGTGGCCCGCTGCTGGGCGTCGAGGGCGGCGATCCGGCGCCGCTGCATGGCGCCGGCGACCTCGGGCGCGTACTCCACCCGGACCGGCTGCACGGAGAACACCTCCAACCCGACCGGCGCCGCGTCCGCCGCGACCAGCCGGGTCAGCGCGTCCCCGGCCGCGTCCGCCCCGCTGCGCGCCCCGCCGGGCAGCTCCACCGGGACCCGCGCGAGGGCCGACTCCACGCACTCGCGCAGATAGGTCTCGTGGTCCTCGATTCCCAGCAGCGCCCGTGCGGTGTCCCGCACCCGCCACACCACCAGCACCACCACGCGCAGGGCCACCCCGCCCGCGTCGGCGGCGGGCACCGCGCCGCTGCGCCAGTGCCGCAGCCGCACATCGGCCCGGCGCCGCCGCAGCAGCGGGTTGATCCACAGCAGCCCGGTCCGCCGGACGGTCCCCCGGTAGCGGCCGAACAGCCCCAGCACCCAGGCCCGCCCGGCGTGCCCGCGCGTCAGACCGGCGAACCCGGACAGTCCCAGCGCCCCGGCCCCCGCGTACGCCGCCCACTGCGCGGCGCCGAGCCCCGCGCCGGGGTGCGTGCCGAGCACCTCCCCGGGCAGCACCCCCGCCCACCAGGTGGTCGCCACGCAGCCGGCGACCCCGCCGAGCCCGGCCAGCACCCCGGCCGCGCCCGGCAGCACCCGCGCCGGACGCTCCTCGAGTTCGGGGTCGGGACGCGGTTCGGGCCGTCTGCGGACCGGTGCCGGGCGGACGCGCGGGGGCTGTTCTCCGGCGTCCTGCCGGCGGTTGACCACACCGGGGCGGCGGGTACCCGGGGCGGGCTCGTCACGGAAGAGCAGGTGGACGGGGATCTCGGTGGTCGCCTCGGTGTGGATCACCCGGGGCGGCCGGAGGGCCGTCCCCGCCGCGCCCGGCGGACCCTCCGGGTGTTCCTCGGGCTCGTGCGTGTGGGATGCGGTCGTGCTCATGGATGCCTCCAGCCTCCGCGCCGGGTGCGTCAAGACAGGGATCCGGGCCGCGCGCGGACGCGGGGCCCGGAGGTGACCGGGCGCCTCAGCCGAACAGGCGGCGCCAGGTCTCGGGGCCCGGGTAGCCGTCCGCCGCTCCGCCGCGCCAGCCCTGGGCACGCTGGAAGGCCTCGACGGCACGTCGGTCCGACTCGCTCCAGCGGGGTCCGGGCCCGGTGGTGTAGAACCGGCCGAATCCCCTCTTCACCAGTTGCCGCCCCAGTCGGGTGACGTGGGCGTTGTCCGCGCCCGCCCTGAAGTACTGCTTGCCGGGAAAGGCCGGGACGCCGCCGGAGCCGGCCGATTTGCCGGGGATGTCCTTACCGGTTCCGGTGACCAGCAGCTGCCAGGTGCGCGGGCCGGGCAGCCCGTCGGCGGCCGGACCGGTCCAGCCCTGGGCCTTCTGGAACGCCTGGGTGGCGCGCCGGTCGGCCTCGCCCCAGACCGGGCCGGGACCCGTCGAGTAGTACGGGCGGCCGCCCCGGGCGACCAGCATCTCACCGAGCAGGGTGACGTACTTGTTGTTCGCGCCGGGGCCGAAGTACTCGGTCCCGGGGAAGGGCACCGGGGCGGTCGCCGGCTCGGCGCCCGCCGTCCCGGCGGTGACGCCCTTGTAGCGGTAGGGGACGTACTTGGAGGCGTTGTTCCAGTAGGTGTAGGGCGTGCTCTGGCGGCGGGTGTGCGGGGACGTCTGCTCGTACGCCGTGTAGGCGGTGCGGGTGTGGTCGGTCCAGCCGCCGAAGATCACGACGTGCGAGCCGCCCTGGGGGTCGGCGGTGTTGTGGAAGAGCAGGATGTCGCCGGGCTGGAGTTCCTCCTTGGTGGTCTTCACCGCGAACTGCCCCAGGCTCCCCGTCCACTCGTTGGAGAGCAGTCCCCAGGCCATGGAGACGTAGCCCGAGCAGTCCTGCCGGTACCCGTCCGACCAGAACTTGGTCATGCTGTACGGCACCTGTGCGGTGACCCACTGCTTGGCCCGGTTGATGATCGCCGTCCGGGTGGTGGCGGGGGTCCTGGCCTGCGGCCGGACGGGCGAGCCGGCCGGGCCGTGCAGGGGTGCGGTGCCGCCCTGCGGGGTGGCGGCGTCCCCGTCGGCCGCCGGGGCGCCGGGGCGGTGCGGGGCGGTGTGAGGAGGCGGCGCCTGCGCGAACGCGCCGGCCGCCGGGGCGGCGCCGAGGACGGCGGACGCGGCGGCGGCCACGACCACCGCGCTCCGGACCGCCGGGCGGCCGGCGGTCCGGGGGGACGCCGGGCGGGGAGCGAGCCGCCGCCACCGGACGCAGCCCTGGCAGTCGCATTCGCCCGGCGGATCGAATTCCTCGAACACCGGAGCCGTCATGCGATCCGCCTCACATTCGGGGTGGATATGTCCGCTTGTGTGCACGTTGATCATTCTCACAACTGTCGTCGTGACGCGCATGTTGACGGTCCGAATGGTGCACACCCGCGGCCCGGGCCCCGGCCGGCCCGTCGTCGGTGGTCAGGAGCACCCTGGCGGGTCCTGTAGAGTTTTCCCGTCAGCAGGCGCCGCTAGCTCAGTTGGTTAGAGCAGCTGACTCTTAATCAGCGGGTCCGGGGTTCGAGTCCCTGGCGGCGCACAGACAACGAGCAGGCCCCCCGTGCGAACGGGGGGCCTGCTCGCGTTTCCGCTCACCGCGGCAAACGGTTCCGACCGGCGGGCAACGGGTTTCCCGTCGTGCGATCACGCTCGTCGGAAGGAAGAGCCTTTTTTCCATGATGCCGTGGAAGCAAAGCAGTTGGAGTGAAAACCGGTCGCGCACCGCGCCCAGCGGGGCCCTCTCGCGCCGCGACCGGAGCATCGCTTCCCTGCTCTGCTCACGGTGAGTAGGAGTCCGGTCACGCGTGCCGGGGAGCCGCCCGCGCCGGCCCGCGTGTGCGGTCGGACGACTCGCGAGGGACGATCCGTCACGCACCGGCCGGGCCGGGCCGCGGCCCCGCGCTCCGGATCGGCCTCCACATCCGGAAGCGGCGGCACGACGTCTCCCCGCGCGAGCCGGAGGGGGCGGCCGGATAGCGGGCATGACGGTGTCGGCGCTCCCCGCGCCGGTGTACGCACGCCGGACGTGGTGCCGCGCCGCAGGAGCGGCTTCGTGGAGAAACCCAGGGGCGACCGGCCGGCCCGGCACTCGCTCGGGCCGCGTCTGTCCCCGCGAGGGGCGTTCAGGCTCCCGTACCGGTGAGGTACGCGGAGACGACCACGTTCGCCGTGTAGGCGCGGGTGGCGCGGTCGTAGGTGCCGCCGCAGGTGATCAGGCGGAGTTCGGCGCGGCCGGGGTGACGGGTGCCGTAGGCGCGTTGCGCGTCGAAGTGGTCGGCGGGGAGGACCTCGACGTCGTCGATCGTGAACCGGGCGACCTTGCCGTCCGCACGGACCACCCGGACGGTCTTGCCGGGTTCGAGGGTGCTGAGCCGGTAGAAGACGGCGGGCCGGGTCTGGGTGTCGACATGGCCGACCAGGAGCGCGGTGCCGTTCGCGCCGGGTGTCGTCCCGGCGCCGTACCAGCCGACCACCCCGGGCTGGTCGAAGGGCGGCGGGTCGATGCCGCCCCGGCTGTCCAGCCCGCGCTTGACCACCGGTGCCTGGATGGCGAGTTGGGGGATGTCGACGCGCTGCGGCGCGGAGTCGGGCAGTGGGGCCGCGGGGGCGGGCAGGGTGACGCCGCCGAGCCCGGCGACATCACCGTGCGTGGTGCCGGCCGGGCTGTCGGGCAGCCCGGTCACGTCACGACCCCAGAGCCAGAGTCCGAGCAGCAGCACGGCCCAGGCCGCGACCGTGACCGTCCGGCTGGTGACGCGTCCCCGCTCCTCGGACATCCCGGCGCCCGCTCAGCCGTCGTTCCGGCTCCGGCGGGACCGGAGCGCCCCGACCGTGACCGCCGCGCAGCCGGCGAGGGCCAGTCCCGTCAGGGCCTGGGCGGCGCCGGGCCCCGAGCCGGTGGGCGCCACGGTGGCGAACAGGGTGCCGGTGTCCGCCCCGGCGGCCGTACCGCCGCCGCCCGCGTGCACCGGGGCGACCGGGAGGGGCCCGGTGTCCGGCCCCGAGTCGGAGCCGGCGCCGGTGTCCGCGTCGGGGCGGGTGCCGCGCCCGGACTCGTCGACGCTGATCCGGCGGGTGAACGAGTAGTCGGCGCAGGTGATCCGCACGTCGTACGCGCCGGCCTTGAGGGAGGTGCGTACCCGGGTCTGCCCGGACAGGTCGCCCTGGCCGCCGGTCAGCCGCGCGTCCGAGACGAACGCGCTGGAGACCGCCGTGCCCTGCGAGGCCGTGCAGCCGCGCACCCGCAGCGACACGTCGGTGCCGGGCAGCGGGATCGCCGGGGCCACGGTGAGCCCGCCGGTGCCCCGCGAGCCGCTGTCGTACGTGCCGCCGCTGTCCGCCGCGTGGGCGACCGCCGGGGTGAACGCGGCGGCGGCGATGATTCCGGTACAGAGAGTGAGGCGAAGTGAGCCCATCGTGAACCTCCAGATAGTGGGAGGTTCCCCCGTCCGGTGCTCACCCGCATCCGGACAGGGTGTCCGGTTGCTCCGTACGGGTGGGGCCGGGTTTGAGGAGTTCGCCAACGCCCCAGGTCAGACCAGGTCCACCAGGTCCGCGATGGAGTCGGCGACCTTGGACGGGCGGAACGGATAGCGGTCGATCTCGTCCGGCCGGGTGACCCCGCTGAGCACCAGGAAGGTCCGCATCCCGGCCTCCAGTCCCGCGAGCACGTCGGTGTCCATGCGGTCACCGATCATCGCGGAGGTCTCCGAGTGGGCGCCGAGCACGTTGAGACCGGCCCGCATCATCAGCGGGTTGGGCTTGCCGACGAAGTACGGCTTCTTCTTGGTCGCGGCGGTGATCAGAGCGGCGACCGAGCCGGTGGCGGGCAGCGCGCCCTCGGTGGAGGGGCCGACGTTGTCGGGGTTGGTGGCGATGAAGCGGGCGCCGTCGTTGATCAGCCGGACCGCCTTGGTCATCGCCTCGAAGCTGTACGTCCGCGTCTCGCCCAGGATCACGAAGTCCGGGTCGTGGTCGGTGAGGACGTACCCGACGTCGTGCAGCGCGGTGGTCAGGCCGGCCTCGCCGATGACGTACGCGCTGCCTCCGGGTCGCTGCTCGTCCAGGAACTGGGCGGTGGCCAGCGCGGACGTCCAGATGTTCTCCACCGGCACCTCGAGGCCCATCCGCTTCAGCCTGGCGTGCAGGTCCCTGGCGGTGTAGATGGAGTTGTTCGTCAGCACCAGGAAGGGCCGCTCGGCCTCCCGCAGCTTCTTCAGAAAGGCGTCGGCGCCGGGGATGGGCACCCCCTCATGGATCAGCACGCCGTCCATGTCGGTGAGCCATGACTCGATGGGCCTGCGGTCTGCCATGCCTACGTCCTCCAGCGAGTGTCTGCCGACGGCTTCCGGGGTCCAGGGTAGTTACAGCAGATCCCGATCGGTGATCGGCAGCCGCCCGGGACCGGCGGCGACCAGGTACGGGCGCGGTGGCGGGCCGGGGTGCGGGCGGAGCTCCAGCGCCTGGTCGGGGGCGATCTCGGCTCCCCCACCGGCCTGGACCGGTCGCGGGGCGCGGTCGACCCCCCGCGGGCCCCGGTCAGTGGCGTCTGCGGGTCAGCAGCAGTGCGGTGGTGCCGAGGAGGACCAGGAGGGCGGCCACGGCTGCGAGGAGGGCGCGGGGAAGGGGGCGGCCGGTGTGGGCGAGTTCGGGGATCTGGGGGTCCTCGGGGTCGTCGGGGTCGTCGGGGTTCTCGGTGTCGTGGGGGGCCGGAGGCGAGGGGTCGGCGGGGGCGGGGGTGTCCGGGGCGTAGGGGTCTTCGGGGGCCGGGGTGACGCCTGCCTCCGTGGTGTCGGGGGCCCGGGAGGGGCTGACCGGAATGCTGTCGGGGTCGGTCGGGTCGGCGGTGTCGCCGGGGCCGGCCGGGCGGGCGGGCTCGTCGGTGCGCGCAGGGTCGCCCGGGTCGTCGGTGTCCCCCGCGCGGCCGGGCTCCTCGGTGTCCCCCGCGCGGCCGGACTCCTCGGTCTGCCCCGCGCGGCCGGGCTCCTCGGCGCCTACGGGGCGGCCTGCTTCGTCCGTGCCCGTCGGGCGGGCGGTGCCGGCCGTGCCCACGGGACGGCCCGACTCGTCCGTGGCCGCCGGCCGGGGGGGCCGGCCCGGCCCGGTCGGCGGGGCGGAGCCCTTCGTGCGGGCGGGGTCGGGTTCCTCGCCGTCGATGTCGAAGACGTAGTCCTCGGACTCCCCCACCCACTCCCCGTCCTGCCCCCGTCGCTGGACCAGCGCGGCCTTGGCGGTGACGTGGTCGGCGTACGCCTCGGAGGTGATCATCAACCGGAGCCTGACGGTGACCGTCTTGCCGGGGGCCACGGTGTACCCGGCGAAACCGTCGGCGCCGACCACGCCGACCAGTTCCTGGTGATCGGTGCTCTCCAGCCGTACGGGGCGCCGCCTGCGTCCGTCGTAGAAGTCGAGTTTGGCCTGCGACGGCCGTAGAAGACGCTCGTCGTCGACGAGGACCACCACCGGATGGACGTCCGCGCACGTCTGGGACCCGGTGTTGAACAGGTCGATGTACCAGGTGCCGGGTGTCCCGCCGGCCTGGTAGGTGCCGGGACCGCCGTGGATGCGGGTGCCGAGCGGGAAGGACCCGTCGTCCCCCGCCGGACAGGGCGCGACGGCGGCCGCCGCCGAGACGGGCGCGAGCGCGGTGACCGCGACCAGGCAGAGCGAGGCGGGAACGGAGGCGCACGCGGCGGAGCGGGACGGGAACGACGACAGGGCCGAGGACAATCGCATGAACACATGAACATGCCGGACCCCCGCCCCGGGGCCCCGCGCCACTCCGGCCACGCCCCCGGCTCCGCCCGATCAGTGGACACGGGCTGCGCCAACCGGCAGCCCCCTACCCTTCCGACCGCCCGAACACCGGTGCCAGCAGCAACTGCCCCGCCCCCACCGCCACCACCCGCTCGCCGCCCGGCGCCAGCCGTACCGGCACCGCGTCCTGGAGCACCCCCTCCCGCCCGGCCCGCGCCGCGAGTATTCCGGCGACCCCCTCGACGTACTCCCCCGGTGCCGCGGCGACCGTCCGCCCGCCGAGCAGCACCCGGTCGATGTCCAGCAGCCCCGCCAGGTTCCCGGCCCCCACCCCGAGCACGCGCGCCGCCTCCCCCGTCTCGCCACGCCTGACGGCCGCCAGGCACAGCGCCTCCAGGCACCCCCGGTCCCCGCACTCGCACGGCGGTCCGTCGAGCTGGATCACCTGGTGGCCGAACTCCCCGGCCCCGGTCCGCGCCCCCCGGTGCACGCTCCCGCCGATCACCAGGCCCGCGCCGAGGCCCGTCCCGAGGTGCAGGTAGGCGAACGACCCGCCCTCACCCCCCGCCGCCAGCCCGAGCGCCGCCGCGTTGGTGTCCTTGTCGACCACGACCGGCACCCCGAGCCGCCCGGCGAGCGCGTCCCGCAGCGCGAACCCCTCCCACTCCGGGAACCCGGTCACCCGGTGCAGCACCCCGCCTGCGTGGTCCAGCGGACCCGGCAGCGCGACCCCGACCCCGAGCAGCGTCCCCGCGTCCGCAAGCCTCTCGCCGCCCAGCACCTCCGTGACGAGCGCCGTCACCTCGTCCACGACCAGCGCGAGCACCGTCCGCGCTCCGCCGCCGAGGCCGGTGTCACCGCGCCGCTCGCCCACCACGGTGCCGTTCAGGTCGAGCAGCACCACCCGCAGCTCGTCCCGGTCCAGGTGCACGCCCACCGCGTGCCCGGCCCCGGGGACCAGCCGCAGCACGGTGCGCGGCTTGCCGCCCGTGGAGGCGCGGCGTCCGGCCTCGGCGGCGAAGCCGTCCTCCCGCAGCCGCGCGGTGATCTTGCTGACGGCCTGCGGGGTGAGCCCCGTGCGCTCGGCGAGTTCCAGCCTGCTGATGCCCTCCGCGCCGGCGCCGCGCAGCAGATCGAGCACGAGTGCGGTGTTGTGCGACCGCACCGCGAGCAGATTCGCCCCCGCCGGATTGCTCCTCGTCCTGTTCACGGGCCCATTCTCCCCGCCGCTTGCACTTTGGCAACAGCGTTGCGAAAGTGGGGGTCATGACTGGTACACCCCTCCGCGTCGGCCTGATCGGCTACGGCCTCGCCGGCTCCGTCTTCCACGCCCCGCTGATCGCCGCCACGGACGGTCTCGTCCTCGACACGGTCGTCACCTCGAACCCCGGGCGCCAGGAGCAGGCCCGCGCCGAGTTCCCGGACGTCCGTGTCGCCGCGACCCCGGACGAGCTGTTCGAGCGCGCCGGTGAGCTGGACCTGATCGTCGTCGCGTCCCCGAACAAGACGCACGTGCCGCTCGCCACCGCCGCCCTGGAGGCCGGCCTGCCGGTGGTCGTGGACAAGCCGGTCTCCGGCACCGCCGCCGAGGCCCGCGAACTGGCCGCCCTGGCCGACAAGCAGGGGGTCCTGCTCTCCGTCTTCCAGAACCGCCGCTGGGACAACGACTTCCTCACCCTGCGCATGCTGCTGGCCGACGGCGCGCTGGGCGACGTCTGGCGCTTCGAGTCCCGTTTCGAGCGCTGGCGCCCGCAGCCCAAGGGCGGCTGGCGCGAGTCCGGCGACCCGGCGGAGATCGGCGGCCTGCTCTACGACCTCGGCAGCCACGTCGTCGACCAGGCCGTCACCCTGTTCGGCCCGGTCACCGAGGTGTACGCCGAGGCGGTCGTACGCCGTGACGGCGCCGAGACGGACGACGACACCTTCCTCGCCCTGACCCACGCCGACGGCGTCCGCTCGCACCTCTACGTCTCCGCGACCACCGCCCAGCTCGGTCCCCGCTTCCGGGTGCTCGGTTCGCGCGCCGGGTTCGTGAAGTACGGCCTGGACCCGCAGGAGGCGGCACTGCGCGCCGGCGCCCGCCCCGGCGCCGAGGCCGGATGGGGCGTCGAGGAGGAGTCGCTGTGGGGCCGTCTGGGCGCCGGCGAGTCCCCGGTCACCGGCGGCGGCAAGCCCGTCGAGACGGTGCCCGGCGACTACCCCGCCTACTACGCGGCCGTCGCCGCCGCCGTGCGGGGCACCGGCCCGAACCCGGTGACCGCGCTGGAGGCCGCCAGGACCCTCGACGTACTGGAGGCGGCCCGCCGCTCCGCCCGCGACAAGGTGACGGTGACCCTCTGATGACGCAGGCACAGAACACCCCGAGCGTGGCGGACCTGGAGGCCCAGGAAGAGCGCCTGGTCTTCCGTACCTTCACCCACGACGACGCCTGGGCGCTGGGCTCCCTCCTGGTCGGGCTGGGCCGGGAGCGGCAGGCGCCGATCGCCGTCGACATCCACCGCGCCGGCCAGCAGCTCTTCCACGCGGCGCTGCCCGGCTCGACCCCGGACAACGACGCCTGGATCGCCCGCAAGCGCCGGGTGGTGGAGCGGTACGGCTCCGCCTCCTACCTGGTCGGCTCGCGTTTCCGCGCCAAGGGCACGACCTTCGAGGACTCGTCCCGCCTCGACCCCGACCGCTACGCGGCGCACGGCGGCTCCTTCCCGATCACCGTGGAGGGCGTGGGCGTCATCGGCTCGGTGACCGTCTCCGGCCTGCCCCAGGTCGAGGACCACCGGCTGGTGGTCGAGGCGCTGGAGCGGTTCCTGGGGGTGTGATCCCCGCGCGGCTCCCTCCGGCCGGGCCCGTCGTGCACGACGATTCCTCGTGCACGACATCCAGCCGGAGGGAACGACCCGATGAGCGACTCGACGAGCGGAAGCATCTCCAAGGCGGAGATCGGCCGGTACGGCGTATGGAGCGTCGGCCTGCGCGACGAGGACCCGGACCGGCGCGGTGAGATCGGGGAGGCGGCGGCCGAACTCCAGGAACTCGGCTACGGCACCGCCTGGCTCGGTGGCTCCAGCGCGCCCGTCAACGCGCTGCCGCTGCTGGAGAAGACCGACCGGCTGATCGTCGGCACCAGCATCCAGAGCATCTGGCAGCACGACGCCCGGGAGAGCGCGGCCGGCTGCGCCGAGGTCGAGGCCGCGCACCCGGGCCGCTTCCTGCTCGGCCTCGGGGTGAGCCACGCCAAGCTGGCCGAGCAGTACCGGCGGCCGTACTCGGCCCTGGTGGAGTACCTGGACGAGCTGGACGCGGCCGGTGTCCCGGCCGGGCGGCGCGTCCTGGCCGCGCTCGGCCCGAAGACCGTACGGCTGGCGGGCGAGCGCTCGCTGGGGGCCGTCCCCTACCTCGTCACCCCCGAGCACACCGCGCGGGCCCGCGAGATCCTCGGCCGGGAACCGCTGCTGGCGCCGGAGTTCGGTGTCGTACTGGAATCCGACCCGGCCCGCGCACGTGAACTGGCCCGCGGTCACCTGGACATGTACCTCCAGCTCCCCAACTACACCACCAACTTCCAGCGGCTCGGCTTCACCGAGGACGACCTGCGCGACGGCGGCAGCGACCGGCTGATCGACGCGCTGTACGCCTGGGGCGACGACGGCACCGTCCGCGAGAGGGTGAACGCCTTCCTCACCGCCGGCGCCGACCACGTCGCCCTCCAGGTCGTCCAGTCCGGCGCCCCCGAGGACCTGCCCCGCGCGGCCTGGCGAAGGCTGGCGGGCATCCTCCTCTGACCGTCCCGCCGCCCGGGTGCTCATGACAGCACCACCCGCTCCACCGCGCTCCAGGTGGTGCTGGTGACGACGTAGAGCGCGGCGGCCAGGGGAACGACGGCGACGGTCGCCAGGGTGAGGAAGGACAGGAACGGGGCCACCTTGGCGACCGCTGCCTGACCTGGCACGGCACCCGCCTGCACGGGGTTCCCGGCCGCCATGCGCCTGGTTCGGCGGAAGTTGACCACGGCGACCGCCGCGACGACGGCGAAGAGGGCCATATAGACGAGGTCGGCCCCGCCGAAGATTCCGCCGCTCAGGGCGTCGGTCCAGTGACCGGCCAGCGGGGCGGCGAAGAGGTCGTGGTCCAGGAGGGTGTTGGGGGCGTCGCCGATCGTGGCGTTGGAGAAGAGGTGGTAAAGCATGAAGAACGCGGGGAGTTGGAGCAGACCGGGCAGCAGACCGGAGAACGGGGAGACCTTCGCCTCGGTGTGCAGCTCCAGCATCGCCCGCTGCAGCCGCTCGGGATCACGGGCGTACTTCCCGCGTAGTTCGGTGATCCTCGGCTGGAGCGCGGCGCGGGCCCGCTGGCCCCGGGCGGCGGCACGGGCGAGCGGGTGGGTGGCCAGCCGGACCAGCGCGGTGAACAGGACGATCGCGGCGGCGGTCGCGGAGGAGTGGAAGAACGGCTGGAGCAGGTCGGCGAGGTGCTCGACCAGGCGGGCGAAGAAGGACATGGGTTGACCCTCCGTACGGGATGGCGTCGTGCCGGGTGGGACGGCCGGGTTGTGGCCGGTGGCAGGACGACCCGCGCGGGCGGGGCGGACGGACGGGTGGTGCGGCCCTACACGCAGGCCGTCGGCGGGACTCGGCCAGGCGCCCGTGGCCTGCGCCGTCCCCTCGCGTCGGGGTCACGCTGCGCCAGGAACGCCGTACGGCCGGCCCTGTCGCGTATCGCGGTTCGAACGCGCGTCGGAGAGACGGCGGGGACACGGCGGGCGGTGAGGACCGAGCAGAGGGCGAGGGCGGTGCCGACGGCGGTGGTCGCGGCGAGGGCGACGGCGGTGGTGAGACCGGCGGAGCCGATCGGGGCGGCCTGAGTCAGCAGGAGTTGGACCAGGACGAGCAGCGGCATCAGGACGCGCGTCACGGCGGCACCACTGCGCATCGTCGCCCCCTCCCTGTCCCCTCGCCCCCACGGCTACGGGCTGTACAGGCCCGTTCACCCCGTACAACGCCCGGGGTTCCGGGCCGGTTCCCGATCTTCGCCCCGCGTTGGGGAAACTTCCTCGTCGGGCGCCCTCCTCCGCTGTCACCCCTCGGCAGTACGGTGTCATCCATGCGCCCCGACACGCCTGCCGAGAACGTCGACCACACCGCTGAAGCGGCACGCCTGGAGCGGACCGCCGGCCTGTACCCCGAGGACGCGGAGGCGCTGCTGCTGCGCGCCGCGGCCCACCTCGAACTGTCCGGCGCCCGCCCCGCGGCGACCGCGCTCTACGACCGCCTGCTGTCCTCCGCCGGCCCGCTGGAGCATCCGCAGCTCGTCCGCGCCCTGAAGGCGGCGAACCTGTGGGAGTACGGCCACGAGGCCGAGGCGCGCGCGATCATCGACGGCATCCGCACGGCCGCTCCGCGGGACCCGGCGCCGTGGGTGATCGTCGCGGAGGCACTGGAGTCGCACGACGAACTGGAGGCGGCGCACGAGACGTTCCAGCAGGGCGCGGTCCTGCTGCTGACGGACGCGCCGGAGCCGTCCTACGCCACGCACCCGCTCCTCTTCGGCCGCCACCGGGTCCGCCGGATGCTCGGCCTGCCCCACGACACCTGGGACGCCCTCGCCGACACCCTCCACACCTCGCCGGTCTCCCTGGACGAACTGCACGACCCCAAGCGCGTCTGGTCCCTCGGCTCGGAGAACCCGGCGGAACTGGAGGCCGAGATCTCCCGCCTGCGAGCGGAACTGTCCACGGCCCGCGAGGCGTTGTCCCGCCCCTATCCGGTGGCGGTCCTGCACTGGCCCTCTTCCGAGCTGACGGAACTGGTGACGGCGTACCCGGCCCTGGAGTCGGAGTACACGTCCCACGCGGACCACCTGGCGACCATAGAGACGTCCCTGCGCGAACTCTCCGCCTCCGGCACCCCGAACCTGGGCATCGTCACGGGCACGGTCCCGTCGTACGAGGCGTTCGCCGCCTCGGAGGGATCGTCCCCGGCTGACCCGTCCCTGCTCCCGCAGTACGCGACGACACTCGCGGCCCGGGGGCTGGCGGTGGCCTGGCCGCCGGGGCGGGGGGCGGGGTGCTGGTGCGGATCGGGCGCCTCGTATGCGGAGTGCCACGGAGCGGAGTGAGACGCACTGACACCCCTTCAGCCGCTGTCAGTAGCGGCTGTTACAACTAACCCGCACTGATGGGCGCCTGAGGGGGTTGCGGTGACGGAAGCGAAGGGCTCTGCCGAGCCGGTTGCCGGGGTCTACGAGAAGCTGATCACTCAGGACGACGAGCGAGAGCTCCGACAGCTTGAGGCTCTGGGCTGGAAAGCGATCAACTCAGAGGTCAGCACGGAGTCCACGCCCTACGTGCTTGCTCGACACATCGGGGCGATGGTCGCCCAACGGCTCACCCAGCTACCGCCGCAGCAGCGGGTGCCGTTCGCCAACGAAGTCCTGGCCTCGCTTGCTGCCCAGAACACGCCGGAAAGCGCCCCCGAGCCGGTCAGTGCCCTCGTCGAGGGGCCGCAGCAGCTACTCGCGCTGGCCAAGCAAGAGGCTCCGGGGGCCTACTCCGTCCGGCCGTTGACCCCGCTGTCTGAGGCATCGCTGCTCACGAATTCTCCGGAGGACCTGAACCTCGGCACCGAACTCCGAGCCGAGCTTGCCACTGCGGACCGCATCGACCTGCTGTGCGCCTTCGTGAAGTGGTACGGGATACGGGTCCTTGAGGACGCGCTGCACGCTGCCAAGGAGCGCGGCGTGCCGATCCGGGTCATCACGACCACGTACATGGGTGCTACAGACCGCCATGCTCTGGACCGCCTCGTAAGGGACTTCGGCGCCACAGTGAAGGTCAACTACGAGATTCGGTCCACTCGCCTGCACGCGAAGGCATGGCTCTTCCGTCGCAACACGGGCTTCGACACGGCGTATGTGGGCAGCTCAAATCTCTCTCGGGCCGCGCTTCTCGACGGGCTCGAGTGGAACGTGCGTCTGTCGTCCGTGGCTACACCGGCGGTGCTGGACAAGTTCGAGGCGACGTTTGACGCGTACTGGAACGACACTGCCTTCGAGACGTACGACCCTGACCAGCACGGGGCGCGCTTGGACGAAGCACTCGCGCAAGCGAGTGGTGCGGGGTCCCGCGCGGACTTGAAGATCAACCTCTCCGGTCTCGAAGTACGCCCCTTCCCCCATCAACGGGACATGCTGGAGCGCCTCACGGTCGAACGGGAGCTTCGCGGCCGGCACCGGAACCTCCTCGTTGCCGCCACCGGCACGGGCAAGACCGTGATGGCCGCCTTGGACTACCGCAGCTTGATCAAGGATTTCGAGGGTCGCCAGCCCCGACTTCTCTTCGTCGCCCACCGCAAGGAGATTCTGCGGCAGTCACTCCGCACCTACCGCGAAGTCCTCGATGACGGCTCGTTCGGCGAGCTTCTGCATGGCGGCCAGGACCCGCGCGAATGGAACCACGTCTTCGCCAGTGTCCAGTCCCTCAACGTTCAGCGTCTCGAGCAGTTGGCTCCCGACCACTTCGACATCATCGTGATCGACGAGTTCCACCATGCCACCGCGTCGACCTACCGGCGGGTTATCGAGCACTTCACACCCAAGCAATTGCTGGGCCTGACGGCCACGCCCGAGCGGATGGATGGACGTAACGTCCAGGATGAGTTCTTCGATGGCAGGATCGCGGCCGAAATGCGCCTCTGGGAGGCGTTGGAAAACGACCTCCTCTGCCCCTTCCACTACTTCGGCGTCCCCGATGGCACGGATCTCACGAACCTGAACTGGCAGAAGGGTTCGTACACCGACCAGGACCTCGACAAGCTCTACACGGGCAACCATGCCCGCGCCCGCATCGTGGTGAAGCAGATCCTGGACAAGCTCTCCAACCCCGGGTCCATGCGAGCGCTCGGCTTCTGCGTAACCAAGGCACACGCTCACTTCATGGCGGGCTTCTTCCGCGAGGCCGGCTTCGAAGCCGTGGCACTCGACAGTGACTCCTCCTCGGACACGCGTGCCCAGGCGCTTGCCGATCTCCGTGACGGCAAGCTTCAGGTGATCTTCTCCGTCGACCTCTTCAACGAGGGGCTGGACATCCCCGACGTCGACACTCTGCTTTTGCTCCGTCCGACGAACAGCGCCACGATCTTCCTTCAGCAGCTGGGCCGAGGGCTGCGGCGCACCGAGACCAAGCCGGTGCTCACCGTCCTGGACTTCATCGGGCAGCACCGCGCCGAGTTCCGCTTTGAGGAGCAGTTCCGGGCTCTGACCAACCTGACCCGGAACCGACTGGCCGATCACATAGAGCATGACTTCCCGCAGCTCCCGTCGGGCTGCCAGATCGTCCTGGAGGGCAAGTCCAAGGACTTCGTCCTGGACAACATCAGGACCCAGCTTGGGGCCACGGTGAAGACGCTGGTAAAGGAGGTGAAGTCTTATCACACGCCTCTATTGGCCGACTACCTGCGAGAAAGCAGGCGTGAGATCAAGGAGCTCTACAAGAGCGACAACTCCTGGACTGCGGTCCTGCGCCGCGCAGGGTTCCTCGAGGAGACCGCTCCCCCTGCCGAGGCGGCGCTGCTCAGGCGAGTCCATGCCTTTCTTCATGTCGACGACCCGGAGCGGGCGGACGCCTATCAGCGGTTGCTTCAGGACGACGCGCCCACCTATGCGGAGCTGGCCCCTCTCGATCAGGCTTACGCTCGCATGCTGTTCTTCAACATTTGGGACAACGCGGGCGGATTCACCAGTTACCAGGAGGGTCTGGGGTCGCTGCGCCCGTTGAGGGAGTTCCGCGATGAGTTGCGTCAGCTGCTCACGCATGTCATGGCACACACGGATCACTTCCCGCTCTCCCTTTCCGGACGCCTGGAGCAGGTGCCGCTAAAGGTGCACAGCGCCTACAACCGCTCCGAGATCCTCGCTGCTCTGGGTGTGGCCCGCCTAGGCGGTCAAATGCCGCGGTCCTTCGCACAGGGAGTGCAGTGGGTCGATGAATTGCGGACGGATGCGCTGCTCATAACCCTCGAGAAGAACGAGAAGGACTTCTCCCCCACCGTTCGATACCGGGACTACGCACTGAGCCCGACGCTCTTCCACTGGGAGTCACAGAACGCCACGGCTGCCGACTCCCGCACCGGCAAGCGCTACCAGCAGCATGCGGCCTTGGGCAGTGAAGTCCTTCTCTTCGTGCGGCGCTACAAGAACACCGACATAGGCAAGTCTCAGCCCTGGATGCTGCTTGGACCGGCCACGTACGACACGCACACCGGCAGCAAGCCGATGGCCATCACCTGGCGTCTCAAGCACGAGCTACCGGCTGATGTCTGGACGTACTCCGCTGCCGTCAAGGCAAGCTGACCGGCTGTTCGGTGGGTGCCCCAGTGCTGTGCCATGAACGCCGGGTCGGGCCAGGTGCCAGCGGGCTGTCACCGGGAGGTGGGTGAGCAGGGCCGGGCGGACGGTGCGGGTGACCGACTCCGCCTCCGCTGCGCGGCGGTACCGGCCAAGCTCGCGAACCGCTTCCGTCGGGGAAATCGGCTGCACGGACGTGACGGTCACCGCGGGGGTCTTCTCCCGGGACGTCGGTCATCGTGGGGACAAGAGCAGCATGACCCGGTCGGTGGGAGCCGCGCACCGCGCGTTAGCCTCGGCGGCAAGTATGACGAACACGGCATACCGGAACGACAGGAGACACGTCATGGCCAAGGTTCCTGGCGCGGTGGTCGCCGCCACCGGGCTCGTCGGTGGGTACGGCGTCGCTCGGTGGACCAAGAAGCGGCCGCTCGGCGGGGTCGTGCTGGCCGCCGCCGGGGCCGTTGCCGCCCGTGAGTGGAACGCCCGGGCCGGGGCCCCCACCGCCGCCGCGCTGACCGGTGCGTACGTGGCCGGGTTCGCCGGGTCCCACCCCCTCGCCAAGAAGGTCGGCGCCTGGCCGTCCGTCCTCGGCGTGGCCGGCGCGGTCGCCCTCGCCTCCTGGGCCTTCGCGGACCGCCGGAGCTGAACCGCGGCGAGCCGGCGCCGGCCTCCCCCCTCAGCCCGCGAACATCCCGGAGCTGGACACCGCCTCCCCGGCCCGCCTCAAGCCGAAGGGGCCGCCCGGTACACCCCGGACGGCCCCGACCGCTCACGACCCGGGACCCGCTACGCCACTCCCACGCCCTTCTCCCCCGCCCCCGAAGGCGAGGTGGACGACAGGGGCGTGGCCACGTCCTCCAGTGACCGTCCCTCCGCCCGTACCGCCAGGACCGCCGCCACCAGTCCCGCCACGCACATCAGGGACGCGCCGATCTGGAAGGCGAGGACCGTGTCGCCCACCCGGCCGGTGCCGGTCAGGTCCGCGAAGATCAGCGGGCCGCTGATGCCGCCCGCCGCGGTGCCCAGGGCGTAGAAGAAGGCGATCGACATCGCCCGGGTCTCCATCGGGAAGATCTCCGAGACCGTCAGGTACGCGCTGGACGCCCCCGCCGAGGCGAAGAAGAGGACCGCGCACCAGCAGGCCGTCAGGGTGGAGGCGCTCAGCGAACCCCGGTCGAAGAGCCAGGCCGTGGCGAAGAGCAGGGCTCCGGAGAGCAGGTAGGTGGACGAGATCATCACCCGCCGCCCCACCGTGTCGAACAGCTTGCCCAGCAGCAGGGGACCGAAGAAGTTGCCGACCGCGATGACCGCGAAGTAGTAGCCCGTCCGGTCGGCCGGGACGTCGAAGAAGCGGGTGAGGATGGCGCCGAAACCGAAGGTGATGGCGTTGTAGAGGAACGCCTGGCCGATGAAGAGGGAGAAGCCGAGCACCGCGCGCTTGCGGTAGCGGCCGAAGACGGTGCGGGCGATCTCCAGGAAGGTGACGCTGCCCCGCCGGTGGATCTCCAGCCGGCCCTCCGGGGCGGGCAGCCGCTCTCCCGTCTGTTCCTCGATCTTCCGCTCGATCCCGGAGACGATCTCCTCGGCCTCGTCGTCCCGCCCGTGGATCAGCAGCCAGCGCGGACTCTCTGGTACGTGCCGGCGCACCAGCAGGATGACCAGGGCGAGGACCGCGCCGAGGGCGAACGTCAGCCGCCAGCCGATGTTCTCCGGCAGGAAGGCGGTGTCCAGCGCCAGGATGGACAGCAGGGAACCGCCGACCGCGCCCAGCCAGAAACTGCCGTTGATCATCAGGTCGACCCGGCCGCGGTAGTTCGCGGGGATCAGCTCGTCGATTGCGGAGTTGATGGCCGCGTACTCCCCGCCGATGCCGAAGCCGGTCAGGAAGCGGAACATGAAGAACCACCACGCTTCGGTGGACAGCGAGGTCAGCGCGGTCGCCGCCAGATACACCGCCAGCGTGATCATGAACAGCTTGCGGCGCCCGAAATGGTCCGTCAGGCGCCCCCAGAAGAGGGCACCGATGCACGCACCGGCCACGTACAGCGCGGCCGCGGTGCCGGTGATCTGCCCGGAGCTGATGGCCAGTCCGCTGCCCGACTCGGAGAGCCGGCCCGCGATGTTGCCGACGACCGTGACCTCCAGGCCGTCCAGGATCCACACCGTGCCCAGACCGACCACGATCGTCCAGTGCCAGCGGGACCACGGCAGGCGGTCCAGCCTGGCCGGGATGTCGGTGGTGGTCGATCCGCCCGCTCTCGGTGACGTCCCTGCTCCCGTGCTCATCGGCACCCCTCGCTCATCGGCACCCCTCTTCGTCGAAGGACGAGTTACGGGTGCCCGCGCCGCGCGGGATCAGACCGGGCCGTTTCGCGGGCTCACCTTGCCGGACGGGCAGTTCAGCCGCCCAGCGCCCGCGACACGGTGTAGATCACCAGCCCGGCCAGCGAACCCACCACCGTGCCGTTGATCCGGATGAACTGGAGGTCGCGCCCGATGTGCGCCTCGATCTTGCGGGTGGTGTGCTCGGCGTCCCAGCCCGCCACCGTCTCGGTGATCAGCGAGGTGATCTCCTTGCGGTACGTCGTCACCACGTGCACGGCCGCGCCCTCGATCCAGCGGTCCACCTTGCCCCGCATCTTCGGCTCGGTCGCCAGCCGTCGCCCGAGGGAGAGCAGCCCGGCCCGCACCCGCAGACGCAGCTCGCTCTGCTCGTCCTCAGCGGCCGCGACGATCATCGCCCGTACGGCGGTCCAGGCGGACGCGATCAGGTCCTGCACCTCGTCCCGCGCCAGCACCTCGCTCTTGAGCCGCTCCACCCGTGTCCGCGTCTCGGTGTCGGACTGGAGGTCGGAGGCGAAGTCGGTGAGGAAGCGGTCCAGGGCGGCCCGCGCGGGGTGCGAGGGCATCTCCCGCATCTCCGTGACGAAGCGCAGCAGTTCCCGGTAGACGCGGTCGCCGACCTTGCGGTCGACGAAGCGCGGGGTCCAGCCGGGCGCGCCGCCCTCGATGGCCACCATCACGTCGTCCCGGTGCCGCTCCAGCCACTCGTGGGCGCGGCCCACCACCAGGTCGACCACCCGCCGGTGGCCGCCGTCGGCCACGATCCGGTCCAGCAGCTTGCCCACGGCCGGACCGATCTCCCGCGCGTCGGCCCGCCGGGTGATCGCCTCCCCCACCACCGCCTGCACGTCCGAGTCACGCAGCACGGTCAGCGTGCCGCGCAGCGCGGTGGCCAGCTCGGCGGTGACCCGGTCGGCGTTCGCCGGCTCGGCCAGCCAGTCACCGAGCCTGCTGCCGATGCCGACGGCGGCGAGCCGCTGCCGTACGACGCCCTCGGAGAGGAAGTTCTCCCCGACGAACTCGCCCAGTGAGACACCGAGCTGGTCCTTCTTGGTGGGGATGATCGCGGTGTGCGGGATGGGCAGGCCCAGCGGGTGCCGGAACAGCGCGGTGACCGCGAACCAGTCCGCGAGCGCGCCGACCATCCCGGCCTCGGCGGCCGCCGCCACGTAACCCGTCCAGGGTCCCGCCCCCGCGTGCCCGGCCCAGGTGGCCAGGGCGTAGACGACGGCGACGAACAGCAGCAGTCCGGCCGCCGTGAGCTTCATGCGCCGTACGCCGCGCTGCCGCTCCTCGTCGGCCGCCGTGAAGGCGGTCATGGTCCGGTACGAACCGGCCCGCCCGGCAGCCGTCGGCCGGGGGGTACGGCCCGGCTCCGCCTCTTCCGTTTGCGCGCGTTCCATCTCGCTCCGCCCGATCGGTGATCCCGCACACACATTGTCCCTTCCCGGCTTCCGGCGGAACGGGCGGGAGGTCCACGGCGTCAGAGCTGAGGGGGGCCGGGGCACGTCCCGTGGACCGGGGTGCCCGTCAACTCCGTTCCCCCATATGCCGCATCATGGTGTATCGATCGTCCGGCTTCCCGTCTCCCGAGGAGTACAACGCCAGCATGACCAAGCGCCACGGTTATGCCCTGCTCAGTGCGTTCGTCGCACTCGTCGTCGCCCTTTCCGTCACCGTCCTCATGAGGTCGGCGGCCGGCGACAGCGCCTCGGGGTCCTCGGCCACCGGGCGGCGCCCCCACGGCTCGTCCGCCGCGCCCGCCTCCGCGGGAACCTGGGTCGGCTCCTGGGCCGCCTCGCCCGTCGGCGCCGAGCCCGGTACCGAGGCCGCCGGCCTGGCGGGCCGCTCGGTGCGCAACGTCGTGCACGCGCACACCGGCGGTACGAGCGCCCGGGTCACCCTGTCCAACCTCTACGGGCAGACGCCGCTGTCCATCACGCACGCGTCGGTGGCCCTCTCGGCGGGCCGGGGCACCGCCGCCGCGCGTGCGGAGACGATGCGGCGCCTGACGTTCGACGGCGCCTACGCCGTCACCATCCCGGCCGGCGGACAGGCCGTGAGCGACGCGGTGCGGCTCGTCGTACCGCACGACCAGGACGTCCTGGTCACCACTTACTCCCCCACGCCGTCCGGTCCGGTCACCATCCACCCGCACGCGCGGCAGATCTCGTTCATGGCGCCCGGTGACCGCACCGAGGAGGCGACGGGCATCCCGTACGCCGAGCGGAGCGCGTACTGGCGGTACCTGACCGCGCTGGACGTGCTCAGCAACGAGGCGGACGGCACGGTCGTGGCGTTCGGCGACTCCATAACCGACGGCATCACCTCCACCATGGGCGAGAACCGCCGCTGGCCGGACGTGCTGGCCTCCCGGCTGCGCTCGGCCGCCGCGAGCGGGGCGGACGTGCCGCGCTACTCCGTGGTCAACGAGGGCATCACCGGCAACCAGGTGCTGGCCGACGGCCTGGGCCGGCCCGCCGAGAACCCGAGCGGGCGCTCCCGCTTCGGCCGTGACGCGCTGTCCCGGCCCAACGTCAAGGTCGTCGTCATCGACCTCGGTATCAACGACGTCACGCACTCCCGCTCGGCCGCCGACGGCACGAGGATCACCGACGGTCTGCGCACCCTGGTCCGGCAGGCGCACGCGCGCGGTCTGAAGGTCGTCGGCGCCACCCTGGCCCCCTTCCGCGGCCACCGGACCTGGACCCCGGCGCTGGAGCGGATGCGGCAGCAGGTCAACGCGGAGATCCGGGCCGGTGGGGTGTACGACGCGGTGGTCGACTTCGACCGCGTCCTGAAGGACCCCCGCGACCCGCGGCGGATGCTCCCGAAGTACGACTCCGGCGACCATCTGCACCCCGGCGACCTCGGTTTCCACACCATGGCCGAGGCCCTGGACCTGTCGCTCCTCAAGGGCGCCGGGCAGGCGGAGCTGTAGCCCGGGGCGGGGACGCGGAAGGGAGCCGGGGATACTGGCCCTCATGACCCGCTTGATCCTCGCCACCCGCAACGCCGGAAAGATCACCGAGCTGAGGGCCATCCTGGCCGACGCCGGGCTGCCGCACGAGCTGATCGGTGCCGACGCCTTCCCCGAGATCCCGGACGTCCGGGAGACCGGCGTCACCTTCGCGGAGAACGCCCTGCTGAAGGCGCACGCGCTGGCGCGGGCGACCGGGCTTCCGGCGGTCGCCGACGACTCCGGGCTCTGCGTCGACGTGCTGAACGGCGCCCCCGGCATCTTCTCCGCGCGCTGGGCCGGCCGGCACGGTGACGACGCCGCCAACCTCGACCTGCTGCTCGCCCAGCTCTCCGACATCGCGGAGGAGCACCGGGGGGCCCACTTCGCCTGCGCGGCGGCGCTGGCGCTGCCGGACGGCACCGAGCGGGTGGTGGAGGGGCAGCTCCGCGGCACCCTGCGGCAGGCCCCGGCGGGTACGGGCGGCTTCGGGTACGACCCGGTCCTCCAGCCGGAGGGCGAGAGCCGTACCTGCGCGGAGCTGAGCGCGGACGAGAAGAACGCCATCAGCCATCGCGGGAAGGCGTTCCGGGCCCTGGTCCCGGTGGTGCGGGAGCTGCTGGGCTGACTTCTGGTGCGGCCGGAGGGACTCGAACCCTCACGGGAGTTACCCCACTGGGACCTAAACCCAGCGTGACTGCCAATTCCACCACGGCCGCCTGCTGCTGCCCGGCCATGCTAGCGGCCGGGCGGCGGCATCAGATGCCCAGATCCTTGATGATCTTCGCCACGTGGCCGGTGGCCTTGACGTTGTACAACGCGCGCTCGACCTTGCCGTCCTCGTCCACGATCACCGTGGAGCGGATGACGCCGGTGACGGTCTTGCCGTAGAGCTTCTTCTCGCCGAAGGCGCCGTACGCCTCCAGCACCTTCTTCTCCGGGTCGGCGAGCAGGGTGACCTTCAGGTGCTCCTGCTCGCGGAACTTGGCCAGCTTCTCCGGCTTGTCGGGCGAGATGCCGATGACGTCGTACCCGGCACCGGCCAGCAGGGCGAGGTTGTCGGTGAAGTCGCACGCCTGCTTGGTGCAGCCGGGGGTAAGCGCCGCGGGATAGAAGTACACGATGGTCTTGCGGCCCTTGCGGTCCGACAGGGACACCTCGTTCCCGTCGGCGTCGGGCAGGGTGAAGGCGGGGGCAACGTCCCCGGTCTCAAGTCGCTCGCTCATCCGCAAAGCCTAACCGGGGGCCCTTGCCGTGCGGTGTGGCAAAGAGCTGACAGACTGTCCGGGACAGCATCAGGAGATTTCGGAGGCCGTACGGTGGCGGAGACGTCGGACACCAGAACACCGGCGCAGATCGAGGCGGACATCAAGCGCCGTCGTGCTGTGCTGGCCGAGACGCTCGACGAGATCGGGGTGCGGGTGCACCCGAAGACGATCGTCGGGGATGCCAAGGCGAAGGCCGTCGCCGGCGTGGACCGTGTCTTCGGGCGGGCGTACGTCCAGGTCAACCGGGTGATGACCGAGGTGCGGGACCAGTTCGTGGACGACGACGGCGCGCCCCGTGTGGAGCGCATCGTCCCCGCCGCGCTCATCGTCGCCGGGACGGTCGGTCTGATCGTCTCCGGATCGCGCAAGCGCAAGCACCGCCGCCGCTAGGGCCTCTGGTCCGGATCGGGCCGGGTCGTCGCGGCGGGGCGCCGGGGCGACCCGGCGGCTTGTCCGCGCCGCCCGGGCAGGTAGGTTCGGGGGCGTGAGCGCCAACAGAGACGAGCAGAGCACCTCCCAGCACGACAAGCTGCCCATCCGGATGCTGCACGACCGGGTTCTCGTGCGGCAGGAGACCGGTGAGGGCGAGCGCCGTTCGGGCGGCGGCATCCTGATCCCCGCGACCGCGGCGGTCGGGCGCCGGCTGGCCTGGGCCGCGGTCGTCGCGGTGGGGCAGAACGTACGGACCGTGGAGCCCGGCGACCGGGTCCTGTTCGACCCTGAGGACCTGGCGGAGGTGGAGGTCCGGGGCGTGGCGTACGTGCTGATGCGCGAGCGGGACCTGCACGCGGTGGCCGCGGACCGGTTCGAGGGGTCGGAGGACTCCACCGGGCTGTACCTCTGAGCCGTCGCCGGGACCAGCGCCGGGAGAACGTGAGAAGGGGCTGACGACCGTGGTCGTCAGCCCCTTCTCGTGTCCGCTGCTACTGGCGCCGGGCCGTCTGCGGGGCGACGAAGCCGCCGGGCAGGCCGGTCGTGCCGGGTTCGGTGCCGCCGCCGGTGCCGCCCGTGGTGGGCTGGCCGCCGGTGCCGCCTCCGCCGGTCGCGCCTCCGTCGGCGGTCCCGCCGGCGGTGGGGGCGGGGCCGCCTCCGCCTGCTCCGGCGGCGGCGCCGCCGTCGGTGGTGGTGTCAGCGCCGCCCGTGGTCGGGTCGACCGGGGTGGTGCCCTGGCTGGGGGTGCCGGTCGCACCGCCGTCGCCCTGGCCGCCGTCGGTGGGCGTGGTGCCCTGGCCGGGGGTGCCGGTGGTGCCGCCGTCGTCCTGGCCCGCGCCGGTGCCGGGCGAGGTGGAGGGCCGGGTGCTGGGCGCGACCACGTCGGCGCCGGTCTGGACCTCCAGGTCGAAGCTCGCGACGGGCTTGCCGCGCAGCGCGTCCCGCGTGTACTGAGCCCAGATCTCGGTGGGCGGGCCGCCACCGTTCATCCGGGCCACGCCGAGGGCGCCGTACAGCGGCTTGTGCTTGGCGGTGACCGGGTCCTGGCCCATCACGGAGACGACCGTGGCGAGTTCGGGGGTGTAGCCCGCGAACCAGGCGGCGGTGTCCTCCTCGGCGGTACCGGTCTTGCCCGCGGCCGGACGGCCGGCGGCCTGCGCGGCCGTTGCGGTACCGCCCTCGACCACGCTCTTGAGCACCGCGGTGGTGGTGTCGGCGGCCTCGCGGGTGACGGCCTGCTTGGTCCGGCGGCCGGGCAGGTCGACCGGGACGTTGTCCTTGCTGATCTTCTCGATGATCGTGTAGGTGCCGTGCCGCCCGTGGTTGGCCAGGGTGGCGTACGCCTCGGTCATCTCCAGCACGCTGGCTGTGGCGGTGCCGAGCGCGATGGACGGGGACGGGTAGAGGTCGGGGGTGTCGGCCGGGATGCCGAGGTCGACCGCGGTCTGCTTGACCTTGTCCCCGGTGACGTCGGCGGCCATCTGCGCGTACACCGCGTTGACGGACAGGTCGGTGGCCTTGCGGACGGTGATCTGGCCGTACGACTTCTGGTCCTCGTTCTCCGGCGCGTACCGGCCACCGGACCAGCCCTGCACGGGACGCATGTTGGTGCCGTCGTAGTACGCGTTGGGCGTGATGCGCTGGCCGTCCTGCGTGCTGGAGGAGTTCTGCACGGCCGAGGTGAACACGAACGGCTTGAAGGTGGAGCCGACCTGGTAGTCGCCCCGCGTCGCGCCGTTGGTGTACTGCTTCACGTAGTCGATGCCGCCGTACATCGCGACGATCTTGCCGGTCTTCGGGTCGATCGAGGCGCCGCCCGCGCGGACGTAGGTGTCGGCCTTGCGGTTCTTCTTGTCCAGCTTGGAGATGAGCTGGTCGTCGACGGCCTTCACGAAGGCGTCCTGCCTGGGCTTCTGGATGGTGGTCGTGATCCGGTAACCACCCGTGGCGAGCTGGTCCTTGGTGAGGATGTCGTGCCCGACCAGGTACTCCTTGACGGCCTCGACCAGGTAGCCGCGCTGGCCGGACATGCCGGTGGAGACGGTCTGCTCCTTCGGCATCGGGAACTTCATCCCGGTGCGCTCGGACTGGCTCAGCCAGCCCTTGGCGACCATGCCGTCCAGCACGTAGTTCCAGCGGGCGAGCGCGGCCGGCTTGTTCTCGGGGTGGGCGACGACGTCGTACTCGCTGGGCGCGTTGACCAGCGCGGCGAGGTAGGCGGCGCGGGCCGGGTCGAGGTCGATCGCGTCGCGGCCGTAGTACGCCTGGGCGGCGGCCTGGATGCCGTAGGCGTTGCGGCCGAAGTAGCTGGTGTTGAGGTAGCCCTCGAGGATCTCGTTCTTCGACTTCTCCCGGTCCAGCTTGATGGAGATGAAGAACTCCTTGGCCTTGCGGGTGACCGTCTGCTCCTGGGCCAGGTAGTAGTTCTTCACGTACTGCTGGGTGATGGTGGAGCCGGACTGCTTGCCCTTGCCGAGAGCGGTGTTCCAGCCCGCGCGGAGCATCGCCTTGGGGTCGACGGCGGACTCGGTGTAGAAGTCGCGGTCCTCGGCGGCCAGGATGGCGAACTGGGCGGGCTTGGCGATCTGGGCCAGGTCCACGTTCTCGCGGTTGACCTCGCCGTCGCGGGCGAGCTGGGAGCCGTCGGCGTAGAGGTAGACGGTGGCCTGCTTGGTGGCCAGGGCGTTGGCGGCCGGGATCCGGACCATCGAGTAGCCGAGGAACAGCAGGCCGATGATCACGAGCACGCCCAGCACGAAGGTGCCGAGCACCATCCGCCAGGTGGGGAAGATCCGCCGCCAGCCGGTGCGCTTGGGACGCCGCGGCTTCTTGCCGCCGCCGTCGCCGGTACCGCCACCGTCGCTGCCGTTGCCGCTCGCCTGGGGGGTCGCGGTGGACTCGGACGGGGTGCGGGGCAGCACGCCGGCGGCGCCGGCCGCGGCGGCCGGGGCGATGGGGGTCTTGGGCGCGTCGGCGCCGGACCCGGCGCCGTCACCGGACCGGGGCGCGTTGACCCGGCGGAGCACCTGCGTGCTCTCGGCGGCCGGCCGCTGGTCGGCCTTGACGCGCCGGAGCACCTGGGTGCTCTCGGGCGCCTGCTCCGGCTTGGCACCGCCGGCAGGCGGCTTCGCGGCCCCGGCCGGGGCGCTGACCCGGCGCAGCACCTGGGTGCTCTCGGCGGGCGGGGTGTCCGCCGCCGGGTTCCTGCCGGCCGGCGTCTTGGTGGCCGGGGTCTTGGTGGCCGGGGTCTTGGCAGCCGGGGTCTTCCGCGCCGCGGTCTCCTCGGCACCGGACTGCGCGGGCACGGCCGGAGCACCCTTGGGGGCACCGACGGCCTTCTTCACCGCCGGAGCACCCTCGGCGCCCTCGGCACCCTCGTTGTCCTCGACGCCCTTGGCGCCCTCGGCGGGCTTCTCCGCCCCGGACTTCCCGCCCGCGGCCGAAGGTCCCGTCGCCGAAGGCCCCGCCGCCCGGGGGGCGTTCGGGGTCGCGGAGTCGCGCACGGGGGCGCTCTCCGGCTTCGGCCCGGGCTCCGCCGGGGTGCGCCCGTCCGGATTCTTCGCCGGTTTCGCCTGCGGTTCCGCTGCTGCGGGCCCCTCAGCCGGCTGAGGTTCCCTCGGCGCCCCGCCCTCGTTCGGCTGCTGCGGCTGCGGCTCGTCGCTCATGTCGTGCACGGACTCCTGTTTCGTCGTACGTTCCCGTACGCCTCGTACGCCTTCTGCGCCCCCTGGTTGAAGACTCTCGCACCTGGTGAAGCGTTCCCGGATTCCGGCACGCTTCGGTCACGGAAAACGCGTGGCCGTTCGCGGGGGCCGGGGCTAAGCTCCTGCGCTTCGGTGTCGAGCAGTCCGAGGAGGTGGACCGGCGTGGGCGCTGGACGGTTGTACGTGGCCGTCGCGGCAGGGGGATTCAGACGGTACGCGACCTACCGCGCGGCCACGGCGGCAGGGGTGTTCACCAACACCGTCTTCGGTCTGATCATCGTCTGCACCTACCGTGCCCTGTGGGACGCCCGTCCGCACTTGGGCGGATATGACCAGGCGCAGGCCGTGACCTACGTGTGGCTGGGGCAGGCCCTGCTGTCCACGCTGGCGATCGGCGGCGGGGGCGTCGAGGAAGAGCTGATGGAGCGCATCCGTACGGGTGACGTCGCGGTGGACCTGTACCGGCCGGCCGACCTGCAGCTGTGGTGGCTCGCGGCCGACCTGGGCCGGGCCTTCTTCCAGCTGCTCGGGCGGGGGGTGCTGCCCTTCCTCTTCGGCATGCTCTGCTTCCCCGCCTACGTCCCCTCGGACGCCGGCACCTGGATGGCGCTGCTGGTGACACTGGTCCTGGCGATGCTGGTCGGCTTCGGCATCCGGTACCTGCTGGCACTGAGCACGTTCTGGCTGCTGGACGGGTCGGGCATCATGCGGATCGCCTGGCTGGCCGGGCACTTCTGCTCAGGCATGCTGCTGCCGCTGAACGTCTTCCCGGGCACGCTCGGCGAGGTCGTGAGGGCGCTGCCCTGGTCGGCGCTGCTCCAGGCCCCGGCGGACGTGCTGCTGGGCCGGGCGGACCCGCTGGGCGTCTGGCTCTTCCAGGCCGGGTGGGCGGTGGCGCTGCTGGGCGCGGGGCGCCTGCTGCAGTCGGCCGCGACCCGGCGGGTGGTGGTCCAGGGTGGCTGAGTACGGCCGGGTCCGCGAGGGTGTGCGGGCGTACGGGCTGATCGCCGGGATGTGGGTGCGCTCCACGATGGCGTACCGGGCGTCGTTCGTGATGACCACGCTCGGCAACTTCGCGGCGACCTTCCTCGACTTCGTCGCGATCATGCTGATGTTCTCCCGCGTGGACTCGCTGGCGGGCTGGTCGCTGCCCGAGGTGGCGTTCCTGTACGGACTGTCGGCGGTGGCCTTCGGCATGGCGGACCTGGTGATCGGGTCGATGGACCGGCTGGGGCGCCGGGTGCGGGACGGCACGCTGGACACCCTGCTGGTGCGTCCGGCGCCGGTGCTTGCGCAGGTCGCGGCGGACCGGTTCGCGCTCCGCAGGCTGGGCCGCCTGGCGCAGGGGGCGCTGGTGCTGGGCTGGTCGCTGAGCCGGCTGGAGGTGGACTGGACGCCCCTGAAGCTGCTGCTGATGCCGGTGATGGTGGTGGGCGGCAGCGGGATCTTCTGCGCGGTTTTCGTGGCGGGCGCGGCCTTCCAGTTCCTCGCGCAGGACGCCTCGGAGGTGCAGAACGCCTTCACCTACGGCGGTACGACCCTGCTCCAGTACCCGCCCGCGGTGTTCACCGAGGAGCTGGTGCGCGGGGTGACCTTCGTGCTGCCGCTGGCCTTCGTCAACTGGGTGCCCGCGGCCTACGTGCTGGGGCGCCCGTATCCGCTGGGGCTGCCGGGGTGGACGGCGTTCGTCTCCCCGCTGGTGGCTCTGGCCTGCTGTGCGCTCGCCGGGCTGGCCTGGCGGGCGGGACTGCGTTCGTACCGGAGCACGGGGAGCTGAACTGATGGCGGACGGCGCGGGGTTCATCACCCTGGAGAAGGTCGGCAAGGTCTTCGAGGTGCGCAGGAAGACCGGGTTCCTCAAGCGGGAGCGGCGCGAGGTGCGGGCGGTGGACTCGATCTCGTTCACCGTGGCGCGCGGCGAGATGGTCGGCTACATCGGGCCGAACGGCGCGGGCAAGTCGACCACGATCAAGATGCTGACCGGCATCCTCACCCCCAGCTCGGGCCGGCTGCGGGTGGCCGGGATCGACCCCTCGCGGGAGCGGACCCGGCTGGCGTCCCGGATCGGGGTGGTGTTCGGGCAGCGGACGACCCTGTGGTGGGACCTGCCGCTGGTCGACTCCTACCGCCTGGCGCACCGGATGTACCGGATCCCGGATGCCCGGTACCGGGAGAACCTGGACCGCTGCGTCGAACTGCTGGAGCTGGGGGAGCTGTTGGACGTCCCCGTACGGCAGCTCTCGCTGGGCCAGCGGATGCGCGGGGACATCGCGGCGGCCCTGCTGCACGACCCGGAGGTGCTGTACCTGGACGAGCCGACGATCGGTCTGGACGTGGTCTCCAAGGCCAAGGTGCGTGGTTTCCTGAAGGAGTTGAACGCCGAGCGCGGCACCACGGTCCTGCTCACCACCCACGACCTGCAGGACATCGAGCAGTTGTGCTCTCGGGTCATGGTGATCGACCACGGCAGCCTGGTGTACGACGGTTCGCTGACCGGGCTGCACGCGGCCGGGGAGGGTGAGCGGACACTGGTGGTGGATCTGGAGCGGGAGCTGCCGCCGGTCGAGGTGCCCTCGGCACGGGTGGTGCGGGTGGAGGGGCCCCGGCAGTGGCTGGCGTTCCCGGCCGGGCAGTCGGCGGCGCCCCTGGTGGCCCATCTCGCCGCCGCCTACCCGCTGGTGGACCTCTCCGTCCGGGAACCCGACATCGAGGCGGTCATCGCCAAGATGTACGCGGAGAAGGCCGTCTCGTAGTCTGCTGTCATGACCGACGACGCCGCCCCGGACCGCCGTTCCCCCGGTCCCGTGCCGGACCTCCGCGCCTCCGACGCCGACCGGGAACGGGTCGCCGGGATCCTCCGCGACGGCCTGGCCGAAGGACGCCTGGACATGGCGGAGTTCGAGGAGCGGCTGGAGTCGGCGTTCAGGGCCCGCACCTACGGCGAGCTGGCTCCGCTGACCAGCGACCTCCCGGCCGCTCCGGCCGCCGCTGCGCCGGTCTCGTTCACCAAGCGGCCGGTCTCCGACGGGAGCTGGGAGTCCCGGATCGTCGGCGGTGAGGGCACCTCGGCCGGGGCGGTGGCGGTGCTGTCCGGGTTCCAGCGCAAGGGGCGCTGGACGGTGCCGAAGAAGTTCACCTGCTTCGCCCTCATGGGCGGCGGCGAGATCGACCTGCGCGAGGCGTTCTTCGCCGACCGCGAGGTCGAGATCAACTGCTTCGCCGTGATGGGCGGTCTGGAGGTGATCGTGCCGCCGGGGGTCGAGGTCGTGGTGCGCGGCATCGGCGTCATGGGCGGCTTCGAGCAACTGGACCGGGACGAGCCCGGCGATCCGGGGGCGCCGCGCGTGATCGTCAGCGGGTTCGCGTTCTGGGGCGGGGTCGGCGTGGAGCGCAAGCTCACCCGGGCCGAGCGGCAGCGGCTGAAGGAGCTGCGCCGCCAGGAGCGCCGGGACCGCCGCGAGGCCCGGCAGGAACCGCGCCATGGCCGCCGGGAGGACCGGGGGCGCTGAGGCGCCGGGTCGCCGGCGGAGAACGCCGGACATGTCCGGTGGATCGAGGTGCGGGAAAGCGGCGGTGCCCGTCGACCCCGCGCCCGCGCCACGATCCGCCGGACAGGCCCTAAGGGGTGCACACCTTGGTGAGTTCCCCGGCCGCGTCCGTGACCGGGCGCACGTCCGGGGTGTCGTCGCCGTTCCGGATGGCGGTCCGGATGTTCGAGACCGCCGCGTTCAGGTCGTCCACCGCCTTGTTGACGTCGGCGTCGTCGGTGCGGTCGCCTATGCGGTCCAGGTTCTGCTCTATGGAGTCCAGCGAGGCGTCGGCCTGCGCGGGATCGTTCGCGGCGTTCTCCACGGCCTGCTGGAGGTCGGTCACGCTGTCCGCGATGGAGTCGGCGGTCTGCACACAGTCCAGGGCCTTGTCCACGGCGTCGCAGCCGGTGGTCAGGCCCATGGTGAGCGCGGCGGCCGCGAGCGCGGCGATGGCGGTGGTACGGCGTCGGCGGCCGGCGGCCATGCGGTGTTCCTCCCCAGGTACGGCTGGCCGGGCGCGCGGGATCGAGCCGCGCGGCCCGTACCGGTCAAGACGCCGTACGCCGGGCGGGGGTTGCCCGGAGCGCTCAGGGTGTTTGGGACTCCCTTTACCCCTCCGGTGCTACTCCGGCAGGGTCGACGCGAGGGCGGCCCGCTGGAACTCGGTGAGTTCGGCGCAGCCGGCCACCCCCAGGTCGAGCAGGGCGTTCAGCTCCTCGCGGGCGAAGGGCTCGGCCTCGGCGGTGCCCTGGATCTCGACGAAGCGGCCGTCGCCGGTGCAGACCACGTTCATGTCGGTCTCTGCGCGCACGTCCTCCTCGTAGCAGAGGTCGAGCAGCGGGACGCCGTCGACGATGCCGACCGAGACCGCGCCGACCGTGCCGGTGAGCGGCTTGCGGCCCGCCTTGACCAGCTTCTTGCGCTGGGCCCAGGCGACGGCGTCGGCCAGGGCGACGTAGGCGCCGGTGATGGCGGCGGTGCGGGTGCCGCCGTCGGCCTGGAGGACGTCGCAGTCGAGCACGATGGTGTTCTCGCCGAGCGCCTTGTAGTCGATGACGGCGCGCAGCGAGCGGCCGATGAGGCGGGAGATCTCGTGCGTGCGCCCGCCGATCCGGCCCCGGACCGACTCGCGGTCGCCGCGGGTGTTGGTGGAGCGGGGCAGCATGGAGTACTCGGCGGTGACCCAGCCCTCACCGCTTCCCTTGCGCCAGCGGGGGACGCCTTCGGTGACGCTGGCGGTGCAGAACACCTTGGTGTCGCCGAAGGAGACGAGGACGGAGCCCTCGGCGTGCTTGCTCCAGCCGCGTTCGATGGTGACGGGGCGGAGCTGTTCGGGGGTTCGGCCGTCGATGCGAGACATGCGGCTGAGCCTATCGGGAGTGACGCGAGGGGCTCCTCCCCCATGGGAAGAAGCCCCTCGTGCAGGTGAGCGCGGGACTCACATCATGTCTTCGATATCCGCCGCGATCGGGTCGGCGTCGGTGCCGATGACGACCTGGACGGCGGTGCCCATCCTCACGACACCGTGGGCGCCCGCGGCCTTCAGGGCGGCCTCGTCGACGAGCGACGCGTCGTGGACCTCGGTACGCAGGCGGGTGATGCAGCCCTCGACCTCGTCGATGTTCTCGATGCCGCCGAGCCCGGCGACGATCTTCTCAGCCTTGGTGGCCATGTTCCTTCTCCCTGGTCCGAACCGGTCCGAACGAGAACCGTCCGAAGACTGGTCTACACCACCACGGAGAACCCCGCCAAACCGCCCCCGGGCCCCGGCGGGTCCGGCCACTGCGCGTATCCCCGCGGTCGCTGATTCACGGGTTCCTTATATTCGTGCCATCGTGCTACAACAGGTCTACACCACAAGTGGTGTAGACCACAGACGCTGCCGTCCCCCTCCATGGTCCCAGGGCGGCGCCCTGCCCATCTGGAGGAAGTTGTGACCACGGCCAGCGCCGCGCCCCCGGCCGAGAAGACGAGGGGCGCCAAGGTGATGGGTGTCCTCCAGCGGATCGGCCGCAGCCTGATGCTGCCGGTCGCGGTACTCCCCGGCGCCGCCCTCCTGGTGCGGCTCGGCAGCGGAGACATGCTGGGCGACCCCTCCTTCCCGGCGTTCCTGACCAAGATCGCCTCCTTCATGGCGGCGGGCGGCAACGCGATCCTGGACAACATGGCGCTGCTGTTCGCGGTGGGCATCGCCATCGGCTTCGCCAAGAAGTCGGACGGCTCCACGGCGCTCGCCGCTGTCGTCGGCTACCTGGTCTTCAAGAACGTGCTGGCCACGTTCACCGACAAGAACCTGCCGAAGGTGGCCACCGCCGTCGACGGCAAGGTCGTCATGGTGAACGCCCCGGTGGACGCCAAGGTCCTCGGCGGTGTGGTGATGGGCATCGTCGTCGCCCTGCTCTACCAGCGCTTCTACCGCACCAAGCTGCCCGACTGGGCCGGCTTCTTCGGCGGCCGCCGGCTGGTCCCGATCCTCTCCGCGCTCGCGGGTCTGCTCATCGGCATCGTCTTCGGCTACATCTGGCCGGTGCTCGGCACGGGTCTGCACAACTTCGGTGAGTGGCTGGTCGGCTCGGGCGCGGTGGGCGCCGGCATCTTCGGTGTGGCCAACCGCGCGCTGATCCCGATCGGCATGCACCACCTGCTGAACTCGTTCCCGTGGTTCCAGGCCGGTGACTACCAGGGCAAGAGCGGCGACATCGCGCGCTTCCTCGCCGGTGACCCGCACGCGGGCCAGTTCATGACCGGCTTCTTCCCGATCATGATGTTCGCGCTGCCCGCCGCCTGCCTCGCCATCGTGCACTGCGCCCGCCCCGAGCGCCGCAAGGTCGTCGGCGGCATGATGTTCTCCCTCGCGCTGACCTCGTTCTTCACCGGTGTCACCGAGCCGATCGAGTTCACGTTCATGTTCATCGCCCCGGTGCTGTACGCGATCCACGCGGTGCTCACCGGTGTCTCCATGGCGCTGACCTGGTCGCTGGGCATGCGGGACGGTTTCGGCTTCTCGGCCGGTGCGATCGACTTCGGCCTGAACTGGGGCATCGCGTCGAACCCGTTGGGCCTCATCGTGGTCGGCCTGTGCTTCGCGGTCGTCTACTACGTGGTCTTCCGCTTCGCCATCGTCAGGTTCAACCTCCCCACGCCGGGCCGCGAGTCCGACGAGGAGCTGGCCGAGATCCAGAAGGCCGAGGCCAGGTAACCCGGCCGATGTGACCGCGAAGGCCCCGGAACCTCTCCAGGTTCCGGGGCCTTCGCCGTGCGCGGGGCTACAGCTCGTACGTCGCGCGGGGCACCGCCAGCTCCACCGGCCCCGCGAAGGTCTCGCGGGCGTGGGCCAGGTTGACCTCGGGGTCGGTCCACGGCGGGATGTGGGTGAGGACCAGCATGCGGGCGCCCGCGCGGGTGGCGGTCTCCCCGGCCTCGCGGCCGTTGAGGTGCAGGTCGGGGATGTTCTCCTTGCCGTGCGTGAAGGCCGCCTCGCACAGGAACAGGTCGGTGTCCCGGGCCAGCTCCTCCAGCGCCTCGCTGACCCCGGTGTCACCGGAGTACGTCAGGGACTTTCCCCCGTGCTCGATCCGGATCGCGTACGCCTCGACCGGGTGCCGCACCCGCTCGGTGTGCACGGTGAAGGGGCCGATCTCGAAGGTGGACGGCTTGACCGTGTGGAAGTCGAAGACCTCGCTCATGGAGGACGCGGACGGTGTGTCGGCGTACGCCGTGGTCAGCCGGTGCTCGGTGCCCTCGGGACCGTGGACCGGGATCGGCTCGCAGCGTCCGCCTTCGTGCCGGTAGTAGCGCGCGACGAAGTACGCGCACATGTCGATGCAGTGATCGGCGTGCAGGTGGCTGAGGAAGATCGCGTCGAGGTCGTACAGACCGATGTGGCGCTGCAGCTCGCCCAGGGCGCCGTTGCCCATGTCGAGGAGCAGCCGGAAGCCGTCGGCCTCGACGAGGTAGCTCGAACAGGCCGATTCCGCGGACGGGAACGACCCCGAGCAGCCGACGACGGTGAGCTTCATGGAGCGGAAACCTCCGTTGGCAGAAGCGGGTCGGGAAGCAGCAGGGCATGGTGGTGCGGTCCGTCGAGCGTAAGGCGCCACAGGGCGGGTCGCTCCTTCGCCAGGGGCCGTTGTGGGCGAACTCACCTGTGCTGTCACCGGTTCGGCTGGACCGGGGGCGCGTGGGGACGAACCGAGGGCGCGCGTCGGGCGGCGCGCGCCGGTAACGTCCTTCGCATGGACACGACCTGGTGGCTCGCACTGGCGGCGGTGCTCCTGCTGGCCCTGGTCGCCACGCTGGTGGACGGCTGGGGCAGGGGTCACCGGCAGCGCCGGGCGCGCCGACGACCGCGTTCCTCGCTGGAGTTGACGGGCCGTCCGCGCGCGGGTGACATCTGGTGGGCCGAGCCGCTGCCCTGCCTGGTGCTGGCGGTGCGGGACGGGCGGGCCACGGTCGCCCGGATCACCGGCCGCCCCGAGGAGGAGCGGCCGGGACTGATCCCGCTGCCGGGCGGTGTCCTCGGTGAGGGGCCCCGCTTTCTCGACCCCTCAGAACTGCACGAGGTGCCCCTGGGGGATCTGCGGCACCGGGTGGGCGAGGTCGACCCGGTCCTGTGGGACCGGGTGCGTCACCTAGCCGGTTAGGCCTCTCGTTCGGATCACGCCGGGCTCGCGGGGTCCGGTACCGCCCCTCGCGGCGTCGTAGTCGGCTGATCCGCCGGACAGCCCCTAGCGGACCCGGACCGTCACCTGCCAGTGCTCGGAGTCGCGGGCGGAGGTCAGTTCCACGGTGCCGGGCCTGTCCGCGCGGTACGCGGCGTTCGCGTCGCCCGGCCGGAGGACGAAGCCGGAGTTGATCGCGGTCAGCGCGCCGCCCTTCGCCTGGACCGGCTTCCACGGGTGGGCCTTGTCGCCGTCGAGGGCGAGCCGCAGCTCACCGCCCTTGGCCAGGCACAGATCGCGGCCGGTGTCGGCGGCGGTCAGCCGGAGCGTGCTCACACAGTTGTCGCGCGTGGGCGAGGGTGACACCTTCCGGCCCGCGTCGTCCCCCTGCGTCCCGCAGCCTGCGAGCAGCAGGGCCGCCGCGAGCGCGGCCGGGGCGAGGGATGTCGTACGGCGCATGGGGTCCGCCTCTCCGTCCGGGGCCGGCCGGGTCACCGGCACCACTGGTACCGGTGTGACGCACGACGGCCCCGAACGGCTCCCCCGAGGGGATCAGGCCCAGAGCTGGCCCTGGAGGGTCTCGATGGCCTCTTCGGTGGTGGCGGCCGTGTAGACCCCGGTGGAGAGGTACTTCCAGCCGCCGTCGGCGACCACGAAGGCGATGTCGGCGCTCTCCCCCGCCTTGACCGCCTTGCGGCCCACACCGAGCGCCGCGTGCAGCACCGCGCCGGTGGAGACGCCCGCGAAGATGCCCTCCTGCTGGAGCAGCTCACGGGTACGGGCCACCGCGTCCGCCGAGCCGACGGAGAACCGGGTGGTGAGCACCGAGGCGTCGTACAGCTCGGGCACGAAGCCCTCGTCGAGGTTGCGCAGGCCGTACACCAGGTCGTCGTAGCGCGGCTCGGCGGCGACGATCTTCACGTCCGGCTTCTGTTCGCGCAGGTAGCGGCCGACGCCCATCAGGGTGCCGGTGGTGCCGAGGCCCGCCACGAAGTGGGTGACGGAGGGCAGGTCGGCCAGGATCTCGGGGCCGGTGCCGGAGTAGTGGGCGCCCGCGTTGTCGGGGTTCCCGTACTGGTAGAGCATCACCCAGTCCGGGTGCTC
Organism: Streptomyces sp. NPDC001781; assembly: GCF_053596035.1. Taxonomy (NCBI): domain Bacteria; kingdom Bacillati; phylum Actinomycetota; class Actinomycetes; order Kitasatosporales; family Streptomycetaceae; genus Streptomyces; species Streptomyces sp. NPDC001781. The sequence continues at coordinate 48,440 of NZ_JBSFFI010000002.1, read as the reverse complement.
GGCGGCCAGTTCCTTGGCGACCCGGACGGCGGTGTTGGAGCCGCCCGCCGCCGGGGACGGGATGATCTCCGCGCCCCACATGCCGAGCAGGTCGCGGCGCTCGCGGGAGGTGTTCTCCGGCATCACGCACACCATGCGGTAGCCCTTGAGTCTGGCGGCCATGGCGAGCGAGATGCCGGTGTTGCCCGAGGTGGGCTCCAGGATGGTGCAGCCGGGGGTGAGCCGGCCGTCCTTCTCCGCCTGCTCGATCATGTGCAGCGCGGGCCGGTCCTTGACCGAGCCGGTCGGATTGCGGTCCTCCAGCTTGGCCCAGATCCGGACGTCGGGGGACGGCGAGAGCCGCGGCAGGCGCACCAGAGGGGTGTTGCCCACCGCGGCCAGCGGGGAGTCGTACCGCATGCGATCAGGCCATGCCGCCGGCCACGGCCGGCAGGATGGTCACGGTGTCGCCGTCGGACAGCTTGGTGTCGATGCCGTCGACGAAGCGGACGTCCTCGTCGTTCAGGTACACGTTGACGAAGCGGCGCAGCTGGCCGCCGTCCACCACACGGCCCTGGATGCCCGTGTGCCGGGTCTCGAGGTCGGCGAACAGGTCGGCGAGGGTCTCCCCGGTGCCTTCGACCGCCTTCTGGCCGTCGGTGTACTGGCGGAGAATGGTCGGGATGCGGACCTCGATGGCCATGGTTGCGGGCTCCTGTTCGAAGGTGTTCGTCGGGGCTGCGGCTCGGTACGTCAGCAGAAGGCGCGCACCACAGTCAGAACCATGGGCTCATCGTATAGATTCCCGGTCCACCGACCGGAAGCCTGTCCCGGATGGCGGACGTTTTCCGACCGGGGAGTGGGATCAGTACGTCTCGACGACCTCGACCTCCTCCTCGGTGACCTCTCCGTCCAGGATGCGGAACGATCGGAACTGGAAGTCGCCGAGGCCGTCGGCGTCCGCCGTGGAGACCAGGACGTAGTGCGCGCCGGGCTCGTTGGCGTAGCCGATGTCGGTGCGGGAGGGGTACGCCTCGGTCGCGGTGTGGGAGTGGTAGACGATCACCGGCTCCTCGTCGCGGTCGTCCATCTCCCGGTAGAGCTTCAGCAGGTCCTGGGAGTCGAACTCGTAGAACGTGGGAGAGCGGGCGGCGTTCAGCATCGGGATGAACCGCTCGGGGCGCCCGGTGCCCTCCGGCCCGGCCACCACACCGCACGCCTCGTCGGGGTGGTCCTCGCGGGCGTGGGCGACGATCCGGTCGTACAGGTCCTGGGTGATGGTCAGCATGCGGGCCAGGATAGGGGGACGGGCCGCCACGTACCGCGGTGCGGTACGGGACGGCCCGCATGGCGGACGCCTTGAGCGGCGGCCGCCGGGAGCGCCACGAGTACTCCCGGCGGCCAGACGTCCTGGATGGTCCCTCGCGGCGGGGCTAGCCCACCTTCTCCAGCGCCGGCTCGTCGCGCTCGCCGCCCTGCGGCGTGCGGGACTTCATGATCTTCCAGCCGATCCCGAGCGCCACGGCCCAGACGGCCATCACGTACAGGCAGACGCGGGAGTCGGCATCGTACGCGATGATGCCGGTGACGAAGAGCAGGAAGACGATGGCGACGTAGGAGAAGACCGAGCCGCCCGGCGCCGGGAAGGACGAGGCGGGCAGCTTGCCCGCGGCGACCGCGCGGCGGTAGAGCACGTGGCTGATCAGGATCATCAGCCAGGTCCAGATGCCCGCGGCGGTGGCGACCGACGTGACGTAGCCGAACGCCTTCTCCGGGACCACGTAGTTCAGCACCACGCCGATGCCCATGAACAGCACCGAGACGGTGATGCCGAGCGCCGGGGCCTTGGTGGAGGACAGCCTGGCGAAGGCCCGCGGGGCCTCGCCGTTGTCCGCCAGGGTGCGCAGCATGCGGCCCGTGGAGTACATGCCGGAGTTGCAGGAGGACAGGGCGGCGGTGAGGACGACGAAGTTCACGATGCCGGCGCCGGCCGGGATGCCGATCACTGCGAACGCCTTCACGAACGGACTGACGCCCGCCGCGAACTCGGTCCACTTGACCACGCAGAGGATGACGGTGAGGGCACCGACGTAGAAGAGGGCGATGCGCCAGGGCAGGGTGTTGATCGCCTTGGGCAGGGTCTTCTCCGGGTCCTCGGACTCGCCGGCCGTGACGCCGACCAGCTCGACCGCGAGGTAGGCGAACATGACGCCCTGGAGGGTCATCAGCGAGGAGCCGACGCCCTTGGGGAAGAAGCCGTCGAACTGGTAGAGGTTCGCCACCGAGGCGGTGTCGCCGGCGGCGCTGAAGCCGAAGGTCAGCACACCGAGGCCGATGACGATCATGCCGATCAGGGCCGTGACCTTGACCATCGAGAACCAGAACTCCAGCTCGCCGAAGAGCTTCACGGAGATCAGGTTGGCCCCGAAGAGGACCACCAGGAAGACCAGTGCCGTGACCCACCGGGGCACGTCCGGGAACCAGTAGTTGACGTAGATGGCGGCGGCCGTCAGCTCGGCCATGCCGGTCACGACCCACATCAGCCAGTAGGTCCAGCCGGTGAAGTAACCGAAGAACGGGCCGAGGAACTCGCGCGAGTACTCGGCGAACGAGCCGGACACCGGGCGGTAGAGCAGCAGCTCGCCCAGGGCTCGCATGATGAAGAAGATGATCGCGCCCGCGAGCGCGTACATGAGGATGAGGCTGGGACCGGCCTTGGCGATGTTCGCCCCGGCTCCCAGGAACAGGCCGACTCCGACGGCGCCACCGATGGCGATCATCTGGACCTGCCGGCTGCCGAGCCCTCGCTCGTAACCCTCTTCAGGGGCTTCGGTGACCTTCTCAGAGGCCATGGTGGTGCGCCTTTCTCCATGCCGACCCGTGGCCTTCACTCGGCCGCGGATCGGGTCTCGATCCCCCCGGAACTGATGGAGTGAGCAGGTCAGGGACCCGCTCGTGCCTGGCCGGCGGTCGCCGGCTCGGTGGCGCACCCGGCCGGACATGGGTGGTGTCCGCCGGGCGATCGTGAAGATTTATCACGGTCGCAATTTTGAGCAAAGGGGGGGCCTGTGGCGCACCACACAGGAAGAACCGGACAAAGTGCGTCCAAATGCACCAAAAACGGCCGCAACGGTGACGCGATCGTTATCCGGAGTTGAGCGTCCTCTGAGCGAACGCCCGGGAGGCGTTCACGGCATCAGGGTCGAGACGAGGGTCTCCTGGAGTCCGCCGAGCCAGAGGTAGGCCAGCACCATCGGCTTGCGCGGGTCACGGTCGGGGAGGCGGTACAGCGGGTCCGTGTCCTCCTCGTCGGAGATCTCCAGCCGGGACCCGATGGCCAGACGCAGGTCGTTCAGCGCGGAGAGCCACTGCCGGGACTGCTCGGGCGACAGCTTGAGCACCGCCTCGCCGCCCTCGGCGGACGACGCGAGCTGGTCCAGGGTGCGGATGACCGCCAGCGCGTTCTCCCGCTTGCCGGCCCGGAGGTCGTTCTCGGTGTAGCGGCGGAACTCCGCGGAGTGCGCGCGCCGTTCCTCGGCCTCGGCCGGGTCGGCCGGCTCCTGCTCCGGGTCGGTGTAGGCGTCCGGGAACAGCCGGCGCAGCACCGGGTCGGCGGGCGGCTCGGTGGGACCCTCGGCGAACAGCCCGGCGAGCGGATCGCCGCCTTCGTCCTCGGCGGGGCCGGGGCCGATCAGCTCCAGGAGCTGGACGGCCAGCGACCGGATGATGGAGATCTCGACGTCGTCGAGCGCGACGGTCGCGCCGCCGCCGGGGAGCGGTTCGAAGTGTCCGGGCATGTGTGTCGGTTTACTTCCGGTCCTGCTGGAGGGTGGCCCACAATCCGTAGCCGTGCATCGCCTGCACGTCGCGCTCCATCTCCTCGCGGCTCCCGCTGGAGACGACCGCCCGGCCCTTGTGGTGGACGTCGAGCATGAGTTCGGTGGCCTTGTCCTTCGAGTAGCCGAAGTACGTCTGGAAGACGTAGGTCACGTAACTCATGAGGTTGACCGGATCATTGTGGACGATCGTGATCCAGGGGACGTCCGGCTCGGGTACGGCGAAGGTCTCCTCCGCCGGTTCGGTGCGTTCGATCTCTACGGGCGCGGGTGACGTCACAACAGCCATGCTCCCACGCGGCACAGAAATCGTCACACTGACGAAATGGGAGTACGCTTCGTCGTCATGAACACAGCGGACCTTGGGCTACCGGTGGAAGTCCCGTCGACGGCGCTCTTCACGGACCAGTACGAGCTGACCATGCTGCAAGCCGCCCTGAAGGCCGGGACGGCCGAGCGGCACAGCGTGTTCGAGGTCTTCACCCGACGCCTGCCGCACGGCCGCCGCTACGGCGTGGTCGCGGGCACCGGCCGGGTGCTGGACGCGGTGACGAACTTCCGCTTCGACGCGGCGATGCTCGCCTTCCTGGGCGAGCGGGGGATCGTCGACGAGCCGACCCTGAAGTGGCTGGCGGACTACCGCTTCCAGGGCGACATCTGGGGCTACCCGGAGGGCGAGGTCTACTTCCCCGGCTCGCCGCTGCTGCGGGTCGAGGGCAGCTTCGCGGAGTGCGTGCTGCTGGAGACGGTGATCCTCTCCATCCTCAACCACGACTCGGCCATCGCGGCCGCCGCCTCCCGGATGTCCTCCGCCGCGGGCGGCCGGCCGCTCATCGAGATGGGTGCCCGCCGCACCCACGAACTGGCCGCCGTCGCGGCCGCGCGCGCCGCCTACGTGGGCGGCTTCGCCACCACCTCCGACCTCGCCGCGGGCTTCCGGTACGGCATCCCGACCGTGGGCACCTCCGCGCACGCCTTCACCCTGCTGCACGACCAGGAGCGGGACGCCTTCCGCGCCCAGGTCGACGCCCTCGGCGCGGACACCACCCTGCTGGTGGACACCTACGACGTCACGGAGGCCGTCCGCACGGCGGTGGAGGTGGCCGGTCCCGGGCTGGGCGCGGTGCGCATCGACTCCGGCGACCTGCTGCTGGTCGCGCACCGGGTGCGGCAGCAGCTCGACGCCCTCGGCGCGACCGGCACCCGGATCGTGGTCACCTCCGACCTGGACGAGTACGCCATCGCCTCGCTGGCGGCGGCGCCGGTGGACGCGTACGGGGTGGGCACGCAGCTGGTCACCGGTTCCGGGCACCCGACCTGCTCGATGGTCTACAAGCTGGTCGCCCGCGCCGAGTCGGCCGATCCCGCCGCCGAGCTGGTGCCGGTGGCGAAGAAGTCCAGCGGCGGCAAGACCTCCGTCGGCGGCCGGAAGTGGGCGGCACGGCGGCTGGACGCGTACGGGGTCGCGGAGGCCGAGGTCGTGGGCACCGGGCCGGTGCCGGACGAGCTGGCCGACCGGCAGTTGCTGGTGGAGCTGGTCAAGGGGGGCGAGGTCGTCGCGCGCGAGCCGCTGGACGCGGCGCGCGAGCGGCACATCGCGGCGCGGGAGAACCTGCCGCTGTCCGCGACGCAGCTCTCGCGCGGGGAACCCGTCCTCCCGACGGAGTACCTGCACGTGCCCTCGGGTAGCTAGTGCGGGAGGCCGGAAGTCTCTACGCTCGATTTCCTGGACCCCACTCGAAGGACACCACCATGCGCCGCGCCTTGATCGTCGTCGACGTGCAGAACGACTTCTGCGAGGGGGGCAGCCTCGCGGTGGCCGGCGGAGCGGACGTGGCCGCCGCGATCACCGAGCTGATCGGCCAGGCCGCCGGTTCCGGGTACCGGCACGTGGTGGCGACCCGCGATCACCACATCGCGCCGGGCGGACACTTCGCGGACAACCCGGACTACGTCCACTCCTGGCCCGCGCACTGCGTCGCGGGCACGGAGGGCGTGGGTTTCCACCCCAACTTCGCCCCGGCGGTCGCCTCCGGCGCGGTCGACGCGGTCTTCGACAAGGGCGCCTACTCCGCCGCGTACAGCGGCTTCGAGGGCACGGACGAGAACGGTGTCACTCTCGCGGACTGGCTCCGCGCCCGGGGCGTCGAGGAGGTCGACGTGGTCGGCATCGCCACGGACCACTGCGTGCGGGCCACCGCCCTGGACGCGGCCGCCGAGGGCTTCGGCACGCATGTGCTGCTGGACCTGACGGCGGGGGTCGATGCGAATACGACCGCCCGGGCGCTCCAAACGCTGCGTGAGGCCGGCGTGAAGCTGACGGGAAAGCCGGTCGTGTGACCCGCGGGCGCGGACCGGCCGGGGGCAGGCCCCCGGCCGGGGGCAGGTCATGTTCTGATGCCGCCCAGGTTTATCCCGTCGCAACTGCGCTCGATGAACTCGCCGACGCGGACGCTGGCCCGGCGGGAGCTGTCCCGCTCCGATTCACTCGGATGCTCGTACCACGAGATCAGCCTGTCGAACTCGCCCGCGATGTCGTCCGGGGCCAGATCGCGAAGGTCTTCGATGACGTGAGCCCGGCGATGCGCCGACAATTCCGCGGACCGCGAGAAATCAAGCGGCTGGGCCTCCTTGCAGAATTTCGGCTGCGCTGCAGAATTCCGGAAACCTTGGACATCCGGCCCAGCATCACCCGACCGAAGTGCGAGCACGCCGGAAAAAGCCACGACCGCCGCCACGACGCATCCGAGGATTCGCAAGAATTTCAGCATCACGTCCCCGCCTTGATCGCATTGAGGTCGTGCTGGTCGTAGTACTGGGGCCAGATTTCCACTCGCATGCAGGAATTGTTGTCCGTGTCGTTGCTCTTACCGCGATGCCCGAGGTCGGCGGTGTGCCCGAATTCATGACAGCCCAGGCTGCGCCATTGGTTGGCCGTCTTGTACTGGTAGGTGTTCAGGCGCACCCTGATGATGTCGCAGGACGTCCACAGGACGTTCCAGTCGGTGCAGTCGGTCCGGCCGTGCCAGCCGCTGTCGCCGTAGTCGCCGTCGTAGACCTCGATGTCACCCCCGCCCCAGGACGTGGTGATGACGCTGCGTTCCAACTGGCTCTTGCCTTGGTTCATCGCCTTGGTGCCGTTGGCCGTCAGGCTGAATCCCTTGACCGCCTGGTTGCGGTTGTCGGGGTCGGTGCCGTTGTCGTCGTGGCTGGCGAACGCGGTGAACGGGGCGCTCAGCACCAGGGCCGCGGAAGCCGCGAGCACGGCCGTGAACCTGCGAGAGGTGTGCACGATGTTCTCTTCTTTCCTTGTTCCCGGGAGAGAGGCTGGCTCAGGTGGACGACGGGTAAGGGGTCGGCTCGGAGCCGTCGTTCGTCGAACCATCCGGCACGGGCTCCGTGGGGCCACTGTCCGGGACGTCGTTCTGCTGCTCGCCGGTGGCCGGAACGGGCTGTGGCACGACGACGAGCTGGTTCGAGTTAGCCGGGTCGAGCAGGCGCTTGAGCTCGGCGTAGAAGTCGGTGTTGGTCCGTCCGTCGATGAGAGGGAACAGCGCCCCCTCGGGGTCGGCCGAGGACCGCACGATGCCACTCCTGTTCAGCACCCGCCCCTCGGTGTTCACGAAGCGCCAGTTCAGCGTGACTGCGTCCCGCTTCAGGAAGTAGTAGCCCGCGTCCCCCGCCTGGCTCCAGGTCAGGTTCTCCATCTGGTAGCCGTTGCCAGAGCCGTCCCAGCCCCACTCCTCCAGCGTGAGCGTGGAGCCGATGTCGGCCCCGCCCTTCTTCATCACGGCGTCCACGCGCAGTGTCACATTGCGCGCCTGGTCGGTGCCGCCGTTCTCCGCGGTGCCCACCGTCCGGCCCGGGGCGGTGCTCAGCACCGTGCCCCGGATGATGACCGGAGCCGTACCGACAAGAGCATTTACCGAGGTGAAACTGAAATCCTCGCGGCCGTGCACAATCCGTTCCGGACTCGCATCCCTGTGCGTCGGTGCGCCCTGCGCCGAGCCCGAAGAAGTGGCGATTATTCCAGCCATGGCACCCGCCACCGCAGCAATTGCGATCGCGCGCGCGAAATAGCCCGCTCTCACTTGTCAAGCCCCCCACAGACTAGATGGGGAACACGCGTCCCCCAGTGATCGACAGTGAGGCTAACAGGTAAGTGATCAGTGAGGAAGAAGTAATAGAAAGGAAGGTGTTGCTCAGCCACGCCCCGGGCAGTCGGGCGCATCCGGCCTCTCGGCCTCCGCCGCCATCCATTCCTCGGCGGACCTGATCTCATCGCCGGTGAAAAGCAGCGGCACTTCGTCGGCGAAGCGTGAGACACTCACTAGAACCTGGGTGCCGACACGATAGGCCGCCCCGTCCTGCCGAGGCACCGTGAACCGCACCTCGGCCGGCCCCTTGCCAGGCTTCACGTACCGGTCGACGTGCAGCCGCACGGTCGTGCCGCCGGGCCCGGCAGATTCTGTGCCGGCGACCGTGCCCTCCACGATGAGTTTCGCGCACGCCACGATGCCCGACTGATCCGGCTTCGCCTCCGCGTCCTCCCCGGAGGACCAAGGCGCCCACACCGCGGTGAGAGCGACCGCGGCCACCGCCGCCGCGAGACCGAGAACGGTCACCAGCCGCAGCCGAGATCGGCGCACGGGTGCCGGGACGCCGCCTACGCCGGGCTCCTGTGCCCGGCCGACGGCAGCCGGGCGAAGAGCGCCCTCCGTCCGGTCCGTGTCCTCTTCCATGAGCGCCCCGATGAACTTCAGGCGGTCGGCAACGAGCTCCTCGGTGCCGTCGGCTCCCCAGTCGTCGTTCATCGCGCCTCCACAGCTGTGTCGTTCTCCAGATGTGCCTTCATCGCCCGCCCGGCCGCGTGCAGGCGGCTCTTGACGGTGCCGGCCGGGATTTCCAGGGCCTCCGCCATCTGTGGCACGGTCAGGTCGGCGTAGTAACGCAGGACCAGCGCCTGCCGCTGTAGCACCGGTAGCGCGTCCAGACCCTCGGCGACGGCGAGGGTGAGCAACTCGGCCTCGGGTCCGGGCACGGTCCGGCGCCATTCACCGAGGCTCCGCAGCCGTTCACCGACCCGCTCCTGCCGATTGCGGCTGCGGTGCCAGTCGACCGCATGGTTCGACGCGACCGCGACCGCCCAGGCACCCAGGTCCCTGGGCGCGCCGGCGCCCTTGGCCAGCCGCTCGATCAGCCGAAGCCGCACCTGCTGCACCCCGTCGGCGATGTCCTCTCTCGGCACCCCACCCAGCGCCAGGACCGCCGTCACCCGGCGCACCTGAACGGGGCTGAGCAGATCTTCGTCCTCAGTCGGCACGGTCCCCCCAAGCCCTCTCCTCAACGACACCATCGCTACTGAGACGGCGGGAGGACCCGAAACGTTCGGTGCCAGTGGGACTTTCTTGAGCCGCGCTTGGGACGCCCTGTACCCGGCCGGTCAGGCAGGGGTGGCCGACCGCCTCATGAGGTCCCGGATCGGACGCCACAGCTCCGTCACCATGGCCCCGCCGTCCGGGGCCGTACGCCATATCAGGCCGTCGGGGTGGTGCAGGACCGCCGTGATCTCATCCGGCGTGGGAGGCTGCGTGTTACCCCGGAGGAACACCGACGGCATACCCAGGTTGCGCAGCCGGGTAAGAGCCCGCGCCCGGTTCTGGGCGTGCACCAGCACCCGCACCCCGGCAGGCCCCCCGGCAGGGATCGGCAGGTTCAGCGCCACCACCACCGTGCCGTGCGGCAGCTTGCAGAAGCCTCCTGCGGCCATGCCGTCACATCCCCGTTCAGTCGCGTGTCAATAAGCGGTCCACAGGACGCACCTAAACACGATCGGCGGCGACCCGCTAGGGGGTCACCGCCGATACGTCTCTGACCTGCGAAGATGTCGCTTACTTCGCCGCGGGCCCGACTTCCAGCTCGATCGTGGAGCCGTCGTCCGCCTGCTTCTTGATCTTGATCTTGGTGTTGGTGTCAGTGACCTTCACGCCACCGGTGGGGTTCGACGGGTCCCAGTACGTGTTCTTGCGGTCGTTGAAGACCGACACGCCGTTCTGCGCCTTGATCTTCGTCGTCTTGCCCGCCTTGTGCAGCGTGATCCCGTCCGTCGGGTCCAGCGAGAACGGCGAGTCGTACGCCTGCATGCGGTTGCGCAGCAGCGTCCCGTCGGACCACTTCAGGGCCTTCGGGTGCGCGTCGACCGGCAGGATGAGACCGGTGCCCGGGTGGCCGCCGGCGGTGTTGTTCGTGTTGTTGTCCGCCTGGGAGGTGTCCCACTTCCAGATGAGCAGGCCGTCCTGGTAGGGGTAGTGCTCCACCCAGTCGGGCCGGTCGGTGCCGGTGAAGCCGAAGTTGTACGGGCCGACCTTCAGCGTCTTGTCGTACGACACGTACTGACGGTTCTCGGCGAGGTAGTACTGCGCGTAGTCCTTGGTGAAGGACGCGCCGATGCGGGAGAAGCCAGCCGCGGTCCAAGCGGCGTCGGCCGTCTCGGCGTTGTCGGAGAAGAGCGGCGTCCCGTCAGCGGTGACCGTGATCTCGTCGGCCGCGAAGCCCTTGAGGGCGGCCCCGCCGTCCGTCTGGTAGCGGAAGCGGAGCTGGATCTTCTTGCCCGCGTAGGCGTCCAGCGAGTACGACAGCTTCTTGTAGCCGTCCACCGTGCCGGTCAGCGCGGGCTTGTCAGAACCGTCGCGCGGGATCGGCTTGCCGTCCACCGTTCCGTCCAGGGGCGTCCAGTTGGCGCCGTCCGTGGAGACCTCGGCGTAGAGGTAGTCGTAGCCGGACTCGATCTCGTACCAGCCGTCCAGGCCCAGCGTGGCCTTGGACTTGCCGGTCAGGTCGACCGAACGGGTCAGCGTGTTCTTGAGGTTGTCACCACTGCCGCTCCACCACTGGGTCGCGCCCTGGGCCGGGGTGACGATCTCGGTCTTGACCGCCTTCTTCGGCAGTGTGACCAGCAGGGCCTGGCGGTACTTGGTGTTGTACTCCGCGAGACCGAGCTTGTGCCAGGAGGAGACGCCCGCCTTGGCGGTGTCGTAGGTCAGCCAGCCGAGCTGGAGCTTGTCCCACGCGTTCATGTCGCCGGGCAGGTCACCGATGGAGTCCTTGCCGGTGCCGAGCCAGGAGCCGGACGACATCAGGGTCCAGAAACCGGTGGAGTTGTCGCCGCCGGCGGTGTCGTACTCGTCCGGCAGACCGAGGTCGTGGCCGTACTCGTGGGCGAAGACGCCGAGTCCGCCGTTCTCCGGCTGGATGGTGTAGTCGCCGACCCAGACGCCGGTGTCGCCGACCGGGGCGCCGCCGAGCTTGTTGCCGGCCGGGCCGGTCGCGCCCGCGTCGGTGCCGAACGCGTACCAGCGGTGCGCCCAGATGGCGTTCTCGCCCTCGGCGCCGCCGCCCGCGGACTCGTCCTCGCCGGCGTGCACGATCTGGAAGTGGTCGACGTAGCCGTCCGGCTCGTTGAAGTTGCCGTCGCCGTCGTAGTCGTAGCGGTCCCACTGGTCGTACTGGGCCAGGTCGGCCTTGATGGCGGCGTCCGACTTGCCGGCCGCCTTCTGCCCGGCGACCCAGGACTTCAGACCGTCGCTGACCACGTTCCACACGCTGGTGCAGTTGGTCTGGCCACAGGCGTTGTTACCGTAACGGGCCTCGTTGTAGGGGACCTTGACCCAGTCCGAGACCTCGCCCTCGACCGAGTAGCGGCCCGAGGACTGCTTCTCGTAGTACTTCTTCAGCGACTCGGTCTTGGCACCGGTGCCGAAGTAGAGGTCCTGGTAGTGCTTCTGGTTGTAGTCCGCCTGCCAGGCCGTGGAGTTGTCCTTCTTGCGGTCCGGCGCGGCGATCTTGTTGTGCAGCGGGCCGGGGGTGCCGCCGAACTTGGGGTCCGTCTGGTCCCCGAACTCCACCAGGATGGTGAAGATCTTGTCGGTCTTCTCCCGGCTCAGCTCGACGTACTTGCTGTCGCCCTTCTTGCTCTTGAGCTGGACGACCTTGGAGCCGTTGCGCTCCTTCGCCGTGGCCTTGCCCGCGATGAGCTGGCTCAGGGCCTCCTGGCGCTGAGCGTCCTGGGTCTTGCTCAGCGGGCCGTCGAGGTCGTGCTCCCGCTGTCCGGCCGGGGCCGGGTCGTGCCGGTTCTCGGCCGCCGGGCGGGCCATTGTGCCGGCCTCGGCCACGGCGAACGTGGCGAAGGTGGCGGACGACGCCGCGAGGGCCACGCCTATCGCTGTGGCTCTGAACGTCCAGGGTCTGATGGTCACTTGAGATCCTCCCCCGCGCCGCGCGCACGGCAGGTGAGTTCCGGACCTTGGAGGATTCCGTGCGCGCACGATCAACGCGTGTAGTCAAGTGCCGTAATTTGACTAGAGGTTTCGCAGAAAAGACAGACCTTGACTTGGACAGGACAAGTGCACTATGCGGAGCTGGCGTCCGCTTTACGAACACGTGCTACGGCGGGGCGGGCGCGTGCATCGGCCCAGTTCGCAAGGCCCATGACTCCGTGCGCCCCCTGTGCACCGCCCTCGGGGTGAGGCGGGGCTTACCTGGCGCAGGACTCGGGCATGCACGCGAATAGAGTCGATTCGGCGCCCCCCGCCCCCCCACCCCCGTCTTCCGAGGACACGATTGCCATGCCTCGTCCGACCCTCGCACAGCTCGTCTACGGTTCCTGCACCGTGATCCTCTCCACCGCCGCCATGCTGGCCCTGTCCCAGACCGGTTCGGGCGTCGGAATCGCCGTCATCGCGCTCGCCGCGCTCGTGCTCGGGCTGCTGGTCGCCATGACGGTGCCACTGCCCCGGCCGCGCCCGACCCGCTCCGCCGCCGCCACCGGGCCGGTGCCCGCCGAGCCCGCCCGGCTCTCCGAGCGGCGCCGCCCCGTCGGCGCCTCGGCGGAGTCGGTACGCGGCCGCGCGGCCTCCTGAGAGGCCGCGCACACACGCCGGAGCGGCGGGCCGGGGACTCCTCCCCGGCCCGCCGCTCCGGCGCGCCGCTTCCCGGCCAGGTCAGGTGGTGGCGACCACCACCGTCTTCGCCGCCTTGTCGTGCAGGCCCTGCTTGTACGGGCGGTCGAAGTAGCTCCAGCCGCCGCAGATCGCCGTCCAGACGCAGGCGCAGCAGAAGGCGAACGGCAGCCATAGCACCAGCGCCCTGACCAGCGAGGACTGCCGGGACGGGGTGGCGCCGTCGTGCAGGTTGGCCACCCGCATCCTGAACCAGCGCATCCCGAGCGTCTGCCCGGTGCGGGCGATCAGGATGGTGTCGTAGGCGATGTACAGGACGGCGGCGATGACCGACTGGCCGAGCGACTTGCCGACCTGCATCCGGTCCCCGTTCACGTCGTACTGGTGCACCCCGAAGGCCCAGGTCAGCAGCCACACGACGATGCCGACGAGGATCATGTCAATGATGCGGGCCACGGTGCGCTTGCCGCTGTCCGCGAGCGGGGGCATGCCGGCGAGCGGGTCGCCGGGGTGCCCGGGGCCCTGGGGGCCTCCGCCGTACGGGCCACCGCCGCCGTAGGGGTCGCCGCCGTAGGGGTCGCCGCCGTAGGGCCCGCCGGCCCCGTAGGGGCCACCCGAGCCGTAGGGGCTGCCCGACCCGTAGGGGCCGCCGCCCTGGGGCGGGGGCTCGCCGCCTGGCGGCGGGGGCTGCTGGGCGCCGTACGGGCGGTCGTACGGCGAGCCCGGCCCCTGCCCCGGGTCCGACGGGGGCCCCTTCCTCAGCGGGTCGTCGTCGGGGGGCTGCGGTCCGGAGCCGGGGGGCGGTTCACTGCTCATGGCACCGAGTCGACAGCGAACGCGGGGCCGCCGCACCCGGCGGGCGGCCGTACGGGGGACGCTACTCGGCCACGAAGGTGTGTGCCGCCTTGTCGTGCCAGCACTGACGCCAGGGCCGGTCGAACAGCCCCCACAGCACGCCGATCACGCCGATCACGAGGACGCCCGGCAGGCTGTAGACGAGCCAGCGGCGCAGCGCGGCCCCGAAGGACGGGGGCTCGTGCGCCTCGATGTCCCGCACCTGGATGCCGCACAGCCGCTTGCCCAGAGTGCGGCCCCAGCGCGCGGTCGGCAGGACCTCGTACACCACCCCGAAGACCAGCAGCACGCCGAGGACCAGGGCGAGCGAGACGCCCGTGGTGCCGTCGAGCAGCCAGACGGTGACGGTACGGCCGGACAGCCGGGCCGCCTCGATCTTGCTCTGGGTGTGGTCGACGGCGCGGACCCCCAGGGGTACGGCGGCGGCGGCCGTGACGGCGCCGATGAAGACGTTGTCGATCAGGCGGGCGGCGAAGCGCTTGCCGAGCCCGGCCGGGCGGGCCTCCGCCTGGCGCCGGGCCGCCGCGAGGAACGGGTCCTCCACCGGCGGTTTCCACGGCGCCACGGGCTGCTCCTCGCCCGCCCCGGCCAACTGGTGCACCTGCTGAGCCCAGGACGCCTGGCCCCCGCCGGGGCCGGGGGCGAGGGGACCTCCGGCCGGGGCCGGGGCCTGGGCCTGGGCCTGGGGTGGCAGTACGGGGGTCACCGGAGCGGGGGCGGCCGGCTGCGGGAAGCCGGGCCGGGCGCGGGGGCCGGGCGGGGCGGGCGTCCCCTGCGGGGGCACGGGAGGCGCCACGGCGGCCGCGGCGGTACCGAATCCCCCCGGCCCCCCCGCGGAGCCCTGGGCGGCGCCTCCGGCCGGCCCGAACGCGGCCTGCCCCCCGGAATGCGGGGCATCCTGTGCCGGCGCATCAGCGCCGGGCCCACCGGTGCCCGCCGGGCCGGAGCCCCCGGGCGGCGCGGGGTGCCCCGCCCGCACCCGACGGAACGTCATCGTCCCGTCGTCCCGCTGGTCCCCCGCCGCCGGACCCGGAGTCGGCCGCCGGAACAGGAACGTGTCCGGAGGTGTCCCGCCCCGGGCCGCCGGTGCGTCGGCGGACCCGCCCTCCTCGAAGAAATGCGGACCCGTCTCCTCCACAGCGGGCGTGTCGGGGCCGGAGGTTGACGGGGCGGTGAGCGGTTCGCCGTCCACCGGGGCGGGACGGCTGGTGCCGGGCACCCAGGCGGTGCCGTTCCAGTAGCGGACGTAGCCGGGGATGGACGGGTCCGGGTAGTAGCCCTCGCGGGGCCTGTCGTCACCGTGGGCCGGCGTAGGGGCGCTCATGTCCGTCGTCCCGTATCTGCTCGGGGGTGGAAGGGAGCCTCCACATCTATCAGACCCGGGGCGCCCCGTACCCCTCTCCGGCCGGAGCCGACCCCTTCCGGGCGATGCCGTCGGCCTCCTGGGCGCCGGTTGGAGAAAAATTTCCGGGAACCCGCGTAATGACCGCGCCCCTGCCCCCTCTCTCCCGGCACGGGCCCGTCCGAGCGGCCCCCGGTCAGATCGAGGAGACAGGTCATGGAGCACACGGTGGTGGAGCGCGAACTGGAGCTGAGGCTCATCCTCTCGCCGGAGCGGAGCGTCCCGGTCCCGGCCAGGCTCGCCTACCGGTCGGACGATCCCTGCGCCGTGCACATCACCTTCCACGTCGACTCCGAGTCGCCGGTGCACTGGACGTTCGCCCGCGAGTTGCTGGTGGAGGGCGTGTTCCGGCCGTGCGGGCACGGGGACGTGCGGGTGTGGCCGACGAAGGTGAACGGCCGCGGCGTGGTGCTGATGGCACTCAGCTCGCCGGACGGCGACGCCCTGCTGGAGGCGCCCGTGCCGCAGGTGTCCGCCTGGCTGGAGCGGACGCTGCGGGCGGTGCCGCCGGGCACCGAGGCCGCCCGGCTCGGGATCGACGACGCGCTCGACCAGTTGCTGGCCCGGTGAGGACCCGGGCACACCGGGACCCGGCTCAGAAGAGCTTGCCGGGGTTGAGGATGCCGAGCGGGTCGAAGACGCCCTTCACTGCGCGCTGCATCTCCAGTCCCACGGGGCCGAGTTCGCGCGCCAGCCACTCCTTCTTCAGCACACCCACACCGTGTTCGCCGGTGATGGTGCCGCCGAGTTCGAGGCCGAGCGCCATGATCTCGTCGAAGGACTCGCGGGCGCGGCGGGACTCGTCCTCGTCCTGGGCGTCGAAGCAGACGGTGGGATGGGTGTTGCCGTCCCCGGCGTGCGCGCACAGGCCGATGGTGAGGTCGTACTTGGCGGCGATCCGCTCGACGCCCTCCAGCATCGCGCCGAGCCTCGAGCGCGGCACGCACACGTCGTCGATCATCGTGGTGCCTTTGACCGCCTCCAGCGCGACGAGCGACGTCCGCCGCGCCTGGAGCAGGAGTTCGGACTCGGCGGCGTCGTCCGCGACGACCACCCCGGTGGCCCCGGCCGCCTCGCACAGGGCGCCGACGGCGGCCAGGTCGGCCGCGGGTTCCGGGGTGTCGAAGGCGGCCAGCAGCAGCGCCTCGGTGGTCTCCGGCAGGCCCATCCGGGCGAAGTCGTTGACGGCCTTGACGGTGGTGCGGTCCATCATCTCCAGCAGCGAGGGCACATGGCCGCCGGCCATGATCGAGCACACCGCGTCGCAGGCTTCGGCGGCGGTGGCGAACTCGGCGGCCAGCACCAGCTGACGGGGCGGCTTGGGCCGGAGCCCGAGCACGGCGCGGACCACGATGCCGAGCGAGCCCTCGGAGCCGACGAACAGCCGCGTCAGGTCGTACCCGGCGACGCCCTTGGCGGTGCGGCGGCCGGTGGACATCAGCCGGCCGTCGGCGAGGACGACCTCCAGCCCGAGGACGTACTCGGCGGTCACCCCGTACTTGACGCAGCACAGGCCGCCGGACGCGGTGCCGATGTTGCCGCCGATCGTGCAGGTCTCCCAGCTCGACGGGTCCGGCGGGTAGTACAGCCCGTGCTCCTCCACCGCGCGGGACAGCACGGCGTTGACGACGCCCGGCTCGACGACGGCGATCCGGTCGACGGGGCTGATCTCCAGGATGCGGTCCATCTTGGTGAGGGACAGCACGATGCACCCTTCCGAGGCGTTGGCCGCGCCGGACAGGCCGGTGCGGGCGCCCTGCGGGACGACCGGCACCCGCAGCGCGGTGGCGGTGCGCAGCACGTGCTGGACCTGTTCGACGGTGCGCGGCAGGACCACGGCGGCGGGGGCCCCGGCCGGGCAGAAGCTCGCCATGTCGTGCGCGTAGGAGGCGGTGACGTCGGGCTCGGTGAGCACGGCCCCGGCGGGCAGCCCCGCCAGCAGCGCTTCGGTGAGGGTGGTCTCGGCGGGCGCGGTGTCGCCGTCGCGGGGTGCTTCGATACGGCTCATGATCACAGCGTGGCACTCGGGGCCATCGGTGTGAACCCCGCACGCGCCGCCCTTGGGCCACCCGGATGTGCTCGTCATATTGACGCACAGTGAACGGCATGGCGAAGAGACAGTACGGCGACGCGCGGCCCGGTACGCCTCTGGTGGCCGAGCCCCCGCCGCGCCGCCCCCGGCGATGGCTGCGCCGCACACTGCTCACCGTGGCGGCGGGCGGAGCGGCGGCGGGCGTGGCGCTGACGCTGCTGCCGCGTGAGGCGCCGCAGCGGGCCCCGCACCGGCCCCCCGCGCCCGCTCCCGGACCGCAGGCGCGGGCGCTGGCGGCGGTCACCACCGGCGTCCCGGCGGCGCTGCCCGACCTGACGGAGCTGATCACGCGGCAGGAGAGCGGCGTGGAGGCCCGCCCCGCCGACGCCCGCGCCTGGGCGGTGCTCGGCGCGGCCTACGTGGCCCGGGCGAACCGTACGGCCGACCCGGCCGACCTCCCGCGCGCCGAGCGGGCGCTCGGCACCTCGCTGAAGGCACGCGCCACGAAGAACACCGAGGCGCTGGCCGGGATGACCGCGCTGGCCAACGCCCGCCGGGACTTCGCGGCGGCGAAGCGGTACGGGGAGCAGGCGCTGAAACTGACCCCGAAGCGCTGGTCGGCGTACCCCCCGCTGATCGACGCGTACAACGGGCTCGGTGACTACACCGCCGCCCGTGACACCCTGGACAAGCTGATGGCGCTGCGCACCGCCCCGGCGGACCGCCCGGCAGTGATGGCGCGGGCGTCGGCCGTGTACCGGGACCGGGGCTGGCGCGAGGACGCGCTGGCCCAGCTCACGGACGCGGCGGCGGCGGCCGGTACGCCCGCCGAGCAGGCGGCCTACCGCTCCGGGGTGGGCCAGTTGGCCTGGGAGCGCGGTGAACTGTCCGAAGCTCTGGCCCAGTTCACCGAGGCCCTGCGTCTGGACCCGGCGGAGGCGGCAGCGGGCGCCGGCCGGGCTCGCACCCTCGCCGCCCAAGGACGCACCGCCGAGGCGCTCACCGCGTACCGCGAAGCCCTGGCGAACCGGCCGGACGCGGGCGTCACGCTGGAGCTGGCCGAGTTGTACGAGTCGCTGAACCGCACCCGGGACGCCGAGACGCAGTACGGCCTGGTGCGCGAGCGGGCGGAGAAGTCCGCCTCCGACGGCGTCGACGAGGAGCTGCTGCTGGGCCGGCTGGAGGCGGACCACGGCGATCCGCAGGAGGCGGTGACCCGGCTGCGGGCGGAGTACGGGCGGCAGCCCGGCATCGAGGTGGCCGACGCGCTGGGCTGGGCGCTGCACCGGACCGGCGAGGACGAGGAGGCGCTGAAGTTCGCCACCACCGCGACCGACCGGACCAAGGGCGGAGGGGTGCGCAGCGCGCTGCACGACTTCCACCGGGGCATGATCGAGTACGAGCTGGAGCGGTACGGCTCCGCCCGGCGCAGCCTGGAGGACGCGCTGCTGGTCAACCCGGCCTTCTCGCCGCTGTGGGCGCCCAAGGCGCGGGCGGCGCTGAAGAGCATGGGCGCGGTGACCGGGGGGCCACTGCCCGCCGATGTGCTGTGAGTCGGGGGCGCGACCGCTCCTCGCGCCCCCGACTCAGCCTGTATGAGCTGGCGTTACAGGTTTCCCCGCTTCTCCTGCTCCCGCTCGATGGCCTCGAAG
Source organism: Streptomyces sp. NPDC001781 (assembly GCF_053596035.1). Taxonomy (NCBI): domain Bacteria; kingdom Bacillati; phylum Actinomycetota; class Actinomycetes; order Kitasatosporales; family Streptomycetaceae; genus Streptomyces; species Streptomyces sp. NPDC001781. Next base: position 29,727 of record NZ_JBSFFI010000002.1, on the reverse strand, counting down.
AGGGCCCGGAAGTTGCCCTTGCCGAAGCCCATCGAGCCGTGGCGCTCGATGAGTTCGAAGAACACCGTCGGCCGGTCCTGGACCGGCTTGGTGAAGATCTGCAGCAGGTAGCCGTCCTCGTCACGGTCGGCGAGGATCTTCTGCTCGCGCAGCGTCTCGATCGGCACACGGGTGTCGCCGACCCACTCGCCGAGGGTGTCGTAGTAGGAGTCCGGGGTGTCGAGGAACTGGACGCCGGCGGCGCGCATGGTGCGTACCGTCTGCACGATGTCGTTGGTGGCCAGCGCGATGTGCTGGACGCCGGGTCCGCCGTAGAACTCCAGGTACTCGTCGATCTGGGACTTCTTCTTGGCGACGGCGGGCTCGTTGAGCGGGAACTTCACCTTCAGAGTGCCGTCCGCGACGACCTTCGACATCAGGGCGCTGTACTCGGTGGCGATGTCGTCGCCCACGAACTCCTTCATGTTCGTGAAGCCGAGGACGTTGTTGTAGAACGCCACCCACTCGTCCATCTTGCCGAGTTCGACGTTGCCTACGCAGTGGTCGATGGCCTGGAAGGTGCGGCGGGCGGGCGGCTCGACGATCGGGTCGGCGGCGACGAAGCCGGGGAGGTAGGGGCCGTCGTAGCCGGAGCGCTCGACCAGGGTGTGCCGGGTCTCGCCGTACGTGGCGATGGCGGCCAGGACGACGGTGCCGTGCTCGTCCTTCACCTCGTGCGGCTCGGCGAGGGGCCGGGCGCCGTGCTCGACGGCGTAGGCGAACGCGGCGCGGGCGTCCGGGACCTCGATGGCGAGGTCCACCACGCCGTCGCCGTGCTCGGTGACGTGCCGGTCGAGGAACTCGCCCCAGGGGGTGGCGGGGCGGATCACCGAGGTGAAGACGAACCGGGCGGCGCCGCTCTCCAGGACGTAGGAGGCCGTCTCGCGGCTGCCGTTCTCCGGACCGGAGTAGGCGACCAGGCGCATGCCGAAGGCGCTGGAGTAGTAGTGCGCGGCCTGCTTGGCGTTGCCCACGGCGAAGACGACCGCGTCCATTCCCTTGACCGGGAAGGGATCGGCCTGCCGGGCGGTGTCGGGAGTGTGCTGAGTGGTCTGCGTCATGCTCGAAGGGTGGCCCCGCTCTGCAAGGTGCGCAATAGTTCGCGTATTCGCTGGTCACTCTGTTCAGCCTTACGGTGATACCAGCGGACTTTCTGTACATGATGACCATCCGGGGAGGGCGTCGTGGCGATCGATCAGCTCGACGGGCAGATCATCGTGCTGCTGGCCGAGGAGCCGCGGATCGGGGTGCTGGAGATGTCCCGGCGGCTCGGGGTGGCGCGCGGCACGGCGCAGGCCCGGCTGGACCGGCTGCGCTCGCGCGGGGTGATCCGGGGCTTCGGCCCGCAGGTGGACCCCGCGGCGCTCGGCTATCCGGTGACCGCGTTCGCCACGCTGCAGATCCGGCAGGGGCAGGGGGCGGACGTGCGGGCCCACCTGGACGGGGTGCCGGAGGTGCTGGAGCTGCTCACCACGACCGGCACCGGGGACATGCTCTGCCGGCTGGTGGCGCGTTCCAACGCCGATCTGCAGCGGGTCATCGACCGGGTGGTGGGCTTCGACGGCATCGTGCGGGCCTCCACGGCGATCGTGATGGAGAACCCGGTGCCGCTGCGGATCATCCCGCTGGTGGAGCAGGCGGCGGGGGAGTCCGAGGGGGTCTAGTGCTGTGACCGGAGAGGTTTGCCGGAAAGCTCGCGGCGTCCGGTGCGGTGCATCGCAAGGCGGAGCATCGCCCTCGTACTGGATGTACTCGGGCGATGCGGCAACGCGGCGAGGTGCCGTGCCGGACGCCGCGAGCCGGTGAACCCTTCCGGTCACAGCACTAGCAGCTCGGGATCTTGCCCGTGCCCTTCTCCAGGGCGACGAGGGAGTCCACGGCGCCGTCGAGACTCGTGACCGGGATCAGGCGCAGGCCCGCGGGCAGGTTGGTGCGGGCGTCGGCGCACTCGGCCTTCGGCACCAGGAAGACGGTGGCACCGTCGCGCCGGGCGGCCTGCGTCTTCAGGGCCACTCCGCCGACCGCGCCGACCTTGCCGTCCGTGTCGATCGTGCCGGTACCGGCGATGGTGTGGCCGCCGGTGAGGTCGCCGCCGCTGCCGTCGCCGTCCAGCTTGTCGATGATGCCGAGGCTGAACAGCAGGCCGGCGCTGGGCCCGCCCACGTCGGCGAGGCGCAGGGTGACCTTCACGTCGGCGGGGTCCTTGCGCAGGTGGTCCAGCGCCGCGGTGGTCGCCGCGTCCTGCGACTGCCGCATCTGGGCCGTGTTGTGCTTCTCGATCTCCTTGAGGGTGTCCCCGGTCGGGTACACCGCGTCGTACGGCATCACCGCGCGGTCGCTGCGGAACCAGTTGTCGACCACCTGCCCGAGCGACACCCGCGTACCCGGCGAGGTCGCCTCGATGGTCGTCATCCGCAGCTGACCGGACGTCTTCCGTGTCGGCGCCCCGGAGACGGTGATCACCGGCGTCCCGTCGTTCTTCCCCAGCACGTTCGCCGTCATCCCCGGCTGGGCCACCGAGAACGGCAACGGCGCGAACACCGCGACCCCGATCAGCCCCGCGACGGGCAGGGAGCACAGGGCGATGATCCGGGGACGCGTAAGACGTGAGAGCACGGAGTAAATCTAACGCGCGGCCTCCGTGCCGAGCGGTGCCGGTACGCGCTACCTCAGCGCGTCCGCCACCTCCCGCGCCGCCTCCACCACGCGGCGGCCCACCCGCTCCGGGACCGCGTCGGTCAGCATGACGACTCCCACACTGCCCTCGACGCCGGTGACGCCCACGAGGGGGGCCGCGGCGCCGCTCGCGCCGGCCTCCAGTTCGCCGTGGGTGAGGACGTAGCCGGGGTCGGGGTCCGGTGAGCGCCGGGCGGCGAGGATGGCCTTGCCGGCGGCGCCGCGCTCCAGGGAGTGACGGAACCCCGCGCGGTAGGCGACGTGGTAGTCCGTCCAGGTCGGCTCGACGACGGCGACGGCGAGCGCCTCCGTGCCGTCGACCAGGGTCAGATGTGCTGTGGCGCCGATGTCCTCGGCCAGGGAGCGCAGTGCGGGCAGCGCCGCCTCCCGCACCAGCGGATGCACCTGGCGGCCGAGCCGCAGCACCCCCAGTCCGACGCGGGCGCGGCCACCGAGGTCGCGGCGGACGAGCGCGTGCTGCTCCAGCGTGGCCAGCAACCGGTACACCACCGTCCGGTTCACCCCGAGCCTGCCGGACAGCTCGGTGACGGTCAGGCCGTGGTCCGTGTCGGCGAGCAGCTTGAGGACGCGCAGTCCCCGGTCGAGCGTCTGGGAGGTCTCCGCGGTCACGACGCCCCCTCCTTCTGCGGTGAGGTCGGCGCCCTCCGAAACGGCGCGCGTCACCGAGCCCCGTCGGCGACGCGTGTCAGAGGCCGCCGATCGGCAGGACGGCCCGGCGGCTGTCGGACCCCTCGCTTCACGGCTGCGCTCCGCGGCGGCGCTGCCACGGGACGTGTGCGTAGCGGGACAGTAGCGAGCCGGTCCGCTGAGCGGAAGACTCGGTCCAGAATCCGGTCAAGTCCCGTTCCGGCCTGCCAGTGTTCGTCCGCATACGCCCCGGCGCACGCCTCAGCGCATCCGGGTCGCCCACTCCCCCATCTTGGCGATGCGCTGCTTGAGCTGGCCGGCGGTCGCCTCCGCGCTCGCGGGGCCGCCGCAGACGCGGCGCAGCTCGGTGTGGATCACACCGTGCGGCTTGCCGCTCTGGTGGACGTAGGCGCTGACCATGGTGTTGAGCTGCTTGCGCAGCTCCATCATCTCCTTGTGGCTGACCACCGGGCGGCGCTCGGCGGGCAGCTCCAGCAGGTCGGCCTCGGCGTCCGGCCGCTTCCTGCTGTGCGCGATCTGCCGGGCCTGCCGCTTCTGCAGCAGCAGCTGCACCTGCTCGGGCTCCAGCAGCCCGGGGATGCCGAGGTAGTCCTGCTCCTCCTCGCTGCCGGGGTGGGCCTGCATGCCGAACTCGGCGCCGTCGTAGAGGACGCGGTCGAAGACGGCCTCGGACTCCAGCGCCTCGAAGGAGAACTGCTCCTGCTCACCGGTGTCCTCGTCCTCCTGCCGGTTCGCCTCCTCCATCTCCTTCTCGGACTCGGCGTACGGGTCCTCCTCGCCCGCCTTCTTCGGCTTGTCGAGGGCGTGGTCCCGCTCCTTCTCCATCTCGCCTGCGAAGGTCAGCAGGTCCGGGACGGTCGGCAGGAACACGGACGCGGTCTCGCCGCGCCGCCTGGACCGGACGAAACGGCCGACGGCCTGCGCGAAGAAGAGCGGGGTGGAGATGGTGGTGGCGTAGACGCCGACGGCGAGGCGGGGCACGTCGACGCCCTCGGACACCATGCGGACCGCGACCATCCACCGGTCGTTGCTCGCGCTGAAGTCGTCGATGCGCTTCGAGGCGCCCACGTCGTCGGAGAGGACGAGGGTGGCCTTGGTGCCGGTCAGCTCGCGGATGAGCTTGGCGTAGGCGCGGGCGGAGTCCTGGTCGGAGGCGATGACGAGGGCGCCGGCGTCCGGGATGGCCTTCCTGACCTCGGTGAGCCGCTGGTCGGCGGCGCGCAGCACGCTCGGCATCCACTCGCCGCGCGGGTCGAGCGCGGTGCGCCACGCCTGGCTGACCGCGTCCTTGGTCATCGGCTCGCCGAGCCGGGCGGCGATCTCGTCTCCCGCCTTCGTGCGCCAGCGCATCTGACCGCTGTAGCTGAGGAAGATAACGGGGCGCACGACGTGGTCGGCGAGCGCGTTGCCGTAGCCGTAGGTGTAGTCGGCGGCGGAGCGCCGGATGCCGTCGTTGCCCTCCTCGTACGTCACGAAGGGGATCGGGTTGGTGTCCGAGCGGAACGGCGTACCGGTCAGCGCCAGGCGCCGGGTCGCCGGCTCGAACGCCTCCAGACACGCCTCGCCCCAGGACTTGGAGTCACCGGCGTGGTGGATCTCGTCCAGGATCACCAGCGTCTTGCGCTGCTCGGAGCGGTTGCGGTGCAGCATCGGGCGTACGCCGACACCGGCGTAGGTGACCGCGACCCCGTGGTAGTCCTTGCCGATCGGGCCCGCGCTGTACTCCGGGTCGAGCTTGATCCCTATCCGCGCGGCGGCCTCCGCCCACTGCTTCTTCAGGTGCTCGGTCGGCGCGACGACCGTCACCTGCTGCACGACGTGGTGGTGCAGCAGCCAGGAGGCGAGCGTCAGCGCGAAGGTCGTCTTTCCGGCGCCGGGGGTGGCGACGGCGAGGAAGTCGCGCGGCTGCTCCTGGATGTACTTGTCCATCGCCCTCTGCTGCCAGGCACGCAGCTTGCCGGCGGTGCCCCAGGGGGCCCGGCCGGGAAAGGCGGGGGACAGATGGTTCGAGGCGGAAGCGGCGGTGGTAGTCACGGTCTCCGGGGGTGGGGGCGTAGGGCAACTCGGCTACGTATGACAACCGGGCCACCCTACCGGCGCCACCGGCGCCGCCGTGCTCGGACGGGGCGGGGGGCGGGGCGGGTGGGACCGAGGTCACACCGCCGGTTCGACCAGGTCCCGCAGCGCCTCCGCGATGACCTTGATCTCGTCCGTGCTCCCGGTCGCCACAGCGATCACGAGCCGCTCGCCCGCGTCGATGTCCGCCCGCAGCTGACGCCCGTTCATGGCCAAGAAGACCATGCAGGACGCCCAGGCCGTGCGCTTGTTGCCGTCGATGAAAGGACGGTTGATCGCCAGGGACTGGAGGAGCGCCGCAGCCTTGTCGAAAAGGTCCGTGTACGCCTCCTGCCCGAACATCGCGGCCGAGGGCCGGTGCACGGCGGACTCCAGCAGACCCACGTCACGAACGACCACGTCTTGGTCGTCGACGGCGTGCCCGGCGATGGACAGGACGTCCTCGGCGGACAGGTAGACGCAGGTCACTTCAGCCGATCCAGCAGCTCGGCCCACTTGGCGGTCTGCTCCTTCGCCGCCTTGCGGACCAGCATCTCGTGCGCCGTCCGCGCCAGGTAGTCGTCCACGGCCCGCAGGAGTATGGCGTGCATGCTGACCCCCTCCTCTTCCGCGCGCAGCTTCAGGGCTTCCGTCTGGTCGTCGCGGAGACGCAGGTTCATAGCCATACCAAACCGGTACCACCGGAGTGGGGTCTAAGTGGTACCACCCGCCGACGCCCGCAGCCGCGTCGTCACCCACGCCCCCACCACCGCCACCGCCGCCATGGGCAGGAAGACCGCCGCGTAGGCGGTGGTGCCGTCGCTGCCGAGGGTGGCGAAGGCCGCTCCCGCCGCGGCCAGGAGGACGACGTTGGAGAGGGCGTCGGAGATCTGGAGGGCGGCGGAGTTGGCGCCGGCCTCGGAGGGTGCGGAGAGCTTGAGCAGGAGGACGCTGGTGGAGGAGATCACCAGCCCCATCCCGAAGCAGCCGAACCCCCACGCGACGGCGACGGTCCACACCGGCACGGCGGGGACGAGCACCGCGGGCGCGACGGCGACGGCAGCTGCCACCAGCACCATCCCGAACGTCATCAGCCGCTCCCGGTACGGCTCCATCCGGTCCCGCGACTGCACCCACGACGCCGCCGCCCAGGTCAGGCCGCCCGCGGCCAGCGAGAACCCGGCGAGCGTCGGCGACAACCCCCGCTGGGTGACGAGCATCAGCGGTACGAAGGACTCCGCCGCGATGAACGACCCCGCCGACAGCCCGCGCAGCAGCACGACGGAGGGCAGTCCGCGCGCGGCCCGGTACGTCCCCTTCGGCAGCAGCCGCAGCACGGCGGGCACCAGCAGGGCGGCACCGAGTGCGCCGGGCACCAGCGAGAGCGGCCGCAGGTCCTGCGCCGCGTACTGCACGAGCCCTGCGCCCAGCGAGACGGCGAGCGCCAGCCGGATGCGGCGCCGGTCGAAGGCGGGGGTGCCGGCGTCGTGGTCCACGGGCCCGCCCGCCCGGCGCCGGATCTGCGGGAGGGCCAGGCCCAGCGGGAGCAGGACGAGCAGCGGGATGCCGAGGAACACCCACCGCCACCCGAGGTGCTCCGCGACGGCGCCGGAGGCGAGCGGTCCGACGATGGACGGCACCACCCACGCGGCGGCGAAGCCCGCCATGATGGCGGGCCGCAGCCGTTCCGGGTAGGCCCGGCCGACGACCACGTACACGGCGACGATCACCAGCCCGCCGCCGAACCCCTGCACCGCCCGCCCCAGGATGAACACCCACATCACCTGCGCGGTCCCGGACACCACGAGCCCGCCCGCGAACGCCCCGATCCCGGTGGCCAGCGCGGCCAGCGGCCCCCTCCGGTCCGCCCACTGCCCGGCGAGCACCATGCCGGTGAGGCTGGTGGTGAAGTACCCGGAGAACGCGAACGCGTAGAGCGACACCCCGTCCAGCTCACGCGCCGCGACCGGCATCACGGTCCCGATCGCGGTCGCCTCGAACGCGATCAGCATCACCACGGAAACGATCCCCACGCTGAGCGCCCGATGCGCCCGCCCCAGCACCCCGCCCTCGTCCTGGTCGGGGGCCGTGCCGGCGACAGCACTGTCGGAAGACTCAAGGGTGGCCATAGGGGCCAGAGTAAGGCCCATGGCCGAGGGTGACACCTGTCGGAAGCCCCGCCGCCCCTACGACCTCCGCCGTAGGCCGCCCACCCCCTGTGAACACCGCATGACAGTCACATTGCACCCCCTCGTCCACCCTTGCCCCCTCCCCCGGCCCGCCCTAGGTTCGTTCCACGACACACGGCCGTGTGCCCGAGTGGCTCAGGGACTCGCCTGCAAAGCGAGTTACGCGGGTTCGATTCCCGCCACGGCCTCCGACTTGGTCGCGGGTGGGCGGGGTGCCTCAGCCGATGTCCGGCCACGGCTGCGGGAGGTGCTCGTCGTCCGCCTCGCGGCGGGCCCGGCGGGCGTTCTCCTCGCGTACGGCGTCCAGCCGGCGCCAGAGGCCGATCTCCTCCAGGGTCAGTCCCGGACAGACGATCAGGTGCGGTATGCGGCAGATCTCGCCGGGGCCGGGCTCCGTCTCGCGGCTGTTCCAGGCCACGTCGTTGGTGTCCACGTACCAGCGGTGCCAGGCGGGCACCATGTGTGCGGGCACGAACAGGCCCGGTTCGAGCAGGACGTGGACGTCGTAGTAGGTGATGCGCCGGTCGCCGGTCAGTCCGCAGTGGCGACAGGCCGGCGGCTCGGGCGGCTCGGGTCCGGTCGCCCCTTCCATCGCGGCCTGGGCGCGGTCGGCGTTCTCCCAGGGCCGGGGAGCGTCGGGCGCCGGCTGTCGATGGTGGTCGGGTCCGGGCAACGGGATGATGCTCGCGTCGTCCCCCATGCTTCCGAGCGTGCCGGTGCACTCCGAAATGAGGGCAGGGCGCGGCGAGGGCGCAGAGGGGGCAGAACGTCAGGGGCCGAGCGCCCCTCAGAGCACCCCGCCCGCCTCTCCCCGCAGCAGTTCCGTCCAGTAGTGCCACGAGCCGCCGGGCGACACCCCCGTCGGGTCCAGGACCGCCAGGGTGTCGAGCATCGCCGCGGCCAGCTGGTCGTAGGCGAGCGTCGTCAGCTCGTGGGACAGGTGGGCGTCGATCGTGCGCTCGTGGTGGAGGAGCCAGAGGGTGAAGGCCAGGGTGGAGACGTCGGTGTTGAGGGGGTGGAGGGCGGCGTCCGTGCGGGTGAGGACCGCGCCGGTGCGGCCGTCGAGGACGAGGGTGGTGTCCGGGGTGAGGGAGCCGAGGCGGATCAGGTGGCCGGGCTCGGAGTCGTCCGCGTAACACTCCGCCAGCGCCGGCAGCAGCAGCTCGGTGTCGACCACCTCCTCCGGCAGTCCCGTCTCGCGGAGGAAGCGGCGCGTCGGTTCGTGGGTGAGCGCCGGCGGGAAGTCGGTCTCCTCGAAGCGGACCACGCGCCCGTGCCCGAACTCCTGGTCCAGCAGCCGCCCCGGCATCTCCAGCACCAGCCCGGCCAGCCCCGGCGCCGCGACCAGGGACAGCGGGCGGATCAGCGCGGCCGCCTTCCAGTACACCGGGACCGCGCCGTCCGTCCCCGCCTCGAACAGCGCCAGCAGCCGGCGGGACGCCTCACCGGCGACGGTCGGCCCGTACCGGCCGGCGAGGGAGGCGAACCGGCCGCGCAGGCCCGCCAGTTCCTCGGTGACGGCGGCGAAGCGGAGCATGGTGGTGAGCGAGGGCGCGAAGGGCCGCGGGTACGACGGGTCGGTGAGGTACGCGGTGGTGATCTCCCCCGTGGCACCGTCGAGCAGTATCGACTCGCGCCGCGTGCCGGCCGGGTCGAGCAGTTCTCCGATGACCAGCCGGTCCCGCAGCTCGTCCGCGAGCCGGAACGGGCCGTCGGTCGCGTCGGCGAGCCTGCGCAGCCCGTGCGCGCGCAGCGGGGCGAAGGTCAGCGGACCGGTGTCGGGGGGCACTCCGGGACCGGCGAGCAGCCCGCGGGTGGGCGCGTGCGTGACCCAGGGGTCCAGCTCGGCCTCGGTCAGCGTGATCGCCGTGACCCCGGCATCGGTCATGCTCATGGCTCGCTCCCCCGCGATCGGTCTCGGTACGGCGGGCTTCGCGCGCGGCGGCCCTCCCCCGACTCCGAGAACCCTAGACCGCACCACTGACAACGCCCCGGGCCGGAAGACGCGGCGGGACGCGACCGCGTTGCCTCAGGGAAGCCGGTTCATCCGGACGGGCGACCTGGGGCCTCTCGCTTGGATCATGCCGGGCTCGCGGGGTCCGGCACGATCAGAACGAAAGCCCCCGGGCCGAACGCAGACCGCCTCACCGCGCGTTGACCACGGCCGCCTGCGGCCGGATGGGCAGCCTGTTCACCGGCCGCCCGGTCGCCGCCCGCACCGCCGACGCGATCGCCGCCGGCGACGTCACCACCGGCACGGCGCTGACCGGCTTCGCGCCGAACGGCGCCACCACGTCCCGCTCCTCGACCAGCTTCACGATCCGGATGTCCGGCACGTCCAGCGCGGTCGGCAGCGCGTACCCGGTGAGGTCGGGATGACGGATCAGCCCGCGCGGCGTACGGAGGTTCTCGGTGAGCGCGATGCCCACGCCCTGCGTGACCCCGCCCTCGATCCGCGCCGCGAGCTGCGCGGGGTTGAGCACCCGGCCCACGTCCTGCGCGACCGCGAGCTCCACCACCCGTACCGAGCCCAGTTCCACGTCGACGTCGACCACCGCGCGGATCGCGCAGAAGGCGAGGCCGACGAACGCGTCTCCCTGCCCGGCGCCGTCCAGCGGTTCGGTGGGGTGGGGTCGGCACTGGGCGGTGGCCCACAGTTCCTTGCCCTCCAGCGCCTCGCTGACGGTGGTGGAGAGCACCCCGTCGTACGAGGTGATCTTGCCGTCGGCGATCTGGAGCAGCTCGGTGGACATGCCGAACTGGTGCGCCAGCGGCTGCAGGAGCTGGGTGCGGACCATCTTGGCCGCCCGCTCCACCGCCCCGCCGGAGACCCAGGTGTGCCGGCCCCGGCAGCCGGGGCCGGCCGGGGGCTGGTCGGTGTCGACCGGCGCCACGTGCACCTCGTCGATGCCGAGCGTCTCCTGCACGATCTGCCGGGCCAGCGTGCTGAACCCCTGCCCGGCCTCCACGGCCGCGCAGAGCACGGTGGCGACGCCGTCGTGGACGCGTACGGTCGCGGTGGAGACCTCGTCGGTGCCCTCCGCGCCGAGCATGTGCACCATGCCGAGGCCGTAGCCGACGCCGCGGCGCACCGCGCCCGGCTCGCCCGCGCCCTCGGGGCCGCCGGGCAGCAGCCAGTCCTCCTCGGGGCCGTCCTTGGGCAGCGCCGGCAGCGGGAAGTCCCTTACCGCGGTGAGGAGTTCGGCCACCGGGGCCGGGCAGGTCACGGTCTGGCCGATGGGGAGGACGTCGCCGGTGGCCAGGACGTTGCGCAGCCGCATCTCGGCCGGGTCCAGGCCCAGTTTCCTGGCCAGTTTGTCCATCTGCGCCTCGTAGGCGGCGCACACCTGCATGGCGCCCTCGCCGCGTACGTGGCCGGAGGGCGGGTTGTTGGTGCGCACGGCCCAGCCCTCGATGAAGGCGTTGGGCACCACGTAGGGGCCGCACGCGAAGGAGACCGCGGCGGCCAGGGCGTCGGCGGAGGTGTCGGCGTAGGCCCCCGCGTCCAGCAGGATCTGCGCCTCGACCTTGACGAGTCTGCCCTCGGCGTCCGCGTGGTGGCGGTAGCGCAGCAGGGTGGGGTGGCGGTGGGCGTGCCCGAGGAAGGACTCCTCGCGGCTCGCGGTGAGCTTCACCGGGCAGCCGGTGCGCAGCGCGAGCAGACCGAGCGGCAGTTGGAAGCCCTGGTCCTCGCGGTCGGCGCTGGCACCGGGCACGCCGGTGACCACGATCTTCACGCGGTCGGCGGGCAGCCCGAAGCAGGCGGCGGCGGTGTTGCGGTCGCTGTGCGGGTCGGTGGAGGCGAGGTACAGCTCCACCCCGCCGTCCGGGCGCGGTACGGCGAGTCCGGCCTCGGCCCCGATGGGCGCGGGATCCTGGCGGCCGATGCGGTACAGGCCCTCCACGACGATCTCGCCGGCCGCGTCGGGGTCCCCGTGGCGCAGCGGGATGTGCCGGATCAGGTTGCCGTCCGGGTGCAGCGGCTCGGCCTCGAAGGCGTGCTCGGGGTCGGTGACCGGGTCGAGGGGTTCGTACTCGACGATGACGGCGGCGGCGGCCATCCGGGCGGTGTCGGGGTGGTCGGCGGCGACGGCGGCGATGGGCTCGCCGTGGTGGCGGACCACGTCGGAGGCGAACACCGGGCGGTCCGGGGTGCCCCGGCCGTGCCGGGAGGTGCCGGGCACGTCCTCGTGGGTCACGACGGCCCGCACGCCGGGCATGGCGCGCGCGTGCGTGGTGTCGATGGAGACGATGCGCGCGTGCGCGTGCGGGGAGCGCAGCACGGCGGCCCACAGCAGGCCCTCGGCCCACAGGTCGGCCGCGTAGGGGAAGGTGCCCTCGGTCTTGGCGCGGGCGTCGGCGTGGGGCAGGGAGGCGCCCAGGCCGTGCGGCAGCGGCTCGGCCGCGGGGGCTTCCGCCGCCGTGGCCGCGGTGGCGGCTTCGTCGCTCACGCCTGGCCTCCGTCCTGGCCGTGGTGCGGGTCGTGCGGGTGGTCCTGCGAGTCGTGCGGGATGCCGAACGCGCCGAAGGCGCCGGGCGCTTCGAACGCCGAGGGGTGCACGCCACCGGAGCCGGGGCCCGCCTGGTGCGGGATGCGCGCGGTCCCGTCGTCCGGCTCGGCTTCGGCGCCGAGGCCGGCCTCGCGCTCGGCGACGACGTCGCGTACGGCGTCGAGCACGCCCCGGTAGCCGGAGCAGCGGCACAGGTTGCCGCAGAGGGCCTGGCGGGTCTCCAGCTCGGTGGGGGCGGGGTTGCCCTCCAGCAGGTCGTGGAGGGTCATGGCGATGCCGGGTACGCAGAAGCCGCACTGCACGGCGCCGCACCGGGCGAGCGCCCGCTGCACGTCGGAGGGCCGGCCGCCGGTGGCCAGGCCCTCGACGGTACGGACCTCGCTGCCCGCGGCGGTCACCGCCGGGACCAGGCAGGAGGCCACGAGCCGTCCGTCGACCTGGACGTTGCAGGCGCCGCACTCGCCCTGCGAGCAGCCGTCCTTGGCGCCCGCGAGGCCGAGGCGCTCGCGCAGCACGTAGAGCAGGGACTCGCCGATCCAGGCGTCGGTGACGGGCCGGTCGGCGCCGTTGACGCGCAGCACGAAGGAGGCGAGGGGGTGTTCGTCCCGGGGCGGTGGCGGCGGTTCCTCGTCCTCGGCGTCCTCTTCGGCGATGTCCGCCGTATCGGCCGCGACGGGCTCCTCGACGGCCTCGGGGGCCGGCTCGGCCTCCTCGGGCGCACTCTCGTCCGAGGGGCCGTCAGAGACGCCCTCAGGGGCTTGTGCGGGGCTCTCGCCGTCCTCGGCGCGCTCGTCCGCCCCGACGGGCTCCTCGGCCCCCGCGGCAGGCGCGGGCTCCTCCTCCGGCGCCGCTGGCTCCTCCTCCGGCGCCGCGGGCTCCCCCTCGGGTGCCGCGGGCTCCTGAGGTCCCCACGTCCCGCCGATCGTGTCCGTGACCCAGGGCGCGGCGGCGCCGCCGGGCAGGACGGACGGGGCCGCGCCCCACTGCTCGGCCAGCGCGGAGGTGGTGAACTCACCGGACTCGTCGGGCAGGTCGCCCCCGGCGACCGGCACGGACCACTGCCCGGTGACGTCGTGGCCGGGCGCGGCGGCGGTCTCCTCGGGGGCCCAGTGCCCCTGCGCCTGCGGCGGGTAGGTGAACCGGTCGCCGTCGTGCGGCTGCCGGGGCGGGGCGGCGTCCCGCGCGGACCACTGCTCCTGGGCGCCCCAGGCGTCCTCGCCCTCGGGCGGGGTCGTTATCCGGGGCGGCACATAGCTGTGGCCCGGCGCGGCCAGCGGGCTGTCACCGGCCAGCAGGGCGTCGATGCCGCCCTCGGGAAGCTGGACGAAGGCGGTCGCGCCGTCGTCGTACTCGCCCTGGGGCAGCGGGTTCCAGCGGCCGCCGCCCTGGGACGTGTCGTCCTCGTGTCCGCGCTGGTCGTCGGTCACGACAGCGCCCTCCCCAGTGCTCGTCGTGCCAGCGCGGCGACGGTGCGCCGCAGGTGCAGTACCGCGGGCGGCAGCGGGACGACCGTGCCGTCCGGCTCCGCCACCGGGTCGGGGATGCAGGCCGCGGCGACGTACTCGCCGAACGCCCGCAGGGCTTCGGGGACCAGGGCGCGGTCGTTGTCCCAGTCGATGAGCTGCGCGACCCACTGCTCGGCGTCCAGCGGGCGCAGCGGCATCGGCGCTATGGCGCCCACCGCGCACCGCACTCCGCGCCGCGCGGGGTCGAGGACGAGGGCGACGGAGGCGACCGAGCGGCCGGGCCCGGTGCGTCCGGTGGCCTTGAGGAAGACCTGGGGGGCGTGCAGCAGCGGAACCCGGACGTAGCCGATGAGTTCGCCGCCGCGGAGCATCTCGACCCCGGCCAGCAGGTGCGAGACGGGTACCTCGCGGCGGGCGCCGCCCGGTCCGGCGACGATCAGCGTGGCCTCCAGCGCGGCCAGCACCGGCAGCGCGTCGCCGGTGGGTGCGGCGGAGGCGATGTTGCCGCCGAGGGTGCCCGCGTTGCGGATGTGCGGCGGCCCGGCGGCGCGCGCGGCGGCGGCGAGCGCCGGGATCAGCGCGGCGAAGTCGGGTCGGCCCATGCGGGCGTGGGTGAGGCCGGCGCCGAGCAGCGCGTGGCCGTCCTGGTACTGCCAGCCGCGGATCTCGCTGATCCGGCCGAGGCCGACCAGCGCGGCGGGCCTGAGCTGCCCGGAGTTGACGGCAGCCATGAGGTCGGTGCCGCCGGCGACGGGGACCGCGGCGGGCATGGCGGTCAGGGCCGCCACCGCCTCGTCCAGCGTCGTGGGCAGCGTGACGGCCTGTGCCGCCTGCGGTGCGTGCGTGGTCAAACCGGCTGCCCCTTCCCGCTGCCCCACCTGGTCGCGCCTGTGCTGCCGTACGGTACGTGCTGACAGGGCGGACGTGGCAACTCTGGCACATCTTCGCAAGGCTCGGACGCGCGGGTCGGCCAAGGGGTGTTGACCCACTCCATCGGGCGGATGGTCCCGTTTACACCAGCATCTTCGATCGGGTCCGATTGACCCGCTTCGGTGATCTCATGGACGGTTCTCCCCGTTACGCGTCCGGGCGGGTGCCCGGGGGCGCGGCGGCCGTGGGTCCGGGCCCGGCGGGCGGTTGGGCGAAGGGCCGTCCCGGCACTCCGGGGCGCCGCTGCCAGGGGTGGGGGCCACCCGGCGGCCGGTAGGCGACGCCGAGGGCGTCAAGTCGCCGGTAGTGCGCGCCCATCCGGCGCTCGAAGTCCGCCAGGTCCCGCCGGCCGGGGGCGGGCAGCGGACTCCAGGCGACCTCGGCGAACGCGGCGAGCCGGGGGAAGACCTGGTAGTCCACGCGTGCGGCGTCCTCGGTCACCTCGGTCCACATGTTGGCCTGGGCGCCCAGCACATGGCGGGCCTCGTCGGCGGTGAGGCCGTCCGGTACGGGCTCGAACCGGTAGACGTCGGCCAGGGTGCTCACGTGGCCGACGGGCACGGGCTCGTCCTCGCCGGGTGCCTGCCGGTGGTCGAGGTAGACGTGCTGCTCGGGGCACATGACCACGTCGTGCCCGGCCCGCGCGGCCATCCGCCCGCCGCGGTGCCCGCGCCAGGAGGAGACCACGGCGCCGGGCGGGAGCGGGCCGTCGAGGATCTCGTCCCAGCCGAGCATCCGGCGTCCGCGCGCGGCCAGCCAGGCGCCGAAACGACCGGCGAACCAGGACCGCAGCCCGTCCACGTCCGCGAGCCCGAGTGCGGCGGCGCGGTCCCGCGCGGTGGCCGACCTCCGCCACTGGTCCGGCGGGCACTCGTCGCCGCCGAGATGCACGAAGGGCGCCGGGAAGAGCGCCAGCACCTCCTCCAGGACGCCCTCGTAGAACGCGAGGACGGCCTCGGTGGGGGCGAGGACGTGCGGGGAGATCCCCCAGTCGTCGCGGACGGTGACGGAGGCGGTGTCGACGGCGTCGGTGTTGCCGAGTTCCGGGTGGGCGGCGATGGCGGCCTGGGAGTGGCCGGGAAGATCGATTTCCGGCACGACGGTGATGTGCCGTTCGGCGGCGTAGGAGACGATCTCCCGGATGTCGTCCTGGCTGTAGTACCCGCCGTGCGGCTTCGCCTCCCAGAAGGGGGAGGAACGGTGGCCGAATCTGGTCCGCGCGCGCCAGGAGCCGACCTCGGTGAGCCGGGGGTAGCGCTCGATCTGGACGCGCCAGCCCTGATCGTCCGTCAGGTGCAGATGCAGGACGTTGAGTTTGTGCGCGGCCAGCAGATCGAGATAGCGCAGCACGCCGTCCTTGGGCATGAAGTGCCGGGCCACGTCGAGCAGCATGCCCCGCCAGCCGAACCGGGGCGCGTCACTGATCCGCACCGGCGGCAGCCGCCAGGTACGTCCCGGCAGCGGGGCGCGCCTGAAGGCGTCGGGACCGAGCAGCTGCCGCAGTGTCTGGGCGCCCCAGAAAAGGCCGGCCGGACCCCCGCCGCGCAGGTCGGCGCCGGTGGACGTGACGTCGAGCCGGTAGCCCTCGGCGCCGAGTTCGCCGGTGAGGGACGGATCGACGCTGAGCCGCAGGGCGTCGCGGGCGGTGCCGTCGGCCGGGGCCAGGGGCAGGCCGGTGGCACCGCCCAGGGCGGCGCGAAGCCATCGCGCGGTGCCCTCTGCGCCCTCACCCGAGGCCGCCAGGGCGGTGCCGGGACCGAGCGCGAATCCGTCACCCGTTCCCCCGTACGCCTCCACCGGCGCCGGAATCAGCTCATGAGTCTCACCGGTCACTCAAGCCCCCGCAGCACCTCGGCGCACGGCACGGAAACATGTCAGGGGGACGTTGCCCCGGCGCCCGGCGGAACACGCGCGAAAGCCGCGGGAAAGGGCGCCGGAGACGATCGGCGAGGAGGCGGGCCGGGACGGGCTACTTCTTGTCCTTGTCCCCGCCCTTGTCGCCACCGCTGCTCATGGACTCGTAGATCTCCTTGCACATGGGGCAGACGGGGTACTTCTTCGGGTCGCGGCCCGGCACCCAGACCTTGCCGCACAGCGCCACGACGGGGGTGCCGTCCAGGGCGCTCGCCATGATCTTGTCCTTCTGGACGTAGTGGGCGAAGCGCTCATGGTCGCCGTCACCGTGGGACACCTGCGGTGTCGGCTCGACGAGGGTCCCCGTACCAGTCCCGCGCTCGGGCTCGAGAGTGCTCATACCGCCAAGGGTACTGAAGCCCACGGGCATCAGTTGAGCGACGGGTCGTCCGGATACGTGGCCACCATCGCGAGGTCTCCGCGCTGCCGTCTCAGCACCTCGCGCCACAGCCGTTCCGGCTCCGGGGAGGAGATGTCACCGGGCTCGGACTCGACCACGTACCAGGCCCCCTGGTCCAGCTCGTCCTGGAGCTGGCCCGGTCCCCAGCCCGCGTACCCGGCGAAGATACGGAGCGCGCCGAGGGCGGAGGCGACCAGCTCGGGCGGGGTCTCCAGGTCGACCAGGCCGATCGCGCCGTGCACCCGCCGCCAGCCGAGCGGCGCCGCTCTCTCCCCCTCCGCGCCGCCGGGGACCACGGCGACGCCGAGCGCGGAGTCCAGCGAGACGGGACCGCCCTGGAAGACCACACCGGGCTCGCCCGCCAGGGCCGCCCAGCCGGCCAGCACGTCCCGCACGTCCACCGGGGTGGGCCGGTTGAGGACCACGCCCAGGGAGCCCTCCTCGTCGTGGTCGAGGAGGAGCACCACCGCGCGGTCGAAGTTCGGGTCCGCCAGAGCGGGGGTCGCCACGAGCAGCCGCCCTGTGAGTGAGGACACCTCGGTCATGCCAGACATGATCCCGCATCCCGGGCCCGAGCGGGGGCCGCAAGGCGCATGAACAGGGAGCACGTACGTACGGAGGCGGGGCGGCCCGGTGACCCGACGTACCCGCGGGGGAACCGTTCGTGTCGGGACGCGGCTGGCGGGTACTCGGGCTTACGGGCGAAGGGTGATCGGCGATTACCCTGTCTCTCCGGCCCCTGCGCAAAGTGATCGGCCGACCCCTGCCCGACTCATCGGAACGCGAGATTCATGACCGTCAACGACGATGTCCTGCTTGTCCACGGCGGAACCCCGCTGGAGGGCGAGATCCGTGTCCGCGGTGCGAAGAACCTCGTGCCGAAGGCCATGGTCGCCGCCCTCCTGGGCAGCGCGCCCAGCCGCCTGCGCAACGTCCCGGACATCCGAGACGTGCGGGTCGTGCGCGGCCTGCTCCAGTTGCACGGCGTGACGGTGCGGCCGGGCGAGGAGCCGGGCGAGCTGATCCTGGACCCGACCTACGTCGAGAGCGCGAACGTCGCCGACATCGACGCCCACGCCGGTTCCAGCCGTATCCCGATCCTGTTCTGCGGCCCGCTGCTGCACCGCCTGGGCCACGCCTTCATTCCCGGCCTCGGCGGCTGCGACATCGGCGGCCGGCCGATCGACTTCCACTTCGACGTGCTGCGCCAGTTCGGCGCGACCATCGAGAAGCGGGCGGACGGCCAGTACCTGGAGGCCCCGCAGCGGCTGCGCGGCACGAAGATCGAGCTGCCGTACCCGTCGGTGGGCGCCACCGAGCAGGTGCTGCTGACGGCCGTGCTGGCCGAGGGCGTCACCGAGCTGTCCAACGCGGCCGTGGAGCCCGAGATCGAGGACCTCATCTGCGTACTGCAGAAGATGGGCGCGATCATCGCCATGGACACCGACCGGACGATCCGCATCACCGGTGTGGACTCGCTCGGCGGCTACAACCACCGTGCCCTCCCGGACCGCCTGGAGGCCGCCTCCTGGGCGTCCGCGGCGCTCGCGACCGGTGGCAACATCTACGTCCGGGGCGCCCAGCAGCGCTCGATGATGACGTTCCTGAACACCTACCGCAAGGTCGGCGGTGCCTTCGAGATCGACGACGAGGGCATCCGCTTCTGGCACCCCGGTGGGCAGCTGAAGTCCATCGCGCTGGAGACGGACGTGCACCCCGGCTTCCAGACCGACTGGCAGCAGCCGCTGGTGGTGGCCCTCACCCAGGCCACGGGTCTGTCCATCGTCCACGAGACGGTCTACGAGTCCCGGCTCGGCTTCACCTCGGCGCTGAACCAGATGGGCGCGCACATCCAGCTCTACCGCGAGTGCCTGGGCGGCTCGGACTGCCGCTTCGGCGCGCGCAACTTCCTGCACTCGGCGGTCGTCTCCGGACCGACCAAGCTGCAGGGCGCCGACCTGGTGATCCCCGACCTGCGCGGCGGCTTCTCGTACCTCATCGCGGCCCTCGCCGCCGAGGGCACCTCGCGGGTCCACGGCATCGACCTGATCAACCGCGGGTACGAGAACTTCATGGAGAAGCTCGTGGAACTCGGCGCGAAGGTCGAACTGCCGGGCAAGGCGCTCGGCTGACGGGTCCTCACGCACACGCGAAATGGGCGGCCCCCCTGGTGACAGGGGGGCCGCCCATTTCGACTTCGCCCACCGGGGCGTGCCCCTTGAGGGGCGCGGGGAACTGCGCGACAAGCCACGGGCGGGCCCGCGGACCCACTGCGGCGCCCAGTTGCCCGGTGCCCCGAGCGGAGTGCTTACTTGCCCTTCGCGGCTTCCTTGAGCTTCGAGCCCGCGGAGACCTTCACGCTGAAGCCGGCCGGGATGTTGATGGGCTCACCGGTCTGCGGGTTGCGCGCGGTACGAGCGGCACGGTGGGTGCGCTCGAAGGTCAGGAAGCCGGGGATGGTGACCTTCTCGTCGCCCTTGGAGACGATGTCGCCGACAACCTCGGCGAACGCGGCCAGAACGGCGTCGGCGTCCTTACGGGTCACCTCGGCGCGGTCGGCCAGCGCGGCCACCAGCTCACTGCGGTTCATGTTCTTACTCCCGTGTTCTTCTTGCCAATGAGGCGTGAGGTGAGATCGATGCCGATGCGCTCGCGCCCAGAGACGCATCCTGCCCCTACCTGCGGCGGGAAAGCCAATCCGGCACCCGTAGGAGTCATGAGACCACCCTGGGGAGTCACACGAAAAGCGCCTGCCCCGCCGACACCCTAGAGGGCGTCACGACCGGGAAGCCGACGACTCGCCGCAGGGGAGGCCGCGTCGGTCCCACGACCTCCCCGACCCTACGGCAACCGCTGCTAAGACGCCGCAGGCGCCGCTCCGGCCGCCTTGGCGGCCTCCCGGACGGCCCCGGCCACCGCGCCGGCGACCTTGTCGTTGAAGACGCTGGGGACGATGTAGTTCGGGTTCAGCTCGTCCTCGGTCACCACGTCGGCGAGCGCCTGCGCGGCCGCGAGCATCATCTCGGTGTTGACGGTGCGGGACTGGGCGTCCAGCAGGCCCCGGAAGACACCGGGGAAGACCAGCACGTTGTTGATCTGGTTGGGGAAGTCCGAGCGGCCGGTGGCCACCACGGCGGCCGTCCGGCGGGCCACCGCGGGGTCGACCTCGGGGTCCGGGTTCGCCAGTGCGAAGACGATCGCGCCGTCCGCCATGGCGGCCACGTCGGTGCCGTCCAGGACGTTCGGGGCGGAGACGCCGATGAAGACGTCGGCGCCGCGCACGGCCTCCTTCAGGGTGCCGGTGAGGTTCTCGGGGTTGGTGTTGTCCGCGATCCAGCGCAGCGGGGAGTCGGTGGGGGCGTCCACCAGGTCCTCGCGGCCGGCGTGCACCACGCCGTGGATGTCGGCCACGACGGCGTTCTTGACGCCCGCGGCCAGCAGCAGCTTCAGGATGGCCGTACCGGCCGCTCCGGCGCCGGACATGACCACCCGGATGGACTCCATCGAACGCCCGGTGACGCGCAGCGCGTTGGTCAGCGCGGCGAGCACGACGATGGCGGTGCCGTGCTGGTCGTCGTGGAAGACCGGGATGTCCAGGGCCTCGCGCAGCCGGGCCTCGATCTCGAAGCAGCGCGGCGCGGAGATGTCCTCCAGGTTGATGCCCGCGAAGCCGGGGGCGATGGCCTTGACGATCTCCACGATCGCGTCGGTGTCCTGGGTGTCCAGGCACAGCGGCCAGGCGTCGATCCCGGCGAACCGCTTGAACAGGGCCGCCTTGCCCTCCATGACCGGCAGCGCGGCCTTGGGGCCGATGTTGCCGAGGCCGAGCACCGCGGAACCGTCCGTCACGACCGCAACGGAGTTGCGCTTGATGGTCAGGCGCCGGGCGTCCTCGGGGTTCTCCGCGATGGCCATGCAGACGCGGGCCACACCGGGCGTGTAGACCATGGAGAGGTCGTCACGGTTGCGGATGGGGTGCTTGGACTGCATCTCGATCTTGCCGCCGAGGTGCATGAGGAACGTTCGGTCGGAGACCTTGCCGAGGGTGACGCCCTCGATGCCGCGCAGCTCCTCGACGATCTCGTCGGCGTGCGCGGTGGAGCTGGCCGCGATGGTGACGTCGATCCGGAGCTTCTCGTGCCCGGAGGCGGTGACGTCGAGGCCGGTGACCGAGCCTCCGGAGGACTCGACGGCGGTGGTGAGCTGCGATACGGCCGTTCCGCTCGCGGGCACCTCCAGCCGGACCGTCATCGAGTAGGAGACGCTGGGCGCCGTTGCCATGGCCGACTTCCTCTGCTTTCACCGTGTCGCGTGTTGTGCCGTCCGATCGTCGCACCTACCGCCGAGTACGTGGTAGTCGGCTCTGATTGCGGACGTTGTGTTCTCGGGCGGTCACCCAACACGAGAGGCCCGCGTCACAGGGACGCGGGCCTCTCGCTCACACTCATGACACCGACCCGCCATGCTCGCCTCGCGGCAAGTGGTCGCTCGTAGCGACGATGGTTGGGCCCGGGGGCTTGGATCGGGCCGGTGCCACGACAAGGCTAACAAACGGACCCCGAGGGGCATTCCCCCGTGCACGAGGTCGCGGGAAAACAGCCCCGTTCAGTCCCGCAGGAGGTCCGGGACGCGGGCCGCGTCCGGCTCGTCGCGGTCGCCGGAGACGACCGTGAGCTGCTGGGTCGCGCGGGTGAGGGCGACGTAGAGCACGCGCAGGCCGGCCGGGGACTCGTCGGCGATCTCGGCCGGGGAGACGACCACGGTCGCGTCGTACTCCAGGCCCTTGGCCTCCAGGCTGCCGAGGGCGACCACGCGGTCGCCGAGCCCGGCGAGCCAGCGGCGGGCCTCCTCGCGCCGGTTCATGGCGACGACGACGCCGACGGTGCCGTCGACCAGGGAGAGCAGCCGCTCGGCCTCCGCGCGGACGGTGTCGGCCGGTGAGTCCCCGGCGATCTCGAAGCGCGGCCGGACACCGGTCGAGCGTACGGCGCGGGGGGACTCGGAGCCGGGCATGGCGAGGGCGAGCACCTTGGCGGCCAGCTCGGCGATCTCGGCGGGGTTGCGGTAGTTGACGGTCAGCTCGAAGCGGCGCCGGGGCCTGGAGCCCAGGGCCTCGTCACGGGCCTCGGCCGCCTCGTCCGGGTCGGACCACGAGGACTGGGCGGGGTCGCCGACGACCGTCCAGGTGGCGTGCCGGCCCCGGCGGCCGACCATGCGCCACTGCATCGGCGTGAGGTCCTGCGCCTCGTCCACGATGACGTGCGCGTACTCGGTGCGCTCCTGGGCCAGCCGCTCGGCGCGCTCGCGCTGGGTCTCCTCGCGGACCGGCATCAGCTCGTCCAGGCCGGTGAGCTGGTCCAGCGGGTCGAGTTCGCGCTTCCTGCGGGGGCGGGCGGGGGCGCCGAGGATCGCCTGGAGCTCGTCCAGCATGGCGATGTCGTGCACGGAGAAGCCGTCCCGCCTCAGCGCGCGGGCGACCTTGCGGACCTCGCCCGGGTTGAGCACGCGGCGGGCCCAGCGGCCCAGCCGCCTCTCGTCGGCCATGGCGGCGAGCACGCCCTTGGGGGTCAGCTCGGGCCACCAGGCGTCGAGGAAGGCGATGAAGGAGTCCTCGTCGGCAACGTCCTCGTCGAAGGAGAGGCGCAGCTCGGCGGCCAGCTCCGGGTCGGTGTGCCGGGAGGCGGCGCCGGATCTGGCCCACAGGGCGTCCAGCAGCAGCTTGCGGGCGCGGGGACGGAGCAGGTTGACGGGGGCGGTACCGCCGAGCGCGGTGCGGCGCACGGACTCCAGCTCCTGGGCCTCCAACTCCAGGCGGCGGCCGAAGGCGACCACGCGGAGCCGGTCGGGCAGGGCGCCGGCGCCGGTGCCGAGTTCGAGGGCGCCGCGCGCGGCCCGGCGCAGCACCTTCAGCATCCGGTAGGAGCCCTTGGCGCGGGCGACGGCCGGGGAGTCGTGGAGCGTGGCCTCGACACCGTCGACCAGGGAGCCGATCGCGCGGATGGCGACCTGGCCCTCCTCGCCGAGGGAGGGCAGCACGCCCTCGGTGTAGGCCACCAGCAGCGGGGTCGGCGAGACGATCAGGATGCCGCCCGCGTAGCGTCTGCGGTCCTGGTAGAGCAGGTAGGCCGCGCGGTGCAGGGCGACCGCGGTCTTGCCGGTGCCGGGGCCGCCCTCCACGTAGGTGACGGAGGCGGCGGGGGCGCGGATGACCTGGTCCTGCTCGGCCTGGATCGAGGAGACGATGTCCCGCATCGTGTGCCCGCGCGCCTGGCCGAGGGCGGCCATCAGCGCGCCGTCGCCGATGACGGGCAGTTCCTCGCCGCGCAGCGTGGCCTTCAGCTCGGGGCGCATCAGGTCGTCCTCGACGCCGAGGACCCGGCGGCCCTTGGAGCGGATGACCCGGCGCCGCACGACCCGGCCGGGGTCGACGGGGGTGGAGCGGTAGAACGGCGCGGCGGCCGGCGCCCGCCAGTCGATGACCAGCGGCGAGTAGTCCTCGTCCAGCACGCCGATGCGGCCGATGTGCAGGGTCTCGGCGATGTCTGCGGTGTTGTCGGGCCGCACGGCCCCCTCGGCGGGCTCGACGGCGGTGTAGGCGCCGTCCGGGCCCTTCTTGCCGTCCTTGCCCAGGAGCAGGTCGACCCGGCCGAAGAGGAAGTCCTCGAACTCGTTGTTCAGCCGGTTGAGATGGATGCCGGCCCGGAACACCTGGGCGTCCCGCTCGGCCAGCGCGCCCGGTGTGCCCACATGGCCGCGCTGGGCCGCGTCGTGCATCAGGAACTCGGCCTCGTGGATCTTCTCCTCGAGCCGCCGGTACACCCGGTCCAGGTGTTCCTGTTCGACGCTGATCTCTCGGTCCCGTACGGAGTCGCTCGCGCCGTTGACCGAGCCGACCGCGGAATGCTGAACCTGAGCGGCCACCGGGCCCCCTTCTGACGTGCTGGGCAGCCGTCAACCGTACGCGAAGAGGACCCGGCAAAGCTACGCGGGCGTGATTTCAGGCACCCCCTAGGCGTCCACCTGGACGAGCTTCCTGCCGTCCAGGGTCATGACGTCGAAGTGGTCGATCTCGCCGGGCTGGAGAGCGGTGCCGCCCCCGATGAACAGGGGGTTGCGGGCCTGCTCGGTCTTGGCGTCCGGGAGGCCGTAGCCGTCCTTGGGGACGCTCCAGGAGCCGAGTGTCTGCCGCTCGCCGTTCTTGCCGACCGCGATCAGGGAGCACTTCTGCTCGCCCTTGACGCCCCCGAGGCGCAGCACCGCGTCGGTGCCCCACGCCTTGCCCTGCAGGGCGACGGTGGCGGAGACGCCGGTGCCGGCGTCCGTGCCGGTGACCTTGGTGGACAGCTGGTCGAAGTGGTCCTTGGCGGAGGCGGCCAGCGGGGTCGCCGTCCCACTCGTGCCACCACCGCTGACCGACATCACGGCGACAGGGCCGCCGATGATCAGTGCGGCCGCGGCGGCGACCAGGTAGAAGCCGCGGCGCCGCTTGCCCGCCCGCCGCTCCGCGACCTCGTCGACCAGCTTCTCGACCAGCCTCGGGGTCGGCCGCGCGGACAGCGACTCACCGATCACCGGGGTGCTGCCGGTGCCCGGCAGGTCCGCGAGGGCGGCCAGCATGGGCTCCATCCCCGCGAGTTCGTCCAGTTGCTGGGCGCACCACTCGCAGCCCGCGAGGTGCGCCTCGAAAGCGGTCGCCTCGGTGTCGTCGAGGATCCCGAGGGCGTAGGCGCCGACGGTCTCGTGCTCGTTCGGCACCGGAGATCCCTGCATGGGGCCAGACATACCCGTACTCCCCGCGCCGAATCCTCGCATTCCCCCGTGCACACCCATCACGCCGTCACCCCCCGCTCCTCCAGCGCCAGCTTCATCGATCGCAGGGCGTAGAACACCCGTGAGCGGACGGTGCCGCTGGGTATGCCGAGGGTCTGGGCCGCCTCGTTGACGGTACGCCCCTTGAAGTAGGTCTCGACGAGCACCTCCCGGTGGGCCGGGGTCAGGTCGTCGAGCGCGTCCGTCAGCGTCATCAGCCAGAGCGCCTTGTCGATCTCGTCCTCCGCGGGGATGACCTCCAGCGGCGACGGATCGACCTCCTGCGGCCGGGCCTGCCGGCTGCGGTGGCCGTCGATGACGATGCGCCGGGCGACCGTCACCAGCCAGGGGCGTACCGAACCGGTCGCCCGATTGAGCTGACCGGCGTTCTTCCAGGCACGGATGAGCGTTTCCTGTACGACGTCCTCGGCGCGCTGCCGGTCACCGGCGACCAGCCGGAGGACATAGGCGAGGAGCGGTCCGGCGTGCTCCCGGTACAGGGCGCGCATCAACTCCTCGTCGGGTTCCGACGACTGCGAGGGCTGCGAGGACATGCGATGTCGGGCCCTCGATCCACGTTCATTGGCCACGGCCGCATCCTTGCGCACGCCCACCTCCGGTGTCCGGGGCTTGCCCCCGTCGGTCGCTCGCCCCTTCGTACGGGGCGGGAGGCGCGGTTGTTCAAGGTGGGGTGGTGATTTCCTCAAGGGTGGTGTGACGAGCGGGACATGCGCACACATTCTCCCCGCGCGACCTTTACGTTTCCGACACGGTGCCGAGCAGGCCCGCGCCGCCCTGACCCCAGGTCGGGCAAACCCGGTGTAGCCCAAATCACAGAAGTCAAGTGGATTCCTCTTTCCGGCACTTGGGCCGTACCGGGATGTTCAGGACCTGGCGAGGGCGACCCGCCGCCGGTGCCGGGCGACCCGCTCGCGGTTCCCGCACGCCTCGCTGGAGCACCAGCGCCGGCGGCGTCCGCGCGAGGTGTCGAGGTACAGCAGTGAACAGCCCTTCGCAGCGCATTCGCGCACGGCCGCCCGGGCGAGGGGGTCGGTGAGGAGGTCCACGGCGTCACGGGCGAGGAGGGAGAGGAGGGCGGCCGCCGTGGGCATCTCGGCCAACTCCTTTGTGAGCGAACCGTTCTGCTGGGCGACGGCCCGGACGGCCGGAGGCGCGGCGGCGCGGGCGGCGCGGTTGACCCCCTCCAGGGAGTCGGCGGGGGCGCGAGAGGCCCGCATCAACCTCTCGACATGCCAACGCAGTTCGAGGAAGTCCGCGACCCATCCCCCGTCGGCCTGCCCCAGCGGACTTCCCGCCGGCACCAGCCGCGCCTCCACGATCCAGGCCGTCAAATCCCTTGCCGTGCCGATCCGTTCCTTCGGGTGCGCGGTGGCCAGCAGGTCCAGGCAGTCTCGTCCGGCGTCGAATCGGGAGGTACCGAGTGCCATGCGCTGCGTCACCGCCTGGGCAGGAGGGCGTCTTCTCACTCCCCTCCACAGTGCCCCTCCCGCCCGGCGGCCGGAACCCCCCGCGCCCCGGCGGGGTCAGGCCGCGCGGTGGCGGCTGGCCGGGCGCGGAGCGCCGTCCGGCCACAACTGCGGCTCACGCTTCGCCGCCAGATCCTCCGCCCATCCGAAGGTGACCACGCAGCCGCAGATCAGCACCCAGGTGAGGGCGAGGACGGGCCAGGGGCTCTCCAGGAGCCAGGGGCACCTCTCGTCCAGGACGTCGTAGCGCCAGAGCTGGTCCCAGAGGGTGGAGGCGATCAGGATGCAGAGGTTGTGCCAGAGATAGATGGTCACCGCCCGGGAGTTGAGCAGGGTGACCAGGCGGTCGAAGGGGCGCAGCAGCCGGGGCCACTCGGTCCAGACCGGGCTGATGTGCAGCAGGAGCAGCACGGTGGCCAGCGACCAGAGGGACTGGGCGAACGGGATGTCGTCCATGTCGTGCCCCTGCCGGAAGCCGTGCGTGAGCGCGTACCAGAGGCCGAGCCCGGCGACGGGCGGTGCGAGGGACGGCACGACGTAGCGCGGGACGCGCTTCAGCACCCCCTGCTGGTGGGCCATGCCGACGATCCAGCAGGCGCCGAAGGTGCTGAAGTCGGTCAGCGCCGAGGGGACGCGCTCGCCGGGGAGCTGGAGGTGGCCGAACTCGAAGGCGGCGGCCAGCGCGACCGGTGCCAGCACGGTGGTCCACGGGATCGCCGTCAGCGCTCTCAGCAGGAGCGGGGAGAGCAGTACGAACCACAGGTAGGCGCGGATGTACCAGAGCGGTCCGGCCAGTTCGGCCGCCCAGCCCGGCCCGAGCACCCCGTGCACGCCGGGCAGCGTGCCCGCGTACGGCGGGTCGCTCAGCGGCAGCACCCAGAAGCCGAGGTGGACGAACCACCAGCCGGGGTGTCCCTCGGCGTCCGGACGCCAGCCCTGGAGCACCATGCCGGACACCCCGAGCGCGCCCAGCAGCCAGAGCGGGGGCAGCAGCCGGCACAGCCGGCCCCGGACGACGTCCACGGCGGGGCGCTTCAGGGAGCGGGCCATCAGGCTGCCGGCGAGCGCGAACATCACGCCCATGGACGGGAAGACCACGGGCAGCCAGGCCCAGCCCATGAGGTGGTAGAGGACGACCCGGAAGAGGGCGACCGCCCGGAGCAGGTCGAAGTACCGGTCCCGGACCGGCGCCCGCCGCACGGGTTCGGGCGCCGATTCGGTCGCGGGTGCGGTCAGTTCGTGTGACGTCGTCATCGCAGCGCTCCTTCGGCCGGGACCGGGGCCGACACCCCGCCCTTGCGGCGGAGCTTCTGCCAGCGCAGCCGGCCGCCGGTGAGTGCCGTGACCCAGGACTGCAGCAGCACGACGTACATGAGTTGGCGGTAGAGGAGTTGCTGGAGCGGCAGGGAGATCAACGGGGTGAGCCGCTCCCGGTCCAGCGCGAAGGCGTAGGCCGCGCAGACGGCCTGGACGGCCAGGACGGCGAACCAGGACGCGATGGTCCTGCCGGTCGGGCCGAAGACCAGGCCGTAGACGAGGAAGAGGTCGATCAGCGGGGCCAGCAGCGGGGCGACCACCATGAACAGCGAGACCAGCGGCAGCCCGACCCGGCCGAACCGCCCGGAGGGTCCGCCCTCCAGCACGGCCCGGCGGTGCTTCCAGACGGCCTGCATGGTGCCGTAGGACCAGCGGTAGCGCTGGGACCACAACTGCCCGAGGGACTCCGGGGCCTCGGTCCAGGCGCGGGCCTCCTCCGCGTAGACCACCCGCCAGCCGTCGCGGTGCAGGGCCATGGTGATGTCGGTGTCCTCGGCGAGGGTGTCGTCGCTCATCCCGCCGACCCGCTCCAGCGCGGTGCGGCGGAACGCGCCGACGGCGCCGGGGATGGTGGGCATGCAGCGCAGCACGTCGTACATCCGGCGGTCCAGGTTGAAGCCCATCACGTACTCGATGTGCTGCCAGGCGCCGATGAGCGTGTCCTTGTTGCCGACCTTGGCGTTGCCCGCGACGGCGCCGACACGCGGGTCGGCGAAGGGCTGCACCAGTTCGCGGACGGTGGACGGCTCGAAGACGGTGTCGCCGTCCATCATCACGATCAGGTCGTGACTGGCGTTGGCCAGGCCCCGGTTGAGGGCGGCCGGCTTGCCCGCGTTGTGCTGCCGGACCACCCGGACGCCGGGCAGGGCGAGCCCCTCCACGATGCGGGCGGTGCCGTCGGAGGAGCCGTCGTCGACCACGACGACCTCCACCGGGTGCTCCCCGCCGGCCAGGGACCGCACGGTGTTCTCGATGCACTTGGCCTCGTTGTAGGCGGGCACCAGCACGCTCACCGGTTCGGTGACCGGTTCCGGGCCCCACCGGAAGCCGCGGCGGCGGGTGCGGCGGGCGTGCGCGGCGGACAGCAGCAGCATCAGCCCGAACCGGCCGAAGACCAGGACGCCGATGACGGCGAGACCCGCGACGAGCACGGTGGTGATGCCGTCGGCCGCCCCGACCAGCGCGATCCACGCCTTGCCGGTCCACAGCCCGAGTCCGGTGACCCGGGTGTCGCCGCTCGGCGCGTCGAGCGCCTGGGTGAGGGTCTGGAAGCGGTAGCCCTCGGCCTGGAGCCGGGGCAGCAGTGTGTCGATCGCCCGGACCGTCTGGCTGCGGTCGCCGCCGGAGTCGTGCATCAGGACGACCGCGCCCCGGCCCTTCGCGGGCGTGGCCCGGCGGATGATCTCCTCCACCCCCGGCCTGCGCCAGTCCTCGCTGTCCAGGTCGTTGAGGACGACGAGGTAGCCCCGCCCGCCGATGTACTCGGCAACCGGCCAGGACCGGTCGTCCATCGCGGAGGCGAAGGAGGAGTACGGGGGCCGGAACAGCGAGCTGCGGATGCCGGCCGCGCCCGCGAGGGCCAGCTGCCCCTGGGACAGCTCCCAGTCGACCCTTCGCCGGGACTGGAAGGAGAGATCGGGGTGGTTGAAGGTGTGCAGGCCCACCTCGTGGCCCTCGGCGACCATGCGTCGGACCAGCTCGGGGTGGCGGGAGGTCATCGTGCCGGTCACGAAGAACGTGGCCCGCGCGTGGTTCCGCCTGAGCGCGTCGAGGACCTGGGGCGTCCAGGTCGGGTCGGGGCCGTCGTCGAAGGTGAGCACGATGCGCCGCTTCGGCACCCGGAGGCTGTCGGTGCGGCCGTTCCGGGTGTCGACGACGGGACCGCCGTCGGTGACCCCGGCGGGCACGTGCCCGCCGGGTGCCTCGGGCCGCACGCGGTGGTCGGCGAGGATCTCGTTGTGGACGTAGCCGCGCAGCATGAGCATGGCCAGCGCGGCGAGCAGGAACAGGAAGGCCAGCAGCGGGCGCAGCGGGAGCCGGCGGCGCCGGGGCAGCGCCCGGCGGGCGGTACGCGGAGTCATCGGAGGTTCTTCCGGAGTCAGGACGCGGCGGGCCGGCCGGCCGAGCCCTGGTGCTGCGGGCCACCGCCGCCTGCCGGGGACTCGGTGGCGGCCGGGCTGGGCGCGGTGGTGGTCGGCACCGGGGACGCCTCGGCGGACGCGGTCGCGGTGGGCGTCGGCCTCGGGCTGCCCCCGCCGGGCGCGG